>JAZKRN010000130.1:0-8225 GCA_036628655.1 Desulfohalobiaceae bacterium | reverse complement strand
TGCTGGAGGCGGTGCTCGGACGGTTTAACGTTTCGCAGTAGAGGTTCCCCGTTCTCCGATCCCCGTTCTCCGTTCAGGGTTTCCGGTTGTTCGAATATTTTGTATGAAAATGCTCCTAACACTTTGAATGAACTGGATATATGGCGAGGCTCGACGGGGAGTGCGTTGAAGCCGTGTTTCATAAACGGGCGGGCCCTTGTTCTGCGCGATATGGAAACCTTGCCGGTATCCACGGTAAGATCCGCGCTGCCGAGGGAAACACCGAACACACGTTCTGTCGCGCGCTGAAATCGATCAGCTCGTTCAGTCCCGGCACTGGAAACACGTAATGAAACACTGGCCTCAACGCACTCCCCGACTCGCCTCGCATTTTCATGCTTCGTTGTGCCCGGGTCGGCCCGGGAATGAGGGTTATTGTGTATCGCGGTTTCCATTTTGTCTCTTTCAGCTGGCGTCTGATGTCCGGCATCCGGCGTCCGGGCTTCACGAGTCACGAACCATGCAGTTCCCGTCCTCCTTCATATCCCCGGATCGGGGAGGTGTCCTCTGCCTGGTCGGCTCCGGGGGCAAGACGAGCCTGATGTTCGCCCTGGCCGCCTTCCTGGCCGGGCAGGGCAAGCGGGTCCTGAGCACCACCACGACCCGGATCAGGCCGCCAGGCCCGCAGCAGTCGCCCTTGTGCGCCTGCGCAAAGGATCCTCTTCAATGGTTGCAGAGCCGCTCTCAAGCCGATCTGCCGGCCCACGTTACTCTCGCTGCGGATCATGAGCCGGACAGGGTCAAGCTTGTGGGCTATGATCCGGAAACAATCGATCGCCTCGGACGGAGCGGCCTTTTTCACTGGATCCTCGCGGAAGCGGACGGGGCCGCCGGCCGTCCCCTCAAGGCTCCCGGTCCCGGAGAGCCGGTTATTTCCCCGGGAAGCGATCATGTGGTGGGGGTCGTCGGGCTTGACGGTGTTTGGGACCAACTGACGGAGGACAATGTTTTCCGTTGCACGGAGTATTCCGCGCTGAGCGGTATCCCGCAGGGGGATGCGGTCACTCCGGAAGGGGCCGGGCGGGTCGTGACGGACAAGCTGGGCCTGTTCCGCGGGACACCCGAGGGAGCCAAAAGAATCGTCCTCCTGAACAAGGCGGAGAGCGCGGATCGCCGCAGTGCTGGACATGCTATGGCCGAAGTGGTGACTCTCGTGGGGCTCAAGGTCTTTCTCGGCTCACTGCGTCAGGGGTGGCTGGAGGGTGTTCAAGGGAATATTCACGACTAAGCATGTTGACGGGTTTTGAGGAGCTGTTACTGGCTCATAACGAATAACTAACGAGTTCTTTATCCAGGAGCCCGGAATTGCGACAGTTTCCAGAAAATTTTTCGATTTGTTCCAAAAATTGGCGACCCTCCGTTGACACAGGGGTGGCATCTGATATATCAAATTCATAATTTCATTTTCAGTCGGAGTACTCAAAATGGCGGACTCGAAAGGCGGCTCCACGACGAGCTCCACCCTGGGGCCTCTGGATCAGCCGGAATCCCTCGCCCGGATGGCGTACAAGGCCCTGTACCAGGCCATTCTCTCCGGGGAGCTCAAGCTCGGGGCGGTGTATCGGGAAAAGGAGCTGGCCAACTACCTCCAGATTTCCCGCACCCCTGTCCGCGAGGCCCTGCTGGAGCTGTCCGCCAAGGGGCTGGTGACCTTTCTTCCGCGCAGGGGTGTGCGCATCAACCAGTTCGATCGCCGGGACCTGAACGAGATCTTTGAGCTGCGCAAGGCCCTGGAGCTCACCGCAGTGGAAAAGGTGGCCTCCCAGGCCGGCCCCGAGGAAATATCCCGGTTTCGGGACATACTGCGCCAGCAACAGGAGCACGCGCACAAGCAGGACATGGTGGGGTTTCTGCAGAAGGATCGCGAATTTCACGCCCTGCTCAGCCACCTTACCGGAAACAGGCGCTTGATGAACACCATCGAGGAAGTGCGAGACCTGATACAGATCATGGGCGCGCACGCCCTGATCCGACGGGGCAGGGTGGAGGAGGTGATGCAGGAGCACGAGAGCCTGCTCCAGTGCATTGCCCATTCCGATCCGGAGAAAGCCAGGGAGCGGATGTGCTACCATCTGGACCAGACCTGGGAGAGCGCGGAAAAGAATCTCTTTGCGGAAGAAGGGGCTTCCTCGACCTGAGGAGGGAGAACAGAGATCGGATGTCGGACGTCGGAGATCGAATGCAAGAGCTCGGACATCAGATTGGAGAATGATAAATGAATAGTTATTGGTTATGAAAAAGAATTATTAGGGAAAAGGTGCTTGGAGAAAAGAGAGGGAACTTGCCACTTTTCTAAAAGGTGCACCAATAACCAATGTTTCAATTCTCCATATTCCAATTTTCCATTTTCCAAGTACATCAATTCTTCTATTCACAAATAACCAATAACGAATCCCTCATAACTCTCGTAACATCACATCTGATATATTGCATACAAAAACATGATCTCGTGTGAGACGCACAAGCAATGCACGACCCGCGGGCGATCATAGGGCGACAGATTCGGAATGTGGCTCGAATGGGATGGCCGCAAGAACGGGAAGGACAAACGCAACGGAACAAGGAGGTCGAACATGGCCAAGCCCGAGATCGAATTCACGGACTGCGATATCGCTTTTGAGTGGCGGATTGTGGACCAGGAGCTGGGCATCCGGGAAAAGATCCTGAGCCACGACCCGGAGACCGGGGACTATTCCCGGCTGCTCAAGTTCCCTCCCGGCATCGAGACCGGGTCCACCCTGGTCCACGACTTTTGGGAGGAAGTGGTCATCCTGGAGGGGAGCCTCTACGACAAGGCCAAGCAGGAAACCTATCTGACGGGCTACTACGCCTGCAGGCCGCCGGGAATGACCCACGGTCCCTATTCCATTCCCTACGGGTGCACCACGTTCGAGATACGCTACTACAAATAGCGGGATCTTTCGAAACCAAGCACAGCAACCACGCAGCAGGAAGGAGGCTTTGTGTATATTGATTTGACAGTGCAGGAGCAAAGCGGTTCCCGCCAAGCGCGCTTCGTCTGCGACACGATGGTCAACGCCGGATTTTCCGGTCGGAACCAGGAAAAGGTGCAGGAACACGTCCGGGAGCTGGCCGCCAAGGGCATCCCTGCCCCGAGCGAGACCCCGACCCTGTATCCCGTGGTCAGCCAGTCCCTTCTTTGCCAGTCCTCCATCGATGTCCTTGGGCACAAGACCTCCGGAGAAGTGGAATACGTCCTGTTTTTGGACGGTGAGGGCGAGATCTACGCGGGGCTGGGAAGCGACCACACGGACCGCAAGCTCGAGGAGACGGATATTCCCCGGGCCAAGCAGATCTGCCCCAACCTGGTCAGCGACACGGTCTGGCCCCTGTCCGAGGTCGAGGCGCACTGGGACGACATTGTCCTCAAGAGCGCTGTGACCGTGAACGGGGAGAGCGTCCCCTATCAGGAGGGCGCGCTGGGCGGCGTCCTCTCCCCGCGGCAGATGGTCGACTTCGTCCGCTCCAAGGTGAGCTGCGAGATGCGAAACATGGTCATTTATTCCGGCACAGTGGCCATGCTCACGGACGGATTCCGCTACGGCGAGCGATTCGAGGCGGAAATGGTCGATCCCTATCTGGAACGGCGTTTGGGGCTTCAGTACGCGATCAATAACGTGGAAGACATCACCGCCTAAGTCTTCGAGGGAGCATTTGAAATGCGCATCGATTCCGTGCAGATGGCGGTCGTCGAGGACAACAAGGAGGCGGCCCTGGAAAAAGCTGCGGACAAGGTTCGCAGCTGCCGGGGAGCGGACCTGGTGATCCTGCCCGAGATGTGGCCCATCGGGTTCATGAGCTTTGATCGCTACTACGAGCAGGCCGAGGAGGGCGAGGGCCCCACGCTGTCCGCCATGCGCTCCCTGGCCCGGGAGATCGGGGCCTATCTCCACACGGGCAGCTTGGTGGAAAAGGATGGGGACCGCTACTACAACTCCAGCTATCTCCTGTCCCCGGGCGGCGAGGTCCTGGCCAACTACCGCAAGATCCATCTCTTCGGGTACAACTCCCGGGAGACCCAGCTTCTGACTTCGGGGGAGCGGGTCACGGTCGTGGAGACGGAGCTTGGGACCATGGGCCTGGCCACCTGCTTCGATCTGCGCTTTCCCGAGTTCTTCCGGGTCATGGCGGACCGGGGCGCGGAAATGTTTCTGGTCTGTTCCGCCTGGCCCTATCCCCGCCTGGAGCATTGGCTCATGTTCAACAGGGTCCGGGCCATCGAGAATCAGTGCCTTCTCGTGTCCGCCAACGCCGTCGGCCCGAACAAGGGGGCCAGCTTCACCGGCCACAGCATGATTGTGGATCCCTGGGGCAGCATCCTGGCCTCCTGCGGGGACGAGGAGACGGTCATCTCCACAAGGGTCGGAACGGACAAGGTGCACAGTGCCAGGGAGGAGTTCCCCGGGCTGGCCGGACGCGTGGACTGGATCCGTTCCGTCTGCGACCGGGAGTAGCCTGTCGAACAGGGCAATACAACGAAGCGGAGGACACAACATGATCGATACAAGCATCGACTTTTGCGGGGTCCGGCTGAAGAACCCCCTGGTTGCCGCCTCGGCCGAACCGACCCTGAACGCCGCCAACATGAAGAAGTGCATCGACGCCGGGGCGAGCGGCGTGATCGCCAAGACCATGACCGACTCCCCCGCTATGCGGGAGCTGACCCAGAAGGCCAAATGGCGCTTCCTCAACGAGCGCCACGAGGTCTGCCGCGGCAAGGTGCCGCGCTGCTTCAGCCTCTACAGCCGCAGCGGCCTGGCCCTGGAGCAGCCCGAGGACTTCATGGCCGAGATCCGGGAAACGGTGCGCTACGGACGGGAAAAGGACGCTGTGGTCATCGGGAGCATCGGCTCCATCGAAAAGCAGGGCTGGGTGGATCTGGCCAGGCAGATGGAGGACGGCGGGGTGCCCCTTCTGGAGCTCAACTTCGGCTGTCCCCACCCCAAGCTCATGGAAGGGGTCAAGACCGGGATGAACGTGGGCCAGGACTTTGACGTGGCCTGCGATATCACCCGGGCGGTGGCCGAGGCGGTGGACATCCCCATCATGATCAAGGTGACCCCCCAGGTGAGCGATCTGGTGCAGTTCTCCGGAAAGCTCCTGGAGGCGGGCGCTTCGGCAGTGACCCTGACCAACCGCTTCATCGGCTTCGTCCCGGACATCGAGACCGGCAAACCGCTCATCTACGGCCAGGCCGGCATCGGCGGTCCCTGGATCAAACCCCTCACCCTGCGCTGGATCAACGAGGTGCGGCAAGCGTACGGGAACAAGCTGGCCATAGCCGGCACCAATGGGGCCTACGACTGGCGGGACATCGTGCAGTTCCTCATGAGCGGGGCCCATATCGTGGAAATGTGCTCCGCGGTCATGTGCTACGGATACGACTGGCTGGGCAAGCAGGTGCGGGGCCTGGAGCAGTACATGGAGCAGCGCGGGTACACCAGCCTGGACCAGTTCCTGGGCTGCGCCTCGGACGCGGCTCTGCAGTACGCGCATATGCCCATGGAGAAGGCCCGTGTGAATCCGGATCTGTGCAGCAACTGCGGTCGCTGCCTCAAGGCCTGCTTCTCCGACGCCATGCAAGAGGGCGAGGGAAGCACCTGGGTCAAGGAGGAGAACTGCGTGGGCTGCGGGGGCTGCTACTCCGTCTGCCCCGTGCACGGCGCAGTGGAGATCGTGACCTGCTGAAAGCGAACACCGCGCCCGGATTCCCGATTGACGGCAATGCAGCGGCGCGGGCCGAAGGGGCTGCTCTCTTCGGATCAAGGCAAGGAGGAGCTATGAGCTCACGTCTTCTAGAGGGAAACGAGGCCGTGGCCTGGGGAGCGCACTACGCGGGGTGCGGCTTTTTTGCCGGCTACCCCATCACCCCGGCCACGAGCGTCTTCAACAGCATACTCGGCCTCCTGCCCCCGACCGGGGGCACAGTGGTGCAGGCCGAGGATGAGATAGCGGCGATAGGATACTGCATCGGGGCCTCCATGGCCGGGCAGAAGGCCATGACCGCGACCTCCGGCCCGGGGATCAGCCTGTATTCGGAGAATATCTCCTTCGCCATCGGCTCGGAGATCCCGCTGGTGCTCGTGGATGTGCAGCGGCTGGGCCCCTCCACAGGGTCCGCGACCAAGGGCGCGGACGGGGATATCCAGTTCCTGCGCTGGGGCAACACTGCGGGCCAGCCGGTGATCGTTCTCGCGCCGGTGGATGTCGCGGACTGCGTCCGGCTGACCATGGAGGCCTTCAACCTCGCGGAGCGCTTCCGCTGTCCGGTTTTCCTGGCCTCCAACAAGGAGGTGGGGCAGACCCGGGAGAGCGTGGATCTGGAGGCCATGGAGATGCCCCGGGTCCTGGACCGCAAGATGGCCCAGGAGGGCGAGGGTTTCCGCCCCTTCGCCTTCGAGCGCGAGGACGAGGTACCGGACTTTCTGCCCATCGGCGGCTCGACCCTGGTGCGGCAGACCTCCTCCAGCCACGGCGAGGACGGCTACATCACAGCGGATCCGGAGGAGATCGAGCGCATGCAGCGGCACAGGGAGGCCAAGGTCGCGGCCCATGTGGACAGCTTCGCCTTCAGCGAACAGTCCATCGATCCCGAGGCGGATCTGGTCATCCTGAGCTACGGGGTCACCGCCCGCTCCGCGCGCAACGCCCTGGCCTGGTGCCGGAGTGAGGGCAAAAGGGTCTCCCTCCTGGTGCTCAAGACCCTGTGGCCGGTCCCGCAGGCCCTGATCCGGGATAAGACGCGTGGCGCGAAAGCGGTCCTCGTGGCGGAGATGAATCAGGGCCAGTACGCGCCGGAAATCGAGCGCACGGTTCCGGACAAGGAAGTGCGCTTTGTGGGAAAAATGAACGGAGAGCTCGTGTCTCCGCATGAAATCAAGGAGAGCGTCGATGTCTGGTTTGCTCAATAAGGAGCGGCCGCCTGTCTTCTGCCCGGGCTGTTCCCACGACAACGTGGTGCGTTCCCTGGATCGGGCGCTTCAGAACATGGGCCTCGCAGGAAATCAGGTGGTCCTGGTCAGCGATATCGGCTGCTCCGGCCTCTTCGACACCTTTTTCCACACCCACGCCCTGCACGGCCTGCACGGCCGCGCCCTGACCTATGCGGCCGGGATCAAGCTGGCCAGGCCCGAGGCGCAGGTCATCGTCACCATGGGCGACGGGGGTCTGGGCATCGGGGGGGCCCATCTGCTGGCCGCGTGCCGCCGCAACCTCAATCTGACCCTGCTCGTATTGAACAATTTCAACTTCGGCATGACCGGAGGGCAGTTCTCCGTGACCACGCCGCCGGAGAGCCTCGTGGGCTCAGGGTTCCTGAACAACCTGGAGCAGCCCATGGATATCTGCAGCGTGGCCGACAGCGCCGGAGCCCCCTATGTAGCGCGCTGGTCCGCCTATACCAAGGGCTTGTCCGATCAGCTGCAGCAGGCGGTGGAATACGACGGGTTCAGCCTGCTCGATATCTGGGGCATATGCACCGGCCGCTACAAGAAACAGAACACCATCAGTCCCAAGCAGATCGATCAGGAAATCACGGATCTTCCCGCGTATAACGGTCGCATTCCGACGAACGAGCGCACGGAGTACGCAGAGAGCTACGCCAGTGAAAGGGCTTCGCGATCCGGGGACAGTCTGCCGGTGGCGATCGAGCCGCGATTTACCGCCCCGGAAGAGGAGCGAGTGGAAGCGGTTCTGCTCGGGGCCGCTGGACAGCGGGTGGTGACCGCTGGGGAGCTCCTGTGCCTGGCGGCGATGACAGCCGGGCATCAGGCCACGCAGAAGAACGACTACCCCATTACCGTGCTCACCGGACACTCCGTGAGCGAAACCATCCTTTCCCCGGAAACCATCGCCTATACCGGCATCACCCGGCCCTCAGTGGTCGTGGCCCTGGCCGAGGACGGGGTGAAGCGGCGCAAAAAGCTCTTCGGCAAGCTCTCCCAGGAAACGCTCGTGCTCAAGGTGCCCGGCCTGGAGATTCCCCAGACCGAGGCCACGGTCAAGGAGATTGATTTCAAGGCCATGGGGATCAAGGAGCCCAACTGGGCCCTGGCCGCGCTCGCGGCCCTGGCGGGGATGAACAGGGTCCTGAGCCGGCAGATGCTGGAGACGGCCATCGGGCTGCGTTTCCGGGAAAAGCTGCAGGAGCCGGCTCTGGAGGTGGT
>JAZKRN010000129.1:0-8271 GCA_036628655.1 Desulfohalobiaceae bacterium | reverse complement strand
CGCCCGATAATTTCACCAAATAATTCGACAGCTTGGCCACATTTTCATACAAAAAAAAGACGCACCGCAGACATAGAGACACCTCCTGTTTCAGGAACAAGCCAACGGAAAGCACCATGTCCGACGAATCCATACACGAAGAGAACGAGGAATGCCCCACGCGCTGCGGAGTCGTGGTCATCACCGGCCCGCCCAATTCGGGCAAGTCCACCCTGCTGAACTGCTTTTTGGGGGAGAAGCTCTCCATCGTCACCCCCAAGCCGCAGACCACGCGCAACCGGATCAGCGGCATCTACCACGAGGAGAGCACCCAGATCCTCTTTCTGGACACCCCTGGCATTCACTACACCACCCAGTCCCTGAACGCCTTCCTGGTGGAAACCGCCTGGAATGCCCTGGAAGGGGCGGACCACGTCCTGCTCCTGCTCGACGCCTCTCGCTACGTGGTTCATCAAAAGCGCCTGAAGCGCGATCTAAGCGTGCTCCACGAGCGCCTGACCGCTGCGGGCCTGCCCCTGACCGTGGCCCTGAACAAACAGGACCTGGTCCAGCGCAAGCAGGATCTGCTGCCCCTTCTGGAATCGCTCCGCGCCTATTTTCCGGACACGGAGTTCCACGTGCTTTCCGCTACGCAGGGGGAAGGCACCCTGGAGCTGTTGGACCACCTCAAGCAAAGCGTGCCCTGCGCTCCCTTCCTCTATCCCGAGGACCAGCTCTCCACCCTGCCCATGCGCTTTCTGGCCTCGGAGATCATTCGGGAGAAGCTCTTCCTGAACCTGGAGCAGGAGCTCCCCTACTCCGTGGCGGTGCAAACCGAATACTGGGACGAGGATCCCGAGAGCGGCATGCTCCACATCGGTGCGGTGATCTATGTGAGCACCAAGAGCCACAAGGCCATGGTCATCGGGGCCAAGGGACGCATGCTCAAGCAGGTGGGACAGGCGGCGCGGCTGGAGCTGGAGGCCATGCTGGAACAGCAGGTCTATCTCCAGCTGTGGGTCAAGATCAAGCCCAAATGGACCCAGAACAGGAGCTTCCTCCAGTCACTCGCTCCGGAAAACGAAATGTTCTGAGCCCGGCTGTTTGGGGCCCGGAACAGCCAACCGCTTGGGATTGCCTATGTCTTCCATTGTTGCCGAGTACCGCCGCATTCAGGACCGGATTGCAGCCGCCGCGGAAAGGGCGGGGCGGGACTCCCGCACCGTGAGCCTGGTCGCAGTGTCCAAGTTCCATCCCACGGAGGCGATCGCCGAGTTGGCCCGTGCGGGCCATCTTGACTTCGGGGAGAACTATGTCCAGGAGGCGCGGGAAAAGCAGGAGGCGCTCCGCGAATTCGACATCCGCTGGCATTTCATCGGCGCTCCGCAGACGAACAAGGCCAAGTACATCGCGGGCCGATTCCATCTGCTCCACTCCCTGGAATCGACCAAGCTGGCGGAGGAGCTGGACAAGCGCTGTTCCCGGGAAGATATCCGGCAGCCCCTGCTGATCCAGGTCAATCTGGGCGGAGAGGCGCAAAAGGCGGGAGTGGCCCCGGAAGGCCTCCGGGAGCTGGCCAGAGATGTCCTCGCCAGGCCCCGGCTCGATTTGCAGGGGCTCATGTGCATGCCGCCCCTGAGCGGCGACGCCGAGTCCAACCGGGCCCTCTTCGCCAAGCTGCGGGAAATGGCCCGAGAGCTGGGACAGGAGCTGGGGGTGGAGCTGCCCCATCTATCCATGGGCATGAGTCACGATTTCGAGACGGCCGTGGAGGAGGGCGCGAGCCTCATCCGCATCGGGACCAGCATCTTCGGCGAACGGCCTCCGAAACAGGGCTGACAGCTCCGCCTCGACCTTCCGAACGGGCCTTTGCCGGGAGCGCGAGCCCATCTCGAGCGATCCTATTTCCCGACCTGGCTGTTCTCCACCCCGTTGTGCGCGGTAATGATCTCCCAGGCCTCCTCGGCCCGCTCCACGTACTGAAAGAGGTCCAGATCCGCTTCGTCGATGGTCCCCTCCTCGACCAGGGCCTGGAAACTGATCACTCGCTCCCAGTATTCCCGTCCGAAGAGGATCACCGGAAAATGCTCGATCTTGCCCGTCTGCATCAGGGTGAGTGTCTCCAGGACCTCGTCCAGCGTTCCCAGTCCCCCCGGAAAGGCGACCAGCCCCTTGGCCCGCATCAGGAAGTGCATCTTCCGTGTCGCGAAATAGTGGAACTGAAAGCTGAGCTCCGGCGAAATGTACGGGTTGGGCCTTTGCTCGTGGGGCAGGACAATGTTCAGCCCGATGGATGGTGCCCCGCCCTCGTAGGCCCCCTTGTTGGCCGCTTCCATGATGCCTCCGCCACCCCCGGTTATGGGGATCAGGCATTTCTCCCGCGTACAGCCGGAAATCATGCGACTCAGCTTCTGGGCCTCCACGTAGTAGGCGCTCTTTTCCAGGTCCTTCTCCGCCTTGGCCAATTCGGCGCGGAGTTTCTGGTCCCCGGGCGGATCGGCATCCACCTGGGCCTGCAGCTCGTCCACCCGATCCTGGGCGGTTTCCGGATCGAGAATCCGCGCGCTGCCGAAAAAGACCACCGTGGAGTCAACCTGCTGATCCTCCATCTGCAGATCCGGTTTGATGATCTCCAGCTGAATGCGCACATGCCTGAGCTCCTCCCGGAGCAGAAAGTCGGGGTCCTGGAAGGCCAGCCGATAGCTCGGCCCTTCCTGCGGGGATGCGTGCTCCTTTTCCTTCTCGGATCTGGCGGAACTTTTCGCAGAGGGATAGGGTCCCTTGCCGCCTCTGTCTTTCATATGTCGTCTCGCTTAGCGTTTATCCGCGTCCGCGGGAGCTCTTTCGCGCCGACAATGGCTCCCACCGTCCGTCGACGCTCCCAACGAATTTGGCCGCGGCAGCCTTTGCGCCGCGGCCCTTCCATGCCGATATGTTCTCCTCGCGGCCGAATCACTGCCCCGCATCGGAGCGATGGGTGGGCTCACCCAGGAGACCCTTCACCGCCGAAACCACTCCTCGGCCCTTGTATCCGGGCAGCACAAACGGATCCCTCGCCTGCGAGCTCTCGCCCTCATAGGCTGTGGCGCTCTCGCCCTCCGGCTCGAAAAGGCGGAGGCGATGCGTGGAATCCGTGGTTACCTCAATCCTATACCCGGTTCCATTTCGGCTCAAGCTTTCCGTGTATTCCCGACAGGTGACCGTTTCCAGGCTGCGAAGAAGCTTTTGGACTTTTTTCGAGCCGACCCTGTCCCCCTGCCTATCCGTCCATGCAGAGGCATCTGTGCCGTTTGTCCCGCTCTCTTCCGCCTCGGCGCGTCGTATCCTTCTGCTGCCGTTCACGCTCGAAAGCCGGACAGAGCGCACCGCGTCCCTGGCCACGCGAAAGACCGTCTTGTCCCGAAGGTCCCCGGTAGTGACGTCAAAGCTTCCCCGCAGGTCGCTTTCCGCCATGTAGATGTTCTCGTCCCCGGGGAGCTTGATGTAGGTGTTCGCCACCTCCCCGGCGCTCTTGCCCAGGATCAGCTCCCGCAGGGTCTCGCCGTCCCCGCGGGCTTCCACCCGGATGCGGCGCTCGGGATCCAGGTGATAGCGGGTATAGTCCCCGGATTGCGAGACCAGGGCGGAAATGTCCAAATCCGCAACCTGATCCAGCAGCTCTTGCACTCTGTCCCCGTCCGCTTCGTAGCCCTTATCCGCTATCTTCCACGTTTCGTTGCTACGCCGCAGGGAGAGACTGCTGTTTGCGGAGCTGATGCGAACCGTGTCCACATTCCTGGTGTTGAGCGCGGCCAGCTCCGGGAGCTCGTACTGTACCCCATCGGACGGTCGCAGCATGAGATAAAGCCCGATCCCGATAATGACCAGGAGAAGGAGAACGTATTCCTTGATGTGCTTCATGGCGAAGAAAACTCCCAACTCGAGTTCACTTATCATAACCCTTCACGGGGTATTTTTTGAACTTCCCCAGCGGAGGTTCCGGAGGTTTCAAGTGCAAAAAGTGCCCCGTGAAGGGTTACCACTTATCGCTGCGCGGAGAAGCGCTGCCGGATCAGACGCCTGCGCCGGCTGCGGAAGAGCCAGACACACATCCCGAAGAGGAGCACCGCCAGGGGCAGGCCCGCGATATTCACCGCCTTGACCGCGCTGCGCGTCAACTGCGTGGTCTCGTTCAGGGGATTGAAGGTCTGGATCTCGCTGCGCAGCCCGGCCATATCCGTTTTGCCGCTCAGGCTGTCCAGAAGATTCATGACGAAGATGGCGTTCGGGGACTGCTTCTGTCCCTGCTCGCTGGCCAGGATCTGGTCCGCGAGCATCCGGGAGGACCCGATAAGGGCGATCCTGCCCGGCTCGTCGCTCGTGTTGAGCCTGGCCCCGCTCCCGCGGAGCTCGCCAGCAAGATCCGGCTGCGCCGCATCCCGCGTTGCGTTTTGCTCGGTTGCGTTTGCCTGGCCTGCCGCGCTCTGTTTTTCCGGCACCGGCTTGCCGGCGAAGTAACTGGGAAAGGTCCCGGAGGCGAGATAGGCCAGGGTGCGGCGCTCCATCTTCTCCGGATCGTCCGGAGGCGCAAGCAGGCTGGGCCTGAGCCGCACCACCCCGCTCTGCAGCCAGGAGCGCTCCGAGGAGGAGAACAGGGGATCAGCCTCAAGCTCCTGGGCCTCGATCCGGGTCGCGTTGGCAGTGACCGGCGCGGCCTTGTAGGTGATCAGGCCCCTGATGTTCTTCATGAACTCCGGGTCGTGATTGATATTGCTGTTGGCGATTTTGGGAGCGAAATAGATGGGCCGCTGCCCGCCGCCCTGATCTTCCGGCAGCTTCTGCCGGAAGCAGCGCTCGTCCAGAACCACGGCTTTCTCCAGGTTCAGCCCGTAGTGTCCCAGCATTTTGTCCAGATGGGTCGTGTTCTCGGTATATCCCGGCCGGGCGCCCTGGGACTGGTTCCGGATGTAGCCGTCCAGGAAAACGGCCAGATTGGTCCCCCGCATTAGGGCCTGATCCAGCTGATACAGCTCGTAGTCGGTGAACTTTTCCTTGGGACCGGCAAGGACAAGGGTCTGCAGGCCCGGGGGCACTCCCTGATCCAGATTGATCTGTTCCAGGGAATAATTCTGGGAGGCCATGTTCTTGAAGGCGGTTGTCTGGGGTGTGCGTTGCTTTCCGCGAGATCTGGCCGATCCCAGGGGAAGGGTGTCGTGCCCCGCCAGGTAGCCCAGGGTCTGATGAATCCCCAGCAGGGGCTCCATGTTGCTCTCGATCAGCTCCGACAATCCCGAGTCCGCCAGTTCGTACCGCGTTCCCGGCATGGGCAGGTCTGCCCTGTTGAGCAGGTCCATTGTCCTGGTACGATCCTTGTAGCGAAGCACCAGACCGATGCTTCCCGTTCCGGCCTCGATGCCCCGTTTTTCCGAGGAGGGCCACTGCAGCGTCTGCAGATCCAGTTCTTCCACGGTCTCGCGGTTGCCCTCGGGCTCGAACTCCTTGGAGCTGTAGGCCAGCTTGTCGTAGTTGCGGTCGTTGAGCTTTTCGACCGCCTTTTCCACGTTTTGCGAAAGCTGATCCAGGCCCTTGAGCCCGATATGGGGAGCGACCTCCTGCAGGGAGGGAGAAAGATACAGATCGACCTCGATCTTCTCCTCCACCCCGAGCAGGGCGCTCACCTTGTTCGTGAGCTTTTGCATCCTGGAGGTGAGCATGTATTCCAGCTGATCAGCGGAGGAGAGCACGGGAATCCGGGCCAGGGCGTCGCCGTGGAGCATCACGAGCCCCATATAGGCCTTGCTGTACTTGAGCTCGTCCTTGCGGGCGACCTGCACCTGCACCGGATCGATGCCGTATTCCTTTGCCCTTTGGGCGCTCTGTCCCTCACCGGTCACCTCCACGAACTCGTAGTTGAAGTTGCGGTCCGCAGAGGCGGCGTACTCCTGCAGGATGTCCCGGAGATAGCGCTTGGTGCGGGTGTACTGCGGGGGCATGTCCTTGCTGAAAAAGGCCTTGACCGTCAGGGGCTCCTGAAGCCCGGAGACGGTCTCCTTGCTCAACCGGGACAGGGAATAGCGGTCGTTTTCCGTGAGGTCGATCCGGGCGTTGAGGCTGAGCCCGGCGACGTTCACCAGCACGATGACCACGAGATACAGCGCAATGCGCAGATACACCTCGGAGAATCTGTTGTCCGCCATAGATATCCCTTATACGCGTATTGATTTAGATCCGCCTAGAAATATGTTCTATAGAGATCATTATCCAAGCAGTTTCAGATAGGTGGAGAAGCCATCACGGGGTTCTTCGAGCTTTTAGGTGGAGGTTCTGCATAATTTTGGCTCATCCCGTGGGGGAAGCCCGACCGCGACAAGGCCCATGAGTGCGGATAATCCGTAGAGTTTTAGGAGTTCTTTATATCGACCATCACTGTATACACCTCGAGTCGGGTGGGGGCAGGGATGCCCCCGCGGGAGGAGCCTTAGAAAATTCAGAACCGAAGCCTCCTCGCGAGAAGAGCCCCCGTGATGGCTTTCGCGGATTTGGATCAATAACGTAATCCCTTATTCCTTGCTCTCGAGAATCAGCTTCGTACCCTGGAGCCCGAGAAAGATGATACTCAGGAAATAGATCACGTCCCGGGTGTCGAGAACGCCGCGGGAGATGTTCTCGAAGTGGGAGCCTGCCCCCATGTATTCCACAACGCCCTGGATGCCTTCGGGCAGGAAAAAGACCATCCGGTCCAGATAGGCCAGGAGGAAGCAGACCGCGGCCCCCAGGATGAAGGCGATGATCTGGTTCCGGGTGAGGGAGGAGGCGAGAATGCCCACTGCGGCATAGGCGCCGCCCAAAAGCACCGCACCGATGTATCCCCCCAGCACGGGACCCCAGTCCAGATCGCCCAGCATATCGATGCACAGTCCGTAGACCAGTGTGGGCAGGAGCATGGCCGCGATCACGCTGACGCTGGCCAGGAACTTGCCCCACACGATGTGTCCGGTGGTAACCGGCAGCGTGCGCAACAGCTCGTAGGAGCCGAAATGGAGCTCCTCGGAGATCAGGCGCATGGTCAGGGCTGGCACCACGAAGGCGAAGACAACGGGCAGAAGCTGGAAAAAGCCGCGCATGGTGGCCTGGTCCTTGATGAAGTAGGGGGAGAAGAAGAGCCACCCCACGACGACCAGGAACACGGCGATCACCATATAGGCGATGGGCGTCAGGAAGTAGTCCTTGAATTCCTTGTTCCAGATAGCGTTCAGCACGAACATGATCAGTTCTCCAGGGTGAGTTCCTTGAAAATGTGCTCCAGGGATCTGACTTCCGGGCTCATCTCCAGCAGTTTCCAGTCCCTGGTTTTGACGGCCTCGTAGATCCGTTCCCTGGGATCGTCCCCTCCGGAGCATTCCAGGCGGAGCTTCAGGCCTGCCTCGCTCTCACCCAGATGGAGGACGTTGTCCACACCGTGAACGTCTCGCAGCACAGCCTGGGCCTGATCGAAGGTGGCGTGCTTGAGCTCCAGAGTGACCGAGTATCCTTCGCGGGCGCGCCCTTTGAGCTCATGGGGCGTGCCGTCCGCCACGGTTTGGCCCTTGTTCACGATGGTGATGCGATCGCAGGTGGCCTCGGCCTCGCTCAGGATGTGCGTCGAGAGCAGGACCGTCTTTTCCCGTCCCATTTCCCGGATCAGGGAACGTATCTCCTGGATCTGGTTCGGATCCAGACCCGAGGTGGGCTCGTCGAGGATGAGGACGTCCGGATCCGGAAGGAGCGCGTGGGCCAGACCCACACGCTGCAGATAGCCCTTGGAAAGCTCGCCGATATTTTTGTGCATGACCTCGTTGATGGAGAACATCTCCGCGATCTTCTGGATCTGGGCCTCGGAATCGTAAAAGGAGAGCCTGCGCACGCGGATCATGTAGCGGAAAAAGTCGTACACCAGCATGTTGCGGTAAAGGGGAATGGATTCCGGGACGTATCCCACGCGTGCCTTGATGGGGAGGGGGTCCTCTGTGGGGTCCATGTCCGCGATTCGGATGTTTCCGGAAGTGGGGCTGATATATCCCGTGAGGATGCGGAGGATGGTGGTCTTTCCGGCCCCGTTTGGCCCGAGGAGGCCGAGTATCTGACCTCCGGGCACTTCCAGGTCGAAATTGTCCACCGCACAGACATCGTCGTAGTATTTACTGAGGCCCTGAATACGGATCATGACATCTCCTGGAGATCCATCGCCTTTTTGGGATGATAGAGCGTTCAATCCGACGTTTTTTTGTATGAAAATGTGTCCAACTGTCTGAATTATTGCAAAAAACTGTAGGG
>JAZKRN010000128.1:0-8430 GCA_036628655.1 Desulfohalobiaceae bacterium | reverse complement strand
ATAGGCGGAGACAGGGTGTTCCAGCCGGGCACCTATATAGCGGGGGTGCTCAACGTGACCCCCAACTCCTTTTACGACGGCGGGCTGCATCAAAAACGGGAGATCGCGATCGAGCGTGCCAGGGAGATCCTGACCCAGGGAGCGGACATCCTGGATGTGGGCGGCGAGTCCACCCGTCCCTTTTCCGAGCGGGTTGACCGCGAGGAGGAGCTGGAACGGGTGTTGCCCGTGATCCGCACCACCCGCTCCGAGTTTCCGGATCGGCCCGTATCCGTGGATACGTACAAGGCGGAGACCGCCAGACAGGCCCTGGACTCCGGTGCGGCCATCGTCAACGACGTCACCGCCTGCGGCCTGGACCCCGAGCTCACCGATGTCCTGGTGCAGTATCAGGCCGGATACGTCCTGATGCACAGCCAGGGTCGGCCCGAGGATATGCAGAAGGATCCCCGCTATTCGGATCCCGTGGAGGACATTGCCGCTTTTCTGGAGGCGGAGCTGGATCGCCTGGTCCGAAGCGGTCTGCAGGAGGAGCGCATTGTCCTGGACCCGGGCATCGGTTTCGGCAAGCGCCTGGAGGACAACCTCGCCATCATGCGCAACATCGAGCGCTTCTTCCGGCTGGGCAGGCCCGTGTTTATCGGGCAGTCCAACAAGTCTCTGTGGCAGAAGCTCCTGGGGCTGGGGCCGGATCAGCGGCAAAACGCGACACAGGTGGCCACCGCCCTTCTTGCGGAAAAGGGCGTGAGCATCCACAGGGTGCACGAAGTGGACCTGACCAGACAGACCCTCACCATCGTCAACGAGTTGACCAAACCCACAAAGGAGGCCGCCCATGTCTAGCGAGCTCTTCGGCACGGACGGCTTGCGGGGCCAGGTCAACGAATTCCCCATGCAGCCGGAGACAGTGGTGCGCCTGGGCCTGGCCGCGGGGCATTACTTTCGCAACGGCCAGCGCAGGCACTCCGTTCTCATCGGCAAGGATACCCGGCTTTCGGGATACATATTTGAATCCGGTCTCACCTCCGGTCTGTGCGCAGCAGGCATGGACGTCTATCTCGTGGGTCCCATGCCCACACCGGCGATCTCCTTTCTGACCAAGAACATGCGCTGCGATCTGGGCGTGGTCATCTCCGCCTCGCACAATCCCTTTCAGGACAACGGGATCAAGTTCTTCGACCAGGACGGATTCAAGCTGAGCGATGCCACCGAGACAAAAATATCGGAAATGGTCCTGTCCGGGGGCACGGTCTGGGATCTCCCCTCACCGGAGCGGGTGGGCAAGGCGACCAGGATCGAGGACAGCCCCGGTCGCTATGTGGTCTCCCTGAAGAACTGCCTGCCCAGGGACCTCACCCTGGAGGGCTTGAAGGTGGTTCTGGACTGCGCCCACGGGGCGGCCTACAGGGTGGCTCCGCTGGTCTTCCGCGAGCTCGGCGCCGAGGTTGTCAAAATAGGCACCGAGCCGGACGGCCAGAACATCAACCAGGACTGCGGGTCCCTCCACACAGAGCGCGTAAAGGAAAAGGTGCTGGAGACAGGGGCTGATCTGGGAATCGCCCTGGACGGCGACGGAGACCGGGTCATCCTCGTGGACGAGCGCGGAACGATCGCGGACGGGGACCAGATCATGGCCCTGTGCGCCAACGATTTCATGGAGAGGGATGAGCTCCCCGGCAGGAAACTCGTTGCGACCGTGATGAGCAACATGGCCCTGCAGGTCTTCATGCAGGAGAAGGGCGGCGAGCTGATCCGGACCCCGGTAGGGGACCGCCACGTGGCCGAACGTATGCGGAAGGAACGAACCATCCTGGGCGGGGAGCAGTCCGGACACCTCATCTTCATGGACTACAGCACCACTGGAGACGGGATCCTGGCCGCCCTGCAGGTGCTCAAGATCATGCGGCTCAAGGAGCTCCCCTTTTCCGAGATTGCCCGTGTGCTCACCCCCTTTCCCCAGGCCCAGGTGAGTGTGCCCGTGCGCAGCAAGCCCCCTCTGGAGAGCGCTCCCGAATTGCAGGAGCAGCTCAGGAAGGCGGAGGAGAGCCTCCACCCCAAGGGGCGGGTGCTCCTGCGTTATTCCGGCACCGAGCTCAAAGCCCGGGTCATGGTGGAAGGGGAGAATCCGGACCGGGTGCGCAGCCTGGCGGACGATCTGGCCCAGACCGTGGGCCGCTGTCTGGGCTGATTCGCCCCAAACGGCCTGTGGTGAAACCCTTTAGGAGATAATCCTTCACGGGGCATTTTTTTACTTGAAACCTTCGGTTCCGGATTTTCTAACGCTCGTCACGTGGGGGCATTCCTGCCCCCACCCGACTCTCATCTGTCGTGGATTTCCTTGGTATTGCCGAGATAGGTCATCGTGAGCTATTTTCCATAATGTGAGCCTTGTCGCGGTCGGGTTTCCCCCACGTGACAAGCGGAGAAAATCGACGGAACCTCCGCTGAACAAGTTCAAAAAAATACCCCGTGAAGGAATGCTCTAGGAGTGGTTATGCACGTCCGCAAAGTCGTGGTTCCGGTTGCGGGCTGGGGAACGCGCTCCCTGCCGGCGACCAAGAACCTTCCCAAAGAGATGCTTCCCGTCTTCCGCAAGCCGGCTGTGCAGTACATCGTCGAGGAGGCGATCCAGGCCGATCTGCCAGACGTGGTTTTCGTGAACCACCAGAACAAGACCATTATCGAGGACCACTTCGACTACAACCTGGCGTTGGAGTCGGTTCTGGAGCGGACGGACAAGCAGGAGCTGTTGAAGCAGGTCCGGGAAGTGGCGGAAATGGTCAACATCATTTCCGTGCGCCAGAAGCATCAGCTGGGACTGGGCCATGCCGTGCTCTGCGCCCGGGAGGTGGTCAAGAAGGAGCCCTTTGCGGCAATCGTGGGCGACGACCTCATGTTCAGCTCCATGCCGGGAATCCAGCAGCTCATGGAAGTGGCCCAGGCCGAGAACATGGCTGTTGTGGGAGTGATGCCCGTCTCCAGGGACAAGGTGAGCAGCTACGGCGTTATCCAGGCGGAGGAAATCGGCCCCCACATGTATCGGGTCAAGGACCTGCAGGAGAAGCCCGATCCGGAGCGGGCCGCCTCGAATCTGGCCATCGTTGGCCGCTATATCCTGACCCCGGACATCTTCGAGCATCTCCAGGAGCTGAACACCCCGGATCGCCGGGATGAGCTCCAGCTTACCGAGGGCCTGCGGGCGATGGCGCGCAGAGACCGTCTCCTCGCGGTCAAGCTGCAGGGAATGCGCTTCGATATCGGCAACTGGGTGGACTATCTCACCGCAAACATCTATTTCGGCCTGCAGGACGAAGAGGTGCGCGAGGATCTTGTGCAACGACTCCAGGAGCTCTTGCCGTGTCCGGAATAAGACGATGTCCGCTTGTGCTGCTGGCCTGTATTGCAGGCGTGCTCTTTCTCCTGTCCAGTGCTCACGCCTTCTTCCCCGAGACACAGGAAGTTGCGGACGAGATCGCGACGCAATACAAGGGGCTGAAATCCTGGCGTGTGGAGCTGGGACTGAACGGGACTTCGGATTCCAGGATCCGTTGCTGGCGCAAGGATAATCTCTGGCGCCAGGAGTGGGTCGATGCATCCAGAAATTCATCCCGGCTAATCAGGGCCGCCGTGGGAAGCGGACAGAGGATCGACGCGGTGCATCCCGCATCCGCGGACGTCTCGTATCCGCCCCTTCGATTGGCCTGGCTCACGGCACCGGAGAAGGAATGGGAACGGCTGGCGATCGAGGACGGGGTCAAGAGCTATCAGTTCCTGGGGGATCGTCCCTGCATCGTTCTCGGGGCGGAACACGGGGATGAGCGCAGCAGCCAGATCTGGATCGACCTGGAGCGCCACGTGCCGCTCAGGCTGATCGCGCCCTCGGGCATCCAGTGGCGCTGGTCCAAGTATTACAGCCTGGGCAACCATCTCCTGCCCACACAACTGCGCATTGTCTTCCCGCAGGGAAAACATTTCCTGTTCGATCTCGAGTGGCGGCAGGTGGCCACGGAAATGGCCCGTTCCCGCTTCAGCCCCGAGGAGTTCAAGGAGGAATTCGGCCAAGCCATGGACCTGGATGTGGAGGAACCGCGGTTGCGCTTCCTCCTGGATAATCTCCCGCCGGATGACTGGTAACAGACGCCAGACGTCAGATACCAGACGCCGGATATCTAGGCGGACATCTGTGGTCGAATGTCGGAGATCGAACCCGAATGCGCCATGCATCATGCAACATGCTTCATTCCGCATATTGCATTGCGCATGGAGCATGAAGCATAACCTATGAGAATGCATGAATTTTTCCATTTCCGGCTGAATCCCCGTCATACTCCATGAACACCTACTGCAATGTCATCCTCCTCAGCCCGCCCTATCTCAGCCTGACCTACGCCGCTCCGGAGTATTTTCCGGCCTCTTTGTGGAAACCTGGGCTCAGGGTGGCCGTGCCCCTGGCCCAATCCCTTCGCTGCGGTATCGTCCTTGAGGGCTCTTCCGAGCCGGAATCCGGACAGCGGGGCGAAATCAAGCCCATCCTTTGGCCCATGGAGCGATCGCCGCTGCTGGATCCAGGCTATCTGGACCTCATCCGGGATGTGGCCCGTCACAGCCTGGTCCGCGAGGGGTATGCCCTCTCCCAGATACTGCCCGGCGCACTGCGGACACTGGGGATGCATCTGGTGCGCAGGGGTGCGGAAGGGGAGGAGGCCTGGAGCCTGAGCTCCCTGTCCAAGCTGGATCAAGGACGGTTCGGGGAGCTGGCCCGGGAGTGGCTGCAGGGCGAATCGGAATTGAGAACAGGGGCCGGAAGCTTCTCCACGGGCCTGATCGAGCTGGCCACGGATCCGCCTTGGCCGGTTCGGCCGCAGGCGGCCCAGCAGGTCCGGCTTCTGGATTTTCTCTGGACCCATGGGCCAACCACCCGGAAGGACCTGCGCAAGCATCTGGGTTCGCAGGCCTCCCGTGCGCTCAGGACCTTGAAGGGCAAGGACATGGTGCGCGAGCTCAAGCCTGTGGAGTCGCCCAGTGAACGGCAGGAAAGAGCCGTGAATGCATCCGGGGAGCACCCCTTGGACAGGGTGGAGCCAACCCGGGACCAAAAGTCGGCTCTCAACTCCCTTGTTCCGGACCTTCACACCGAGCAGATGCGGATCCAGCTCCTGCACGGGATTACCGGAAGCGGAAAGACCCTGGTCTACCTGCTCCTGGCCCGGGAGGGCCTGGAGCAGGGCCGATCCGTGCTCCTCCTGGTTCCGGAGATCGCCCTGGCTCTTCAGCTGTGGCGGGAAGTGCGGAAGTATTTCCCCGGACAGTCCTGTTTCCTGTACCACGGGCATCTCACTGCCGCGGACAAGGGCCGTCTGTTTGCCCGGCTCGGGGCGGAAGAGGAGCCGGTGATCGCCGTGGGCACCCGGTCCGCGGTGTTCCTGCCGCGCAAGGACTGGGGGCTTATCGTCCTGGACGAGGAGCACGACGCCTCCTTCAAGCAGGAGGAGCGGCTGCCCTACCACGCCAAGGAAGTGGCCTATTCCAGGGCCCGTATCAGCGGGAGCCTCCTTTTGCTCGGCTCCGCAACTCCGGATATCAAGACCTATCATGCCGCGCGTTCGGACCACTTTCCCCTGCTCACCATGCAGGCGAGGGTGGGGGGACGCGAGCTGCCCCCAGTGGAAACCGTGGACCTGACCGCCGATCCTCCCCGGGAAGGCCCTTTCTCCGGCCAGGCCATCCAGGCCCTGCGGGACTGTCTGGAGAGGGGGGATCAGGCCATTATCCTGCTCAACCGACGCGGCTACGCCCCCCTGATCTACTGTACGGGCTGCGGGAAAGTCATCCATTGCGACTACTGCGAAGTGGGGATGACCTACCACAAGAGCCTGGAGCGGGTGGTGTGCCACTACTGCGGGGAGATCAAGCCCTTCCCCTTGGCCTGTCCCGAGTGCGGGGGCCATCAGTATGTGCCGCTCCTGGAGGGTACGGAACAGATCGAGGAATACTTGAGTGCCTATCTCCCCGAGGGATCGGGTGTGCTCCGGCTGGACCGGGACAGCACACGGAGGAAGGGGAGCCTGGAGGATATCCTGGAGGGGTTCGCCAATAACAGGGCCCAGGTCCTGGTGGGCACTCAGATGTGCAGCAAGGGACACAACTTTCCGGGAGTTTCGCTGGTCCTCGTCCTGGATGGGGATATCGGCCTGAACCTGCCGGACTACAGGGCAACGGAGCGGACCTTCCAGCTTCTGCATCAGGTCGGCGGCAGGGCGGGAAGGGGAGAAGCACCCGGACGGGTGATGATCCAGACCCGCTCGCCGGACCACTACTGCTGGCAGTATATCCGCTCCAACGATTTCGAGGGCTTTTACGCCACAGAGATCGATCTGCGGCGCAGACGCAAATATCCCCCCTTCGTCCGTTTGGGGCTCTTGCGAATAAGTTATCCCGCCACGCGCAGCGACGGATACGAACGGGTCCGGGAAATCGCCGCGCAGATCAGGCAGGGGGCTGGCCAAGCCGGGGTCCAGATCCTCGGTCCCGCTCCGGCCCCGCTGCGTCAGCTGCGCGGCAGGATACGCTACCAGTGCCTGATCAAGGCACCGGATCGTGCCAGTATCCGGGGCCTGTGCAAGCCCCTTTTCGATTCCTCCCGCAATACCTCCGGACTGCGTCTCAGCCTGGACCTTGATCCTGTCCAGATGCTCTAGCAGGGCGTTGAAAATCTTCCAATTGCTGCGTTGCTTCAAAAAGTTCAAACTCTCACGTAGGCTCACTACGCTCCGAGCTTGAACTTTTTTCGCGCCTTGCACTTGAAATTTTTGAACGCCCTGCCTAATAAGGCCTTTTCAACAGGCTGCTAAAAGGTCCACTCTTTTGGGCCTTCGCCGCTGACCTCGGAGCCCTGTTTGAACGGAAAGCAACGTCGATTGTTGGGTTCTGGGGGCCGGGCTAAGGCGATGCAAGTCCTGCCGCTGGGAACTCTTCGGTTCACGGTTCATCAAATATCGGATACCAACCGCGAATAACCAGTCACCAGTTACGATCCAGAGTTTTTCGTGATCTCCGGGAAGCTCCCCGAGATTTCCCGGGTCAAAAAAGCCCGTATCCCGGAAAGGGGAAGACCCGGTCGTGGTAGCGGGGGTTGAACTGCTCTTCCACGGGCAGAATCTTGTATTTGTCTGTGTCCGGGATTTTTTGGACCGAGGCGTACCCCGGAGTATAGATGTAGGCCAGGATATCTTTGGAAGAGACGTCCTCCAGGTCGGCGGGAACAATGGCCCAGAGCCTGGGGTCGAGCTCATCCAGCCTGTTCGCGAGGTGTTTGAGCTTTTTGCTGTCCTCGACATCCTTCCAGCGACGGGTCGGTTCCAGACGTTCCGGTCCCTTGCGGGGCAGGAAGAGCAGGGCGGAGGGATTGTAAACCGGTCCGGAGTACATGATCGAATAGGAGTCTGTTGCCTCCTGCAGATCCCGCAGTTTCAGATCTATTCCTGCGGACCCGGGGCTGACCCTGGTTGTCGGGGCAGTATGCAATACAGCCTGGCAACCGCACGCGAACAGGGCTGCGAGGATAATCAACCATTTTCTGGTCATCGCTCCCTCCTTCCCCATACCGATCCCTGGGTTATTTGTCTTTGCAATTCATAATGCACTCCTTCAATTCTAGCCAAGAAAAGATCCCAAGCAAAGGGGTATGAATCGGATATCAAGAGCATGTAGCTCACGTTTTCCTTGAAGGATGTACAGGGACAAACCGCTTCCACGATATCCTCGGGAATGATCTCCCTCAGTGCCCTTCACGAGAGATCGCAAAAAATTTGAAAAGAGGGGTTGATTTTATTAGTTTCTTAAAGTAAAAGTTAGTTCAAATTTGATTGCGGTTCTTTGTGTTTAAGGAAAAATCCCTTTTTCGAAGGCTAAAAAGTCTCTATTGTACAATCGAAATGACACGGGAGGTATCAGCTATGCAGAACCGGAACTTCCTGCGGAATTCCCTGATGGCGCTTGTCTGTGCAGTTGCTCTGTTCTTGGCAGCTCCGGCGCTTTCCGCTTCTGACACGGTCAACATTAACGAAGCATCCAAGGAAAAACTGACTGACTTGTACAATGTAGGGCCCCAAAAAGCAGAACGGATCGTGGAGTATCGCCAGGACGATTCCTTCGACAAGAAGCAAGAGATCAAGCAGGTGGACGGCATTGGCGATTCTACATTTCAGGAAATAAAGGATCGGATCGAGATTTGATCCCCTTTACCTTCGGGCGAGCCCCTCCGGCTCGCCCGAAGGTCGGATAGAGGCATGATTTTCTGTTTCCGAATGAACGTTTTGCGCATTCCCTATCCACAATCTTTCTTCTGATTGTAACTGTTCACCACCCCACTAATCATTGTAAGCCGACACGGGGTATTTTGAATCATTTCAGCGGAGACGATGCCAGATT
>JAZKRN010000127.1:0-8446 GCA_036628655.1 Desulfohalobiaceae bacterium | reverse complement strand
GGCGGGTCTCGCTTCCGAGCCGGAGGCGAAATATCCCACGGCAGGAGAGTCCGAACAGGTCACCTCAGGTGGCGCTCCGAAAGCGGAGCAGGAAGCACCATCGCTCGACCCGGAGCCACCTGCGGACTCGAAGCGAAACTGGGATGGTTTCCTGCAGTTTATGGCCCGGAAGGAGACCAAGGTCCTGCCCGGATTCAGGCTGAGCAAGGGAAAAATCGAGAGAAACACGGTGCGCGTCACCTGTCCCAACTATCTGGTCAAGCGCATGCAGGACCAGGAACGCTATCAAAGGCTACTGGACCTGGTCCGTGAATATTTCGGCAGGGAGGTCGATCTCGAGCTGCAGTGCGAGAACAACAATTCCGATACCTCGGACCTCAGGTCCCGGGTGATGAACGATCCTGTAGTACAGAACGTTTTGCAGCAGTTCCAGGCCAAGGTGGTGGAGATCAAGAAGCGGTAGCCCGGCACTCACTTTTTTATGTTTGCTCATAATATATTGAACTTCGGGAAAAAAAGTGAGTGCCGGGTCGCGCCTTGACCCTTGGAACTTTTGAACGCCCTGCGTGATAAGGACGTTTTCAACAGACTGAGAGCCCTTGGCAGGATAGCATTTTTCGATCAATCCGCATGCCGGGCATGACGCCTGCCTTATCGCTGGCGAAAAACCGGCGTCAAACCCCTCTACGGAAAAAGAAAGGGAGCGGTTATGCAGGAGATATTCAAGCAGGCCCAGGAAATGCAGAAAAAAATGGCCGAAATCCAGGAGCAGATGGCCCAGGAGACCGTGCAGGCCTCGGCTGGCGGAGGCATGATCCAGGTAACAGTCAGCGGCTCTCTGGAAATGCAGGATGTGCAGATCGACCCCTCTGTGATCGATCCCCAGGATCCGGGCATGCTCCAGGATCTCATCCTCGCGGCGACCAACGAGGCCCTGAAGAAGGCTCGGGAAATGAAACAGAACGAGATGTCCAAGCTTACCGGCGGAATGAACATTCCCGGCATGGACCTGATGTAGCCGAGCCCAACCGGAGGTGATTGTGCAGAAACTGCCCAAGGCGTTGCAGGATGTGGTGGACCACTTTGCATCCCTGCCGGGACTGGGCCCCAAGTCGGGCCTTCGGATCGCTTTGACCCTTTTGAATATGCCCAGGGAAAGGTCCCGCGAGATGGGCGAGAGCATCATCCGCTTGCGCGAGGCCCTTTGCGTCTGCGAGCGATGCGGGCTCCTGGCGGATGAGAGCCCCTGTTCCATCTGCACGGAGGCCTCGCGCGGCGAGGAGGAAATCTGCCTCGTGCCGGACTGGGACTCCTTCCTGGCCATCGAGGAGGCCGGGCTTTTCCGGGGCAAATATCTGGTGCTGGGGGGGCTTCTTTCGCCGATGGAGGGCGTGCAGTCCTCGAATCTTGAGCTGGAGCGGCTCCGCTCCAGGCTGGGGGAGGGGCGCGTCAGGGAAATTATATTGGCCCTTGGCTCCACGCGGGACAGCGAGGCCACGGAATCCTTCATCCGGAATATGGTCGAACGCGAATACCCTCAGGTCCGGGTTTCCCGTTTGGCCCAGGGGATCCCGGTCGGATCGGATCTCAAGTATGTGGACAAGGAGACGCTGAAACAGTCCCTGCAGCATCGTCAGCCCCTGGAGTGATCCCCCCTCTCTCTCCTCACGGGCCTTCGCTCCGGCAGCGGGGATGCATTGACAACTCAGGTATGCAGAATTAGTTTTTCCTATTGCCCTGAACAAGAGCTTCACCACATCTGCCCCGAACGCGGAATCGGACGCTGGAATTTCGAACGAGCCTGACAAGCGAGGGTGGCGGAATTGGTAGACGCGCTGGACTTAGGATCCAGTGGCCGTGGCCGTGAGGGTTCGAATCCCTCCCCTCGCACCACCAGCCGCTGCTGGAAAGACTTTTCAGGGGATCGCTGAAAGGTCTTTTTTTATATTTGGTGATTGGATGGAAACTTAGCCACCTACTTCGTCGCTGCAAAATTTTGAAATCCTCATGTATTAATATACACTGCGGTTTCAAAATTTCGTCTCCTCGTATCTGGCTAAGTTGCCATCCAATCACGGTTTTCGGTCAGGCCCTATTAGGCGGAGAGTTCTCCAATGCGGCCGGGTGGCTTGACACTTACGGGAGCTGGCGAGGCTTAGGCAAAGAGCTGCTCTTTTCGGGGATTCACGTCGACGGTGCAAGGGGACGCGGTTCCCTCGTTTTTTCGGAGCAAACCCAGACATCAAGGCAGGAGGCATATAGTCGATGGAATATCAGATGGAAGATCTTTCCCCGGTCCAAAAGAAGGTAAGCATCACCGTTCCCGCGGAAGAGGTGAATGCAGCATTGAATACCACTGTGGCCCTGTTCAAGAAGGATTTGAAGATCTCCGGCTTCCGCCAGGGAAAAGTCCCAGCGGAGCTCGTGGAGAGCCGATTCAAGAACGAGGTGTACGAGCAGGCCAAGAAGGACCTGTTGAATGTGCATTTCAACCAGATTTTCAGCGAGATCGGGGTGGAGCCCAGCGCAGGCCTCAATTTGGACGATCAGGCCTCCATGCAAAGGGACCAGGACTTCCAGTACAGCATTGACTTCGAAGTCCGGCCCGATGTTGAGCTTCCTGAATACCACGGGCTTAAGGTACAGGAGCGTCAAACCGAAGTGAGTGAGGAGCAGGTGGAGAGCATGATCCATCAGCTCCAGCGCGCCTCGAGCAGCCTGCAGATTGTGCACGAGAACCGTCAGCCCCAGGACGGGGACGTGGCGGTGGTCGACTTCCAGGTATACGAGAACGGCGAGCCCCTGGAGAACTTCCAGGCCAACGGATTCGAGCTGCCCCTGGGCCAGGGCCAGGCCCTGGAGGACTTCGAGGAGATCGCCAAGGAGCTCAGCCCCGGCGAGCGGACTAGAAAGCAGATCACCTTCCCCGAGGACTTCATCAACGAGGATCTGGCGGGGAAGACCGTGGAGATGGACGTTCAGCTCAATGTGATCAAGGAATACGCACTCCCCGAGGTGGACGAGGATCTTGCCGGCAAGGTCGGCGCGGAATCAGTGCAGGAGCTCAGGGACAAGCTGTCGGAGAACATGAGCAAGTATCAGGAGAACATGGAGAAGTCTCGGGCCCAACAGAAGCTCCTGGATGATCTCTCCTCCAAGGTCGACGTGGCCATCCCTCCCTCCATGCTGGAGTCGCAACAGAACTATCTGCTGGAGCGAAAACGGGAACAGCTGGAGCAGCAGGGCAAGAGCCTGGAGGCCCTGGGCAGCGAGGAGGAGCTCAGAGAGCAGTTCCGGACCGAGGCCGAGGAGAACGTCAAGAAGCAGCTCATTCTGCTCGAAATCGCGGGACGGGAAGAGCTCACCGTGAGCGACCAGGAAGTCGAGCGCCAGGTCCAGAGGCTGGCCCAGGAGAACGGGCAGGATCCCCAGCAGCTCAAGCAGTACTACGAGCAGAACAACCTCATGTATGCCCTCAAGGACAGCCTTCTCGCGGACAAAGCCATGGAAAGGCTCTACCAATACTCCGAAGTGGAGAAAGTGGAGTCCCTGGCCGAGGACGAGGAGAGCGGTGAAGGCTCCGAGTCCGTTTCCTCAGAGGCCGAGCAGGAATAACCATTCAAAGGCCTCATCAGGCTGTTGAAAAATACTGTATCAAGCAGGGCGATGAAAAATTTCAAGAGCAAGGCGCGAAAAAAGTTCAAGCTTGAATCCGGCACCTATTTGTGGAGCCAAGTCAATCAGACGCTTTTTTATCGGCTCAAATAGGTGCCGGACAACGCCGCAATTGGAAGATTTTCATCGGCCTGGCAAGGAGGCAGTGCAATGAATATACCCATCGTCATCGAAACAACGGGCCGCGGCGAACGGGCCTACGATATCTACTCCCGACTCCTGAAGGACCGTATTATCCTTCTGGGGACGCCGGTCGACGATTACATCGCCAATCTGATAAGTGCCCAGCTCCTTTTTCTGGAATCCGAGGATCCGGAAAAGGAGATCAACTTCTATATCAATTCCCCGGGCGGATCGGTAACAGCGGGTCTGGCCATCTACGATACCATGCAGTACATCTCCGCGCCTGTGGCTACGCTGTGCCTGGGTCAGGCCTCGAGCATGGGAGCCCTGCTGCTCGCAGGTGGCTCTCCGGGGCTTCGTTTTAGCCTGCCCCACAGCAGGGTGCTCCTGCATCAGCCCATGGGAGGCTTCCAGGGACAGGCCTCGGATATTGACATCCAGGCCAAAGAGATTATTCGTATTAAGAAGCGTTTGAACGAGATCCTGGCATCGCACACGGGTCAGGATCTGGAACAGGTGGAATACGACACGGACCGCGACTACTTCATGAACGCCGATGAGGCCAAGGACTACGGCGTGATCGATGAAGTGCTGCAGTCCAGAAAGGAAATGCAAATCCGCGAATAGGGCTGTATCAGCCTTTTGCGGATAGCTCTGACACCAACAAAACGAGGCGTTTGGATATAGAGATGGATACGGAAAGGGATACCCCCAGCAACGTGAGCTGCTCCTTTTGCGGCAAGACGCAGGACAATGTGCAGCGTCTTATTGCCGGGCCGGATGTGTACATCTGCGACGAGTGCATCGGGCTCTGCAACGAGATCCTGACTCAGGACAAGCTGACCGAGGAAACCGAGAAAGGGAGGCTTTTGCCTCCCGATGCCATCAAACAGGCCCTGGACGAGTACATCATCGGCCAGGAGGAGGCCAAGCGGATCCTCTCCGTGGCGGTGTACAACCACTATAAACGGGTCTATTATCAGGAGAGCTCACAGCACGACGTTCAGCTGGACAAGAGCAACATCCTCCTGCTTGGACCCACAGGGTGCGGCAAGACGCTGATGGCCCAGACTCTGGCCCGTATCCTGCAAGTGCCCTTCGCGATCGCCGATGCCACGAACCTTACCGAGGCCGGGTACGTGGGCGAGGATGTGGAGAATATTCTGGTCCAGCTGCTTCAGAACGCGGACTACGATATCGAGGCGGCCTCGCGCGGTATCGTGTATGTGGACGAGATCGACAAGATCTCCAAGAAGTCGGACAGCGCTTCCATTACCAGGGACGTGTCCGGAGAGGGCGTGCAGCAGGCCCTGTTGAAGATCATGGAGGGGACCGAGGCGAACATTCCTCCCAAGGGCGGTCGCAAGCACCCCCAGCAGGAGTACATTCGCCTGGACACGAGCAACATCCTCTTCATCATGGGCGGCGCGTTCATCGATTTGGAGAAGATCATCAAGATGCGCACCCAGGGCTCGTCCATGGGCTTCGGCGCTGACGTGGGCACGCACAGGGAAAAGACACAAGGGGAAATGCTCCGGCAAGTGCGTCCGGACGACCTGATCAAGTTCGGGCTGATTCCCGAATTCGTGGGCCGAATTCCCGTTCAGGCCGCTCTGGACGAGCTGGAGGAGGATGATCTGGTCCGCATTCTGACCGAGCCCAAGAACGCCCTGGTGAAGCAGTACCAGAAGCTCTTCGAGCTGGACCACGTGACCCTGCACTTTACCCAGAACGCCCTCAGGGCCATCGCCAGGCAGTCCATGGAGCGCAAGACCGGGGCGCGGGGACTCAGGAGCATCATGGAATCCAAGATGATGGACATCATGTATCGCCTGCCCTCCCTGGAGGGTGTACAGGAGTGCGTGATCAACAGCTCTGTGGTGGAGGAAGGTGCGGATCCGCTCCTCTTCTACGAGAAGCGGGCCAAGACCGCATAGTTTCCCCCTCTCTTCGTTCATGTCGCGGCTTCCTGCGATTCCCCTGTCTTCCCCCCGTATTCCCCAAAACATATAACACCGCCTCCGACGCGCCCGCACGGGGCGCCACGGAGGTGGTGAATCAAATACAGGAGGCGGTATGACCCAGGCAACGGACCGAATTCCCCTGATGACCCTGCGGGAAGTGGTCATGTTCCCCCATTCCATCGCTCCCCTCTACGTGGGGCGACAGGCATCAATCCGGGCCGTGGAGCAGGCCCTGAACGAATACGACAAGCAGATCCTTCTGGTCACCCAGCGCGATCCGGAGGTGGAAAATCCGGACACCGAGCAGGTCTACGGCATAGGTGTCGTGTGCAAGATCCTGCAGCTCCTTCGAATGCCCGACGGAACGGTCAAGGTCCTTTTCGAGGGCCAGCACCGCGCGACCTGGCACGGAAACGATCCGCTGTTCAGCTCGGATGAGGAGTTTCCCGTCGTTGACGTGGAGCCCGTCGAGGAGCCGGAGGTTCTCGACGTCGAGGCGCAGACCCTGATGCAGATGACCACCGAGTCCGTGGAGAACCTGGCCCAGAACGGCAACAGGATCTCCCAGGAGGGGCTCAAGGCCATCCAGGAGCTGGAGAATCCGGGTGAGCTCGCGGATACAGTGGTTCCCTACCTCAAGGCGGACTACGAGAAGAAGCAGAGCATCCTGGAGATCGTTGATCCCAAGCGGCGCCTGGAGGAGGTCTACGGCCTTCTCGTGGCCGAGCTGGAACACTCCCAGGTGGAGCAGAAGATCAATGAGCGGGTGAAGGAGCAGATCGAGGCCAATCAGAAGAATTACTACCTCAACGAGCAGCTCAAGGCCATCCACAAGGAAATGGGCCTGGAGCAGGACCCCGGGGAAGAAGGGCAGGATCTCCTGGAGAAGCTGGACGCCAAGGAGATGCCCGAAGAGGCCCGGGAGAAGGCTCGCAAGGAAATCAAGAAGCTGCAGCAGATGCAGCCCTCCTCAGCGGAATATACCGTGGTCCGCAACTATGTGGACACCGTGCTGGATCTGCCCTGGGACCGGCTCAAGGAAACCGAGCTGGACCTGAACGAGGCCAGCCGGGTCCTGGAGGAGGACCACTACGGACTGGAAAAGCCCAAGGAGCGGATCCTGGAGTTCCTGGCGGTGCAGCAGATGGTGCGGAAGATGCAGGGAACCATTCTCTGTTTCGTCGGCCCTCCGGGCGTGGGCAAGACCTCCCTGGCCAAGTCCATCGCCAGCAGCACGGATCGCGAGTTCGTGCGCCTGTCTCTGGGCGGCATCAGGGACGAGGCGGAGATACGCGGGCACCGCAGGACCTATGTGGGCGCCATGCCCGGCAAGATCCTGCAGTCCCTGAAGCGGCGCGAATACAACAACCCGGTGATGTGCCTGGACGAGGTGGACAAGCTGAGCGCCGACTTCCGCGGCGATCCCTCCTCGGCCCTGCTGGAGGTGCTGGACCCGGAGCAGAACTACGCCTTCAACGACCACTATCTGGACATGGAGTACGATCTGTCCAACGTCTTCTTCGTGACCACGGCCAATACCCTGCAGAGCATCCCCTGGGCCCTGCGGGACCGCATGGAGGTCATCGAGCTGCCGGGATACCTGGAGACGGAGAAGCTGCAGATCGCGCACAAGTTCCTGCTTCCCAAGCAGATCGAGAAGCACGGGCTGAGCCAAGAGAACATCAACATCTCGGAAGGGGCCATCAGCGAGGTCATGCGGCGCTATACCCGCGAGGCCGGCGTGCGGAATCTGGAGCGCGAGCTGGCGAATATCTGCCGCAAGGTGGTCAAGCGGTTCGTCCAGGACAAGGAGGACAGGCAGAAGGTGCAGGTGACCAAGAAGAGCGTGCCCGGATATCTCGGTGTCCCCCGTTATCGCTACAACGAGCGCGAACAGGAGGCCAAGGTCGGGCTGGGCACAGGCATGGCCTGGACCGAGCTTGGCGGTGAGCTCCTGATGATCGAAGTGGCCCTGATGAACGGCACGGGCAAGATCGAGGTCACGGGCAAGATCGGCGACGTGATGCAGGAGTCCGCACGAGCGGCTCTGAGCTATGTCCGGTCCCGATCCGAGCTCTTCGGCCTGCGGCCGGAGTTCTACAAGGAGATCGACGTGCACGTGCACATCCCCGAGGGAGCGACTCCCAAGGACGGGCCCTCGGCGGGGATCACCATGGCCACGTCCCTGGTCTCTTCCCTGCTCAACATGCCGATGGACAATGCCATCGCCATGACCGGGGAGATCACGTTGCGGGGCCGGGTCCTGCCCATCGGCGGCCTCAGGGAGAAGCTCCTGGCGGCCCACAGGGGCAATATCAAGACAGTGTTCATTCCCAAGGAGAACAGCAAGGATCTCAAGGAAGTGCCCCAGGCCATTCTCAAGGACCTCAATGTCAAGGAAGTGGAGCACATGGACGAAGTGTTGCCCAGTGCCCTGGTCAATGTGGGCAAGGAGGACATCTTCCGGGGCAAGAACGACGCCATCCCCTGGGTGCAGTCCCTGCGCAAGGAAGAGCAGACCCACAAGACGCAATAAGCGGTGCAAGCCTCGTTTCCCGAGGGAAACGAGCGAGGCAGCCCGGTGAAATAAAAAGGGACGCGCTCCGGCGCGTCCCTTTTTTATGTTTTATTTTTTTGTATGAAAATGTGTCCAACTGTCTGAATTATTGCAAAAAACTGTAGGG
>JAZKRN010000126.1:0-8492 GCA_036628655.1 Desulfohalobiaceae bacterium | reverse complement strand
TCCGGCTTTTTTGAGCGGTCTCTTGAAAGCCCGCGATAATGGGGCTAACCCCCTGCCAATATGCCACGCTGCGGTCCGGGGAGCAATCGGAAAGCGCCGATTTCGCCGGAAATATCCCTTTCCACTTCCGGATCGGAGCTCGGGAACACGGCAAACGCAAGGAGCTGATCCATGGCCGCGCCGGACCGCTTCCGATACCTTGTGGCCTCGGACTGGAGCGAGTGCCTCTCCCCCAACGGGCCCTTCGATGCCCTGATCCATACCTGGCCGGAACTGGAGCCGGATCTGACCAGGATCTTCTCCGCGTACACCTCCAACGAGATCAGCCTGAGCAGCGCGGTGGAGAAAATCAAGGCCCTCTTGCCCGGCGAGCTCTCCGTGGAGGCAATGGATGCCTTCCTGGAGGAAAAGTTCGCCGCATACGCCAATCTTTCCGGGCTGATCCAGCGATGCCTGGAGCGCGGCATTGCCTTCATGATCAACAGCACCGGTCCCATCGGCTATTTCCAGCGGGCATTGGCCGGAGGCTTTGTGCCAGGGTTCCCCCTGCTCTCGGCCCACCCCTTTCTGCGCTATCCCCCTTTCGAAACCGATCCGGACCATGTCTTCGAGCTCTTTGAAATCGAGGACAAGGGCAAAAACACTCAGGCCGCCCTGAATGCGCTGGGCATTCCACCGCACCGGACGGCAGTCCTCGGCGACAGCGGTGGTGACGGCCCTCACTTCGCCTGGGCCGCGGAAAACGGGGCCCTCCGCGTCGGGGTAAACCCCAAGGCTTCCCTGGAGCGGTACTGCGCGGAACGCGGCATCACCATCCACGCCCGCGCGGGTATTGCCTATAGCCCGGGACAGCCACGGGATCGCGAGGCGGAAGCCAAAACCGACCTGAACGAGGTCTGCGACATTCTCCTGCGAGAGCTGCCGGCCTAACAATCTCTTGAAAAAGACCCTGTCAGGCACAACATACAAAAAGTCCGGATCACAGCGTATTGGGTCTTCTATCCTTGTATCACCTTCATTTCCTTGCCGACCACTCCTCGGGCACAACGAAGCATGAAAATGCGAGGCGAGTCGGGGAGTGCGTTGAGGCCAGTGTTTCATTACGTGTTTTCAGTGCCGGGACTGAACGAGCTGATTGATTTCAGCGCGCGACAGAACGTGTGTTCAATGTCTCTCTCGGCAGCGCGGATCTTACCGTCGCTAGTAGCAAGGTTGCCATATCGCGCAGAACAAGGGCCCGCACGCTTATGAAACACGGCTTCAGCGCACATCCCCGTCTCCTCGCGCCCGATAATTTCACCAAATAATTCGACAGCTTGGCCACATTTTCATATAAAAAAAACGGAGAAGCCATGTCCAAGTGGAGCCTCGAGGACCGTTTTCTTGCTCTGACCACGCATTGGGTTACACTGGTGGGGGAACGCTATACGGACCATCGCGGGCAAAGGCTGGAGTACTACCGCGCGGAGAGGGCGGATTCCGTGATCGTGCTTCCGGTGCACGGGGACGGCCTGCTCACGGCACCGCCCTCCTTCCGGCCCGGAACCGGCGAGACCACCCTGGATTTCCCGGGAGGGCGCATCGGTGAGCGCCCACTCGATGAGGCGGCACGGGACGTCCTCTTGCAGGAGCTGAATCTGCCCGCTACCATGCTGCGGGGCTTGGAGCCCATGACTCGGCACGGGTGGCCCGTGGACAGCTCCTTTTCCGACCAGCGGCTCTTCGGGATGATCGCCGAGCTCCGCTTAGATCCCTTGCCTGCGGAAGCAACCTGCGAGCGCTTTCCCCTGACGCCGCAGGGCAAAGAAGATCTATTGCTCAAGATGGACTGCGCCCAGTGCCGCCTGGTCCTGTTCCATCACCTCTTGGAAATGGACATGCCCATCGGATCCACCCCCGGTTCGAACAGCAGCTGAGGGCATCATGACCATCGCCATCCTTTCCGACATCCACGGTAACCTGGAAGCTGCGGTCGAGGTCTTCCGCGACCTGGAGAGCCACCAGCCGGAGTCGCTTGTCTTTCTGGGGGACGCCATTGGGTACGGCCCGGACCCGGATGCGGCGATCCAGTTCCTTAAAGAAAAGGAGGCCCTCTGCCTGCTGGGCAACCACGAGCTGGCCCTGGTCCACCGCTGGGCGCGGCGCTATTTCAACAAGCCCACGCGGCGGCACTTCGATCGGGTCAAGTCCCTCCTGGGCAAGGACTCCCGCAAGTTCATCGCCACCTGGCCCACAAGACGCGAAATCTCGGATCTTCTCTTCGTCCACGGCTGTCCTCCGGCATCCGTGGCGACCTATCTCTTCGAGATGGAGGACGGAGATCTTGCAGCCGCGCTGCTGCAAATGGACGCCGCGGTCGCCTTCGTAGGCCACACGCACGAGCTTGAGATCGCCGAGCTCAGGCAGGGCCAGCTTGAGCGGCGGGCTCCCGGCGCCGGAAGCTATTCCCTGAGCGGGGACAAGACCGTGGTGAACATCGGGAGTGTGGGGCAACCCCGCGACGGGGACAAACGGGCCAAATACGCCCTGTACGATCCCCGCTCCCGCGAGGTGGAAATCCGCTGGGTGCCCTACGACGCGGAGAAAACCGCCCGGAAGATTTGTGAGCTGGGCTTTCCCCGGGCCTATGCCCAAAGGCTGCTGTGATGCCTATGCGCATATCCCGCTATCAGGTCCTCGGGCTCCTGGGCAGGGGCGGCACCGGGAGGGTCTACAAGGTGCTCCGTCCCGAGCTGAAAAAGGTCCTGGCCCTCAAGCTCCTGCGTCCCGACGAGGTCCTGGAGGGAATCCTGGGCCGGGAGGAGCTGGAGCGCCGCTTCTGGCGCGAGGCCCGCATCATGGGGGAGCTGGAACAGGAAAACATCGCCTCCGCCTGGGACGCGGGCGAACACCGGGGCGAGCCCTTCCTGGTCCTGGAATACATGGGCATGAACCTGGGCCGGCTCATCGGCGAATCCGACCAGGATGAGGCCCCCACACGGCCCGTTCCTCCGGTCAGGGCCCTCTCCTTCTTGGAACAGGCCCTGTACGGCCTGGCCCGGCTGCACCGCGAGGGCATCGTCCACCTGGACCTCAAGCCAGCCAACCTCCTGCTCACCAGCCAGGATAGGGTCAAGCTCATCGATTTCGGTCTTGCCGGGCTTCCCGGCCTCCCCCTCAAGCCGCCCAAGGGCCTCATGATCGGCTCAGCCGCCTACGCCTCCCCGGAGCAGCAGACGGACCCGGACGCGGCGGACGCACGGGCTGATCTCTATTCCGCCGGCGTGGTGCTCCATAGGCTGGCGACCGGCGCTCTACCGGAGAAAAATCCTGATGTGTCGGACCATCCGCTCCTGGGTCCGGAGTGGACCGCATTCTTCCGCAGGGCATTGCAAGTCGATCCCGCGGAGCGCTTTGCGAGCGCCTGGCACATGCTGGAGCACGTATTGGAGCTGCGGCGGCAGTGGGAGGGACGGCGCAACACGGCCTGTCCGTCGGGCGCGCTTCAGGGGCCCCGGGACGGATCCGAAGCGCGGGCGAAGCCCCGTTCCGAGCCGATGAAGACGGGACACACAGGGACGGATCCGCCCTTTCCCGGGCTGAACGGGCTCATGCAACCGGAGCGGGCATTCCCCAGCGACATCCGGGAGGCGGATGACGGTTATCTGGATCGGGCCAACGGCCTGATCTGGGCCGGGCACATCTCCGCCTTCCCCGCATACTGGGACCGCTGCGGGGAACACCTCCCAGCGGGGAAAGGCTGGCGTCTGCCCACCGTGGAGGAGCTCATCACCCTGCTGCGACCCAAGCGGACTCTGGAGGACTTCTGCGCGCCGGATCCCTGGGGCGCGGAAGCCAGGAAATGGGTCTGGAGCGCCGATCTGCGGACCGCCTCCCAGGCCTGGCTCGTGGACCTGGAACAGGGGGCGGTCATCGCCGCGGATCGCACCTGCCTCCTGTACGTGCTCCCGGTGCGCGACGCGGATTAATCCTGTCTCATTATCTTTTGCCTTTCAACACTTTCACAATCCCCAGGAAATTCACATGTTTTTTCGAGGAGTCGTGATAGTTACGTTCTGATAACCCTCCCTCCCGGGCCGCCCGGGCACAACCAAGCATGAAAATGTCGCGAGGCGAAGGCGGGTGGATGCTGAAGCGCAGGTTTCATCCCGGGTTTCACATTATGGAATACGCAACACCCCATCGCCATTCCCGGAATTACGTCCGTTGAAACAGGACTCAAATGGTGTGAATGATGACCATCGAGCATTTCGGTATCGAGCACGAAGGGTTGAGAATATCACATATGGATGACAACAATACTTACCAGCAAAGCAAGAATAAGCGCAGGCTGCAGAATGCGGATTCCCCACTCAAGCCTGTGATGGAGAACTCTTTTGTCATAGAGGAAGGCAGCACGCACTGCGATCGTTGTCAATATTGCCAGGAGCAACCAAAAATAGGTGAAGTAATAGACATAATCCATGGTCATGAGGTACCCGATATTGGGCAGCTGATTCCCAGTCATCGTGCTCAGGGAAACAGTCGTCAAAAGGAGGATTATGCCCAGATTCAATCGTGCCGCGAAAGGCGGGCCTTCCGGAAAAATAAAGGTCATGGAGTATCCCAAAAGAAACACGAAAAACAAGGGGATGGCATTCTTGAAGAAGTAGCTGGAGGCATTCCGTTTGATTTGCGCGAACACATTGAAACGGGAATAGGTTATTCCGGTTTCGGCTTCGGAGATGAACAAACGCGGATTGCCCAATGTGGAGTCAGCCATGCCGATATCCGTAAAGGTCAAAACATTTAAAAGACTCCATTTATCCTCGCCATTGAATCCAGAATGCTCTTGTATACGCTTTAAGAGATGACTGCCTCGGTGCCGCTGCATTCCGATATCATCGGCCACAAAGATCAGATGTTCACGATCAAGGGCCTTATGCCGCAGGCGTATACGCAGAGTCTGAGAGTCAAAGGGATATTGATGGAATTGGAAAGGCTCCTGGAATTTGGTCTTAATTCTGTACACTCTATAGCTCATGCCATCCACATGTGTAACACGTAACGGCTCCTGCTGACCCAAATTTACATTGCTGTTAAAAAATTCTATTTGCGAATAATCCAAAGGAGTTTTATGGCGAAACCAAACATAAAAATCAGCCATAAACTCTTCATCTTTTTGATCTATATGTGTTAATTCATTAATATCCAATCCAGTATAAACCACATCAGTTTTAAAATATAAAGTATTACGAAATGAAATCAACTTATTTTCTTGCTTTTGCTTTTTGACATCAAGTATTCTGTCTGGATTATGAACAGGTGTTAATTGAACTGGAGCAGAGACTAAATTAGTCCGTTCATAGTACCCAAAAGGTGAAGGGTTGAAAGCGTCCCCCTTTTCATCAAAATATATCTTGCCGGTTATTCCGTGATAACTCTTTTGTGGCGTATTGTAACTTTGCAACATATCCCGGACTTGTTTGCGGAGATCTTTTAATGAGCTATCAAGATTGGCCTTTGCTAAAGCGTCCACCACAACTCCGGCAGCGTCGTAACTCGTTGCGGCCAGAGCGTCGGGCTTGCGCTCATATTGATCAACGAACTCCCTGTGAAACTTCTGGGCTTTTTTGTTGGCCACATCCCGAATAAAATAGGTTGTCGTATAGATACCATCAGTATAATCCCCGGCTTCCGCTGTTTCATTTATTCTTGAGTCCACCTCCTCGGGAAAAGTTCCCAATCCTACAGCGTCCCCCCCAAACACGGGAATATCCAATCCCGCATTTCGAATGTACTTAACAAATTCAGCTGCTTCCTGATCGAGCAAGGCAAGATATAATGCTTCAGGCTGCGAGCCATTGTGTAGACTATCCGAGATAGACTTTAACTTCTGGGATGTTGTATCACTTTTGGAATCGATTTTATAATTCTTTTCCACCTCAAGATCCATTTCCTGAGCTGCAGACATGAATGAGCTCGCCAAACTTTGCCCATAGGCGTCATCTTCATGGAGAATGCTCACTGATGAATGGTTGAGCACTCTCGACATATACAGCGCAGACAGCTCACCTTGTAATTCATTGTTGGAAATGACTCGAAAATACCAGTCATTGTTTTCAGTGAGCTCTGGAGCTACAGCGCTGCTGGTCACTGCCGGTATGCCGTGTTCCCGATAAATGCGGCCGCCTTGCAGGGAAAGCGAGCTGTAGTAATGGCCGATAACCGCAACACAATCGCTTTCCGTGGCTATTTTCCGCGCTTGCTTTCTGGCGAGCGCCTTATCGTGTTGATTATCATAGGCCTCTACTTGAACATCCCGGCCCTGTATTCCCCCTTGAGCGTTGATCTGCTCCACCTGTTTTTTAACCCCCTGCAGCATGGCCTGACCGCTTTTCGCGTCGCTGCCGCTCATGGGACCGATCACGGCAATGGATACTGTTTTCTGGGCCTGGGCAGTTGAAGGAATGCCGCTCAAAAAAAAGATCCCTATCAGACTGCATAGGATACCAAACATTGTATGACGCATGGTGTCCCCCTTGGAGACATGACACGATTCATCAATGCAACCCAATAATGGGTCCAATTGCTGGACCAGGAAGCACCATTTGGCCAATGATGAAAAGGGATTTTCCTCAGAAAGTTCCTACAGAGAGTAACTATAGGGCGTGGAGTATAAGCAATGAGGGATAGATAGTGGCGATACCCCTATAGATTGCGTTTCCACAAGGCCAAGTGCATCCAACGCACAAGGCCTTGTGGAAGCCGCTCAAGGCATAGGCTCAATCAGAGCCGCCCTTTTAGGGAGTCCAGGAGTCGACCTGCTCCACGTGGGTGCGGATATAGCGAAGGGCCTTCTCGTAGGGGAACCTGCCGTCGTCGTCGTGGATCCAGATCATGAGCTGGCCCATCTGCTCCGGAGACCACTGGAAATTGTCCAGGAACTTCGCCACCTCAGGCATATCCTCTTCCAGGCCTTCCCGGACCATCGTATTGATGTGCTCCTTCCCGCCGAAGACGTTCTTGGGATCCTCCAGGAACCTGAGCTCCCACCTGGCGAACTTCCAGTGCGGGACCCAGCCGGTGACCACGATCCACTCGTGCTGGGTGATGGCCCGATCCAGGGCATGGGTCATGGTCCGCTCATTGCCGGTGACCAGCTCGTAGTTATCCAGGCCGTAGGCCTTGATGGCCTCCCTGGTCCTCTTCATGACCCCTGCACCGGGGTCGATGCCCATGATCTTGAAGTTGAACTTGTCCGCATATTCGGAAAGCTCGGCGATGCTCTCCACATCGATGTAGGGCTCGTTGCGCAGACCGGTTCCCGCTGTCTGCCGGCCCAGTGTCACGTCTGGAACCACCAGTCCGATCCGGGCACCCTTGAGATTGGGCCCCAGATCCACGACATCGTCCCCGTATTTGTCCATGTAGTGCTCGTGAGTTCCGGGCAGCCAGGCACCCACCATGGCATCCGCCTCGCCCTCCGCAACAGAGCTCCACATCTCTTCCGCGTCCACGGCCTCGATTTGGCAATCGTATCCCATTTCCTGCTCCAGCACCGCCTTGACCAGATTGGTGCTGGCGATCTCCGAGGACCACTTCACATAGCTCAGCTTCACCGTCCCCTTGGCCGCATGGACTGGCGCGGCGAGCAGCAGGAGAGCGATGAGCCCCAGAAGGATACTCCAGGCTGTATTGTGTACTTTTCCATGCATAATGCAGCTCCTTTTCGAGAAATCCAGGGGGACCCTGTGGACCCCCTTCTCACGTTTTGTCTGTTCCGAGCTCAAAATTCCCGAAGCCGGAAACGCATCGCGAGAAGGCTTGTCTGCGGGCTTGCCGGGTATTAGCCCGGCCCTGCCTCCTACGAACAGAAGACCGAGCACCTGTGCGGGATTAATCCCAGCCGTATTGCTCCACATGGTCCCGCAGCCCGCGCAGCACGGACCAGGTCATCAAGAGGATGACCACGGCAAAGGGAAGCCCCGTGGTGATGGCTCCGGTCTGCAGGGCAACCAGCCCCCCGCCGGCCAGGAGAACCGCGGCGACGATTCCCTCGGTGATGGCCCAGAACAGGCGTTGCGGCTTGGGCGGATCGGGATTGCCTCCGGAGGTGATGATGTCGATAACCATGGACCCGGAGTCCGAGGAGGTGACAAAGAAAGTGATGACCACGATCACGGCGAGTATCGAGGCAATGGAAGTCAGGGGGAAGTTTTCCAGGAACACGAACAGGGAAACCGGGATGTTTTCCTGCACCGCCTTGGCCAGCCCGCCTTGGCCGAACTTTTCAATATAGATGGCGCTGTTGCCGAAGATGGTCATCCAGAGAAAGGTCACCGTAGAAGGGACGAAGAGAACGCCCAGGAGGAACTCACGGATCTTGCGCCCATAGGAGACCCGAGCGATGAACATGCAAATTTATTTATAATTTTAGTTCCACCAGCGATATTTTAACACTGTCCAGCTGTTTTTCCAGCTGCCCTGGGTGTAGGTCTCGGTGTACGCGG
>JAZKRN010000125.1:0-8499 GCA_036628655.1 Desulfohalobiaceae bacterium | reverse complement strand
CGATAATTTCACCAAATAATTCGACAGCTTGGCCACATTTTCATATAAAAAAAAGCACGTTTGGACGAAGACGTGTACCTATCCGAGGCGCAAGAGATTTTGAAACCGGAGTGTATGGATAATACATGAGGATTTCAAAATCTCGCAGCAACGAAGGAGAGGGGAGCGTATTCGTCCAAACACCTCCACCTAGCTCATGTCGACTTGGTAGTTGGGCGCCTCCTTGGAGATGAGCACGTCGTGGACGTGGCTCTCCCTGTACCCGGCCTGGGAGATCTGAACAAAGCGCGACTTTTCCTGCAGCTCGGCGATATTCTCGCTGCCCACGTATCCCATCCCGGAGCGCAGGCCGCCCACCATCTGATACAGGGTTTCCCGGACCTTGCCCTTGTAGGGAATGCGGCCCACGATCCCTTCGGGGACGTATTTCTCCATGTCCTCCTGGCCGTAGCGATCCTGGCTCCCCTCGCGCATGGCATCGATGGAGCCCATGCCGCGATAGATCTTGTAGCGCCGTCCCTGATACAGGATGGTTTCGCCCGGACTTTCCTCGGTTCCGGCGAGCATGCTGCCCATCATCACCGAATCCGCGCCGGAGGCGATCGCCTTGACCAGATCCCCGGAGAACTTGATCCCTCCGTCGGCGATCAGGCAACCGTCCATTTCCCGGGCCGCCTGAATGCATTCCATGATTGCCGAAACCTGGGGAACGCCCACTCCGGAAACCACTCGCGTGGTGCAAATGGAACCCGGACCGATACCGACCTTGATGGTATCCGCCCCGGCCTGGAGCAGAGCCCGGCTTCCGTTGTATGTGGCCACGTTTCCGGCTATGACCGGACACTCGGGGAAATTGTGCTTGATGGACTCCACGGCCCGGATCACATTTTTGCTGTACCCGTGGGCCGAATCAATCACCAGCGCATCCACCCCGAAATGGATCAGGGACTGCACCCGCTCCTCCAGATCCTCGCCCACGCTGACTGCGGCCCCGACGCGCAACCGGCCCAGGTCGTCCTTGCAGGAATCGGGGTACTTCTTGATCTTCTCGATGTCCTTGATGGTGATAAGACCCTGCAGCCTGCGCTCCCCGTCCACGACGAGAAGCTTTTCGATGCGGTTCTGGTGCAGGATGCTCTTGGCCTGCTCCAAATCCGTTCCCTGAGACACGGTGACCAGGTTTTCCGTGGTCATGATTTCGGCCACACGGGTCTGCATATCTTTTACGAACATCACGTCCCTGTTGGTCACGATTCCGGCGACCAAACCGTCCTGCACCACGGGCAAACCGGAGATCTTGTAGTGGGCCATAATCTCCAGCGCCTTCCCCACGCTGCAGTCCGGCTCGATGCTCACCGGGTCCACGATCATTCCGCTTTCCGACTTCTTGACCTTCTCCACCTCCCGGCTCTGGGCCTGGACGGTCATATTCTTGTGCACGATCCCCAGGCCTCCCTGCCGGGCGATGGCTATGGCCATCTCCGACTCGGTAACGGTGTCCATGGCCGCGCTGATCAAGGGAATGTTCAGCTTGATATCCGGGGTAAGCCTGGTGCTCACGTCCACCTCGTGGGGGAGAACCTCTGTATAGTCCGGTAAAAGCAGAACATCGTCGAAGGTGAGAGCAAACTTCTGCACTTTATCCATGATGTTACCTCCTTGAAGACAGTCTCGGGCTATTCATTGCCGGAAGGCGAGCGGGAAAGCTCCTGCCGAGCCCTGTCCTTGAGCTCGTTATCCGCCCCTTCCGTGTTCAGGACCTGTCGAAAGTGCTGCCTCCCCTTTTCCGGCTGATCCAGAAAACGGGTCAGAACCACCCCCAGGTTGTAATGGGCATACGCGTTGTCCGGTTCCAGCTCCAGGACCTTGCGCAGCTCGGCTGCGGCATCCTCGTGCCGCTCCATCCGGTAGTAGCACATGGCCAGACTTTGCCTGGCATTCGACTGATCGGGATTGATGTTGAGCACCCGTTCCCAGAACCCGGCGGCCCGTTCAAAGGACTGCATGGACATGAACAGCCGGGCCACCTCGCTCAGGGCCCGGACATCCTCAGGGTTTTCCTGAATGCGGCTCATCAGCTCGGCGACGCGGTCCATCGCCTCCTGGGACGGCTCCTGGGAGCTTGCTTGCCGTCGGGACTGTTCCTGCTGCTTGGTCAGAAGGGGATGCTGGACCCTATAGACCATGGAATACGCGAGCATGCCCAGCAGGCTGAGGGCAGTGACAATAAGCACGAGCTTCGTGCCTTTACCGGTCGCCGCGGACATCGCTATCCTCCCTGTGCTCGAGCTGTTGCAGCCTGCGCCTGATCTGCCGTGTTTGACCGGCCAAAAAGGCGATGTATCCACACACTCCCAGCCACACCACCGCGTTTGCGGCCAGTAGCAGTTCCGTTGCCTCCATCGGATTCCCTCTCCACTAAATGATTTCCCTCACTGAAAGGGCCGGGTACCTTCCCGCGCGGCTCCGATTCACGGATTGTCCCGTTCACGGACAATCAGCCGGGACAATTAAGCCCGCTCGAAAATCCCGGCCCCGATTGACGGGCTCGGTACGAACAAGGCGCTCTGTCAGGGTGGGCTGGCTCGGCGTTTTCTACTCCGCCCAGAGCAGGGCGGAAATCCTGTGCTTGAGGTCCAGCTGCCCGGAGCGCAGCCAGAGCAAAAGCCCGCTCAGTGCGCCCCATGCCAGCAGGGAAAGCGTCAGGGTGACGGCCATGGATTCCGGCAGCCCGCCTTCACGGCTGGCGATCACCGAAGGGTGCACGCTGCGCCACATGCGTGCGGACAGGAAAACGAGCGGTACGTCGAGGAAGGCCACGATCCCCAGCACAGCGGATGCCGTCTTGATCTTGGCTTGCGCGGGATCGAGATGACGTACCAGGAGATAGCCCGAATAGACGAACCACATAACCAGAGCCGTGCTCAACCTGGGATCCCAAGTCCACCAGGTGTTCCAGGAGACCTTGGCCCAGGCGATTCCTGTCAAAAGCACAAGCCCGGTGAACAGGACTCCTACTTCCGCCGCCGCACCGGCCAGTAGATGATAGATCTCCTGTCTGCGCAGGAGATAGCACACACTCAAGGCAAAGACGAGGAAAAAGCAGAAGAACCCCCACCAGGCCAGGGCCACATGAGTGTAGAATATCTTCTGGATGATCCCCATCTGGCTTTCCATAGGGGACCAGACCCAGATGGCATACTGGCTCAGGAGCATGAGCAGGGCCGTAAACCCGGCTGCCGCGATGACCCTCCACTGTATCACAATCACTCCCCGCCTTGTATGTAAATGTGACGAACGGACTCAATTGTATCGATCATTTCCGAACGAGGCGGAGTCTGGGGAGTCCGTTGGAGCCAGTGTTTCATTCCGGCGTCCAATGCCGGGGATGGCCCAAGCCGACCAATCTCAGTTCACGAGAGAATGTATGTTCCCGATTCACACTTGGCATCGCGAGCTGTTCAGCCGATATATGCTGCCCCCCATATCGCGAACAACAACGGCTCGCACGCTTATGAAACACGGCTCCAGGCTCTCCCCAGGCTCCGCCTCAATGTATCTTCATGCTTCGTTGTGCCTGGTCTGCGCAGGCGTGAGGGTTATTCGGCATAGACAAAGGGAAAAAGGATCAGCCCGGCCCCTGCGAACACCGCATCAAAGGCGAGAATCAGACCGAACCAGGAGGAGAGGCCCCCTGCATCCGCCGAAGTTGCCAGCAGCACCTCCCCGATGTGGATTCCCGCCATTATCAGGGGCACCTGGAGGGGAAAGAGAATCACGCTGAGCAGTGATTCCTTCGTGCTTTGCCCCTGTCCCAGAGCTCCGAAAAGCGAGCCCAGCAGAATCAGACCGGCATCCACGGAGAGCAGCAACCCCGCCCCCTCGAGCCAAGAGGCCAAGGGACCCGCTCCGAGAAAGACCACACCCGCGGGCACGAACAACAGCTGCAGCAGAAGCAGAAGCAGCCCTCCGGCGAGGGCCTTGCCCAGCCATATAGACTGGGCGGGTATCGGGGCCATCAAGAGGCCTTCCCTGGCGTGGCTCTCCTCCTCCAGGGCATAGAGCCCGTTGAAAACAAGCACCAGGCTGAAACAGGAAGCGAGCCAGAAGACCGCGGCAATCCAGCTTTCAGGGATTTTTCCCCCGCTGCCGGCCAGGCTGAAGAGAAAAATAAGCAAAAGGCCCAGGAGAGCGGCCTGCACCACCCCGCGCCCCTTGAACAGAAGCAGCCCGATATCCTTTTTGGCGATGAGGTACGCGCCAGGCAACATAAAAACCGCTCAGCGATCCCCAGTCCCGGAATGCGCTGGAGCCTGCGCGTCCATCCATCCGGATTGTCCCTTGAGATGCAACACGTTGTCAGCCAGGGGCATGTCCCTCTCGGGATAGTGGCTCACCCACACAACGCCGCACCCCTTTTCGCGCATCTCGCCGACCACCTTGTGCAGCACCTCCCTGGAACGCGTGTCCAGGCCTGTGGAGGGCTCGTCCAAAAGATACAGCCTGGGGCCCAGGCAGAGGACCCGTGCCAAATTCAGGCGCTGGAGCATGCCGCGAGAGTAGAAGCCCACCGGCTCGTGCTTGACCCGGTCCAGGCCGAAACGAGCAAGGGCCTCCTCCATGCGCCCGGGATCCGCGGAATATCCGTGCAGCCTGGACCAAAATCGCAGATTCTGCCACGCGCTCAAGCCGGGATACACATAGGGCTGATGCCCTACGTACCCGATTTCTCCGGGCTCGGCCTCCACATCGAGCCTGCCCGTGGTCGGCTGGAGCAGGCCGGCAAGAATGCGAAGCAGGGTGGACTTGCCGCTGCCGTTCTCCCCCAGGAGCAGAACCACCTGCTCCGCGTCCATCCGGAAGTCCAGATTGCGGAAAACGGGCTTGACCCCGAAAAACTTGCTCAGCCCCCTGGCTTCAACGAGCATGGGCGGTCTGACGCTTTCTTTGGTTGCGCACCCCGAGCAGGCCCAGCAGGCACATGATGGTCCCGCCGATCCAGATCCAGTTGACCATGGGCATGACCTGGGCCTTGACCCGCACGATCTCTTCCTGGTTCACACCGAGAAGGGTGACGTAGATCTCGTCGCCCAATCCGGGCAGCACAGCGGCCTCGGCAAAGGGCTGCCTGAAGTTCTGGTATCTCCTGCGCTCCGGCTGGAGGAGGCCCAGACCGCCCTTCTCGCCGGAAACCCGGATATTGGCCATAGTGGCGGTCATCCCCGGATGGCGCTCACTGCTTACCCCCTCGAAGGTCAGGGTGTAGTCCTGGATGCTGAAGCTGTCCCCCTTACTCAGGATGGCCTCAGTGGTGGCCTTGTACGGGCCGGACACCGCCACTCCCAGAGCCAGGATACAGATTCCGAGGTGTACCCCCCAGATGCTCCACCCCCCTTGCCGACGCAGCAGGGAACGGTTCTGCCAGAGGTAGATCACCACCGAGGCAAAGGCGCAGATGATCACGGCAATGGCCAGCGGGGGAAGCGAAAGCGGCAGACCCGCCAGCCACAGTGCGGCCACAAGCCCGATAAAGAGACCGGGCAGAAAGAAAATGCGGAGGCGGTCCATTCGGGGCCGAGTCCATCCCAGACCCGGACACAGGGCCAGCAGCAGAAAGATGAGCCCGAACAGGGGCAGGCAGACCCGGTTGTAAAAACCCGCATCCACGCCCACGGAGGACTCCAGCACCAGCTGGCTCAGGGCCGGGAACAGCGTCGCCGTCCCGATAACCAGGGTCAGGGCGATCATGAGCCAGGTAAGAAGAATCACGAAGCCCTGCCTGCTGAACACATCCGCCAGCTCCTTCCGCGCCTCGGGTTTGGCGATGACGGAGACCAGGACGGTCAGGACCAGGGAGCTCAGAAGCAGAGAGAGAAGGGGCATGGCCGCCGTGTTGTCCCCGAAGGTGTGCAGGGAATCGAGAACCCCGCTTCGGGTGAGGAAAGTGGCGAAGAAGCACAGAAAGAGGGTGAGCCCGGCGAGCAGAATATTGCTTCGCCCCAGGGCCTGGAAGCGCCTGCCCAGCAGGGAGGTGTGCAGAAAGGCGGTTGCCGCGAGCCAGGGTAGCAGGGACGCGTTCTCCACGGGGTCCCAGGCCCAGTAGCCGCCCCAGCCCAGCTCCATATAGGACCACCAGGCCCCGATCACGATCCCTGCGGTCAGCAGGACCCAGGCAATAAGGAACGGATTGCGCACGCCCCGCATCCAGGCATATCCCTGTCCGGAAAGGCCGGATCCCAGAGCGGCGCAGGCGGGCACGGTGAAGCCGGCGTATCCCAGGAAGAGAATGGGGGGATGGAAGATCATGCCCGGATTCTGCAGCAGGGGATTGAGGCCGCTTCCCTGCGACGGGGCCGGGGCGAGCAGCATAAAGGGATTGCTCACCGTGGTCAGAAGCAGCAGAAAGACCGCTTCCACGGCGAAAAAGAACATCCAGAACGCGGTACTCGTCTCCTGCGGCATTTCCCTGTATCCGGGCTGCAGGATCCAGATTGCCCCCATGACGGCTATGGCCAGGGCCCAGAACAGGAAGGAGCCCTCCTGGCCCGCCCAGAAGGCGCTGAAGGCATAGTACCAGGCCATGGCGCTGTCCGTGTGATCGCGGACATAGGCCAGGGAAAAGTCCTGACTCACGAGCGCGCCGAAGAGGACGGCGCTCGCCGCTGCGAGCAAAATCAAAAGCAGCACCTGCAGGCGCTCCATCCAGACAGCGGGAACGGCTTGCCCCCGCCAGAGGCAGCCCAGAGCGTAGGCCGCCCCGCCCAAAGCCACAAACAGGGAGAGGAGCAGGGAGAAGTAGGCGAGCATTGCCATTGGTCACATCCCGTGGGCGAAAAAGGTTGTCAGGACTCGCTCTCGTACTTGGAGGGGCACTGGGTCAAAAGGGTGTGGGCGGAGAAGACGTTGCCGTCCTCTCCCATGCTGCCCTCGACGATGACTCCGGTTCCAGGCTTCAGGTTGTCCGGCAGCACTCCGCTGTATTCCACGCGCAGCGTCTGTTGCGGATTTTCCTTGTCCGCCAGCCGGAGGACAGCCTCGCCCTCACCATTCCCGGAGGCCTTCTGCAAGCCGTCCGGGGCAATCATTCCGAAAACCCTGGCCTTCTGCACTTTCTGAGGGGTCGTGGCCAGCGCCTCGGAGACATTGAGAAAATACATATTGCTCTGCTGGATGCCGCTCAGCACGAGGTAGCCCAACCCCAGGCACAAAAGCCCCAGAGCAGCGATATACAGAGCCTTTTGATTCATCTTGGATCGCATTTTCGCACCCGTTTATGGAGTCAAGGATCTGGGAGCCGATCCGACGGAATGCCGGACCTTTTACCTCCCGCTAGGCCCCAGGCTTGTTGCGCAGGAGCTCCTGTTTCTTTTCCAGGGCCAGTTGCCGCATGTCCGCGACCTGATCGGTCTCGTCCATGATCTCGTTGCCCAGGATCTCCTCCAGGATATCCTCCAGGGAGATGATTCCGGCGAGCCCGCCGTATTCGTCCAGTACAACTGCCAGGTGGATGCGGGACTCCAAAAATTTGACTAAAACCCGGTCCAAGGTCAAGCTCTCCAGGACGAAATGCACCGGCTTCATCATCTGCTGCAGGGTCTGGTCCTTCTTCCCCTCGGCCAGGGCCTCCAGCACCTCGCGGCGATAGACGATGCCCACCACCTCCTCCGGATCGCCCCCGGCGTAGACCGGCACCCGGCTGTAGGGCCAGACATGCTTGCCGTCCCATACGTCGCAGACCCGGTTTTCCGCGGGCAGGGAAAAAACCACGGTGCGCGGGGTCATCACCTCCCGCACCGTCCGATCGTCCAGGGCCAGGATATTCTGGATGCTCAGCTCCTCGAACCGCTTCAGTCCCCCGCTCTTGCGGGTCAGGCTCACCAGGGCCAGGACATCCTCTTCATTGGCGTCCGGCCCCATCTTGTTCTTCCCCAACAGGTTAACCAGCAGCCCGATGGACTTGATGGCCGGAAAGAAGGCGAAAACCATGTATTTCAGGGGATAGGCCAGGATCATGGAAAAGGGGCGGTTGTAGAGAACGCCGATGGTTTTGGGGATGATCTCGGAGAAAATGAGGATAGCCAGAGTGAACACCAGGGAAAAGGTGAACATGGAGGACTCGCCGAAGATTTTGGCAGCCGCCGCTCCCGCGACAGCCGCTCCCGCTGTGTGGGCGACCGTGTTCAGGGTCAGGATGGCGGTGATCGGCTCGTCCACTTTGCGACGCAGGGCGTAGAGGACCTCCCCGCTCCGCTTGCCTTCCCCGCGCAATTTTTCTATATAGCTCCAAGGGACGGAATAAAGGACAGCCTCGGCCAGAGAGCAAAAAGCGGATATCCCCAAGGCAAGTCCGAAGGAGATGATCAGGGTTTCCATACAGCTCGCGGTTCACTTCGATGAAGCGTCGTTTGGGGATTGTATCGTTCTATCAAGGCGCTGGCTCAGCGCTCTAGCAGGGCGCCCCCAATCTTTCAATTGCTGCGTTGTCCGGCACCTATTTGA
>JAZKRN010000124.1:0-8700 GCA_036628655.1 Desulfohalobiaceae bacterium | reverse complement strand
ACATCAGGCATTTCGCGGGATCAAGCGGTTTCCGTCGCCTAACCGCCAAGACGCCAAGAACGCCAGGGGAAGACGCCAAGAAAGATCATTTGCTTTGCGGGGCGGCCGCAAAGCAAATACTTGCCTTACCGGTTGGGATTCTCAGAATTGTCTCCAACGGGTCGCCAGCTTTGTCAAACGCTCGGCGAAGTCCTTTCTCTTCGGCGTAAACCCGCCGAAGAGAACGCTCTTCTTGGCGCCCTTCGCGCCTTGGCGGTTCCTCTTTATTCTGGCTGCTCCACCGAGCCGGGGGCAAGGCTCGCGAGAGGCGGGGACAGGAGCCATTCCATGGTTCCGGCGGGCCGGACCCGGGAGATGGGCAGGTCCTGTTCAGCGCCGCCTTCCAACATCCTTTGCAGCACCTCTGTCTTGGAGGCTCCGCTGATATGGACCAGGACGAGGTCGGCGCTGTTTATCACCGGCAGGGTCAAGCTCACTCTGGGCAGCCCGTCCGGGCTCTCCTCAGGGGCAACACCTGCGGCCCATCCATCGGTCTCGGCGAGCGCCCTTGATCCCGGAAACAGGGACCCGATGTGCCCGTCCTCGCCCATCCCCAGCAGCACGAGGTCGAAGCGGGGTGCGCCGCTTCCGGCGCTGCGCGGCAAAGAGGCGAGGCTGCGCTCGTATTCCGCTGCCGCCTGCGCTGACGAAGAATCCGCCCCGGGGACGGGATGGATATTGGCCTCCGGAATGGGCGCCCTGTCCAGCAGGCGTTCCCGGACCAGGGCGTAGTTGCTCTTGGGCGAATCCGGAGGGACCAGCCGCTCGTCCACGAAGTAAACGCGGACCCTGTCCCATTGCAAATCCCGCCGGGCCAGGAGCTCGTAAAGCCTTGCCGGGGTGTTCCCTCCGGACAGGGCCAGATGAAAGAAGCGCTCTCGTGGGGAGTCCCTGACAGCATCGCGAATGCGGTCCGCCCCGTAGCGGCACTGTTCCTCAAAGTCGGAGAACATCGTCACCCGTGCATTCCGGCCTCCCGTAAGCCACCTCTCCAGCCTGCTACGAATCATTGCCCCCCCTTTCCTGGTGACTTGTCCAGCGTGAATCGTCGGTTTTATTTCTGTCCACGCTTAGCCACGCATGTGTCTCGGCTTAACGACAGTTTGAGCCTACAAGTCACCAGTTTGCTTCTTCTTTTGGGAAAAAGAAGAAGCAAGAAAATCAGAAGATTCTACTCACCACTTTTTGTTTCTTTTTTTGAAAAAGAAACGGACCTAGTGTCCTGTCAACTCAAGCCCCAATATTCTTTTATGTCTCTGCAAATATTTTTTGTATTCCTCTTTTACGACACTTGAAACAGGACAAGACACTAGGTCTCGCCGTCCCAGTCCGGCAGGAGCCTGTTGGCCGCCTGCGGTCCCCAGTTCCCGGCCCTGTACATATACAGCATGTCCGAGCGCTCCGGACAGTCGCATTCCATGAGGACGGGGGTCAGAAAACTCCAGCAGAGCTCAACCCCGTCCTGGCGCCAGAAGAGGGTCTGATCGCCCAGGAGGCAATCCAGGAGGGCCTTTTCATAGGCCTCCATTCCGGGCATGAATCCAGAGCCGAAGTCATAGTGCATGGTCACGTTCCGTAGACAGATCTGAGAGCCCGGGGCCTTGGCCTGGAAATCCAGGCTCACGCCCTCGCGTGGCTGGATGCTGAGCACGAGCCGGTTCGCCCCGATATCTTCGCCGATGACCCCCCTGAAAGGGGAAAAGGGGACCTGCTTGAACTGCACCACGATCTCGGTCCGTTTTGCAGCGAGCCTCTTGCCGGAGGTCAGATAGAAGGGGACCCCCTGCCAGCGCCAGTTATCCACATAAACACACATGGCCGCAAAGGTGGGGGTCAGGGAATCGGCCGCCACACCCGATTCATCCGTGTACCCGGGCACCCTTTCCCCGTCCACCTTGCCTGAGGTGTACTGGCCCAGCACCAGGTGGTCCTCGAGGCGTTCCGTGGGGAAGGGACGCAGGCTGCGATAGACCTTGGTCTTCTCGTCGCGGACCGGATCGGCCCGGAAGGAGGAGGGAGGCTCCATGGCGCACAGGGCCAGGAGCTGCATCATGTGGTTCTGGAACATATCCCGGAGAACGCCGTAACGATCGTAATACCCCGCCCTGTGGCCCACGCCGACACTCTCCGCGGCAGTGATACGCACATAGTCCACGTAACGGCGGTCCCAGAGCGGCTCGAATATTGCGTTGGCGAACCGGAGCATGGAGATGTTCTGCACCGTCTCCTTGGCCAGGTAGTGATCGATGCGGAAAATCTGATGCTCGGCAAAGGACTCGTGCAGGGCCCGGTCCAGGGTCCGCGCGGACTCCAGATCGTGGCCGAAGGGTTTTTCCACGACGAGACGGCGCCACCCGCGCTCTTGCCGGGAAAGGCCCGCGCGCCCCAGCTGCCGGGTCAGCGGAATATACAGGCTGGGCGGGACGGCGAAGTAGAACAGAATATTGCCCCCGGTATGCAGCCGCTCCTGAAGATCCTGGAGCAAATGGGCCAACTTGTCGAAGCTTTCCGGCTCATCCGCATTGCCGTAATGATAGAACACCCGTTCCGCCATATCCGACCAGATTTCGTCACCCCCGCTCTCGCCGAAAAGGGCGGAGCGCATCCGTTCCCGAAAAGCCTCGTGGGTGAGTTCCGTCCTGCCCACTCCGACGATCCCGAAGCGCTCCGGCAGGATCCCGTTCCGGCGCAGGGAGTGCAGTGCCGGGAAAAGCTTTCTGGAAGTCAGATCCCCGGTTGCGCCGAAGATAACCACAAGGGCCGGATCCTCGACCTGTTCCTTAAGGCACGCGTTCTCCGCCTCTTCGGCAGGCTCCGCGTGAACCACCCTGTCGCTCCGTTCCGCTTCTCCGGCCATATTCTCCTCCGGCTATGGTTTGCCGCTCAGGATCCTCACCTGGCTGCCCTGCTCCCTCGCTCTTGTCAGAGCACAGCCCTTCAACTATATTGGATAATAGATCATACGCTTTTTCGCGGACATGCCTGAGGGGTTCCAGAACAGAATCTCTCAGACTATTGCATCCCAGCGCAAAATGCTTGTCAACCAAGCGTCTGAAATCCCATCCACGGAGGTTGTATATGCCCAGAATCCAGATTATTTTCTACAGCATGTTCGGCCACGTCTATAGCCTGGCGGAGGCCGTTGCGGAAGGAGCGCGGCAGGTGCAGGGCGCGGAGGTGGCCCTGTACCAGGCTGAGGAGCTGGTTCCCGAGGACAGGCTCGAGGCGAGCGGTGCCCTGGAGGCCAGAAAGTCCTTTTCCCATGTTCCTCTGGCCGGTCCGGATCAGCTTGCCCAGGCGGACGCCCTCATCTTCGGCACCCCGACCCGATTCGGGAACATGTGCGCCCAGATGCGGAACCTTTTGGATCAAACCTCTTCGCAGTGGCAAAAGGGTGAGCTCATCGGCAAGGTGGGAAGCGTTTTCACCAGCACCGCAAGCCAGCACGGCGGCCAGGAAACCACGCTCACCAGCTTCCACACCACGCTGCTGCACCACGGCATGATCATCGTGGGCGTCCCCTATTCCGAGCAGCGCCTGCTCTCCATGCAGGAAATAAGCGGCGGCACGCCCTACGGCGCAACCACGATGGCCGACGGGGACGGCTCGCGAATGCCCTCGGAGAACGAGCTCGCCATCGCCCGCACCCAGGGCGCACGCGTCGCCGACATAACGGCCAGGCTCTTGACTTGACACCGGGGCTCTTGGGATTGAATACCCGACAGACACACTAACCAGCCGACAAGGAGCGCAGGACATGGAGCACGGGAACTGGCAGGAACGGATCAACGAGCTCTTTGCCACGACTACGCCGCCTGACGCGGATGCGGAAACCATGACTGTCTATCTCCGCCATATGCGAAGCCGCATCGAACACCCCTGCTACCTGATACAGGCCCAGGAGGACAGCGCCCGCTTCGAGGCCCTGCTCCTGCTCGACTTCGACGAGGAAGTGGACGACGAACAGGGGATCATGGCCCGGGTTTGCCGGTCCTCGGACGGTCGCGTGCTGGACGTGTCCCTGGCCGAGCTGGAATGCTGCGACGACAGCTCGCCCAACAACGTTTTGTTCGAGGACTTCACCCGCTGGTTCATGCACACTCTGCTCCGGCGCATGAGCGGCTCAGAGGCCTGATCCCTCTTCCCCAAGCAGCCGCGACCCCCAAGGCAAAAGATTGTATGCCCGCCGATCACAAAAAACCGACGAAGCTGCTCTTCGTCTGCACCGCCAATTCCGAGCGCAGTCCCACGGCGGAGGACCTCTTCCGGACAAGCCGGCGCTATGAGGCCGCCTCCGCCGGGATCCACCCTGCGGCCCGCAGAGTGGTCACCCAGGATCTCGTGGACTGGGCGGATGTAATCTTCGTCATGTCCGAAGAGGAAGATGTGCACGCAACCATTCTGGAACGGAGCTTCGACCTGTCCGGAACCCGTGTGGTGGACCTGGGCATCCCGGATATGTATCCGCGCGGCTCGGAAAAGCTCAAGGAGCTGCTCCGCAGCAGGCTGAGCCGCTATCTCCGGCTCGGGGACTGAAGCGAGCTCTTGGGAAAACCCTTCCTTGGCGGGTATCACTGGGAGTGGGCCTGGGTTGCCATCGCGGCGCTCATGACGTACAAAGCTGTTTTGCCGCGAAAAAAACCTCTTGAGCCGCCTCCATGCTTACAAGCCGACTATCCCCCAGAAGCTGCGGGCTGCTCCTCGCCATCTGCGGGGTCCTGACCATCAGCTTCGACGCCCTCCTGGTCCGGCTGGCCCACACGGACAACGCAGACGTCATCTTCTGGAGGGGAGTCTTTATCTTCCTCTCTCTGTCCCTGGTCCAGCTTATCCGGCAGCGGCGCTCGCCCATACGAGCCGTTCTGGACGGGGGCGCCCCAGCAGCCGGCTGCACCCTGTTCTACGGCCTGGGAGGCGTTTTCTTCGTCAGCGCGGTCATGTTCACCGATGTGGCCAACGCCGTGGTCATCATCTCCATGTCCCCTCTTTTCGCCGGGCTCCTTACCTGGATCTTCGGCATTGAGGCCATCCCCTTGCGCACCTGGCCGGCCATCGCCTGTGCCATCTCAGGTGTGGTGCTGGTCTTTTACGGCTCTCTGGAGGCGGGAGGCATGCTGGGCAATGCCATCGCCCTGCTCGCGTCCCTGAACATCGGAAGCAACCTCACCCTGCTCAGGCGCAACACTTGGCTGGACCCGCTGCCCCTGGTCTGCGTGGGTGGAGCTATCATGGCCCTTTTGAGCGCTCCCTTCGCCTCCCCGCTCAGCCTGGATCCGCAGAGCTACTTCGTGCTCGCCCTGATGGGGCTCGTCCAGATGCCGGCCGCCCTGGTGCTCATCGGCTTGAGCACGCGCTATCTTCCATCTCCGGAAGTCAGCCTCTTCCTCCTGGTGGAGACGGTCTGCGCCCCCATCTGGGTTTGGCTGGCCCTGGGGGAGGAACCGCCGGGGCTCACCTTTCTGGGCGGCGGGATCATCCTCGCCACCCTCGTGGTCCACTTCTGGCTCGGATTGCGGGAGGTGGAGGAATCCGCGGAACCCGCCTCCCCGCAGGCCTCAACAGCCCTCTCTGACGAAGGGCCCACGCCCGGGAAGGTGCATGTCGAACCCCAAAAGGGCTTTCCCAGGCGGGGATAACTCGGCCGCTTGGGAGGTCTCGATCCTGTTAATAGGAACCGCCTAGCAACAGAGAGAGAACAGCGGGAATGAAACGCAAGAAGGCGGCCTCGCCCAAAAACCCCACCGAGCCCCTGGCGCGCGACTGCGTTGACATCGCTGTGCAGCTGCTCGAGGTGGCCCTGGTTCAGAAAAAGCCCACGGACCGGGTTTTGAGGAAACTGTTGCGGGAACGCACCAGCCTGCGCCCGAACCAGCGCCAGCTCATCGCCCAAACCGTATTTAGCCTCTTCCGCTGGTGGGGCTGGCTTGCGGAGCTCGCCCCCGAATCTTACCGGGCCGAGCTGGAGGCCCTCTCCGAGTCCGGATCCCCGCAGCAGAAAAAGTCCCATTCCGAAAATTCGGGCCTCAAGCGATGGAGTGCGCTTCTTCTGGCGGCGCAGTATATGGAATGGGATCGCCCTCCGCCGACTGCTCGCTTTTTCGCGCGCCACGCACTCGCAGACCCCAAAAAGCTGGACCGGGTATGGAACTCCAAGCCGCCCTCGGCACCGAAAAAGCGCATGGCCAGAATCGGCGCTCTTGTTCAGGACGGACCGCCTGCACCGGAAAAATGGCCCATCAAGAACCTGATCCCGGCCTGGACGCGTTCCCGCATTGCCACGCCCCGTCCCCTGAGCGAGCTGATACGCTGGCTGCAGACACCGCCGCCTCTGTGGCTGCGTCTGCAGACGCGGCGCGTCAAGCCGCTCTTGCGCGAGCTCCGGGAATCCGGGCTCGAAGTCAAGCAGCGTGTGTCCCTGTGGGGCACGACCGCAGTGGCCGTCTCCGGACAGACGAGCGTGTATACCCTCACCGCGTATCAGCAGGGCCGCATTGAGGTGCAGGATCTGGCTTCACAGTGCGTGGGCGCCGTCTGCGCCCCAGCACAGGGTGAACGCTGGTGGGACGCCTGCGCCGGCGGCGGGGGCAAGACTCTGCTGCTGGCGGACCGCATGCAGGGGCGGGGCCAGGTGGTGGCCTCGGATATCCGGGAATACAAGCTGGGGGATCTGCGCCAGAGGGCGCGCCGAGCGGATCTGCACAACATCGTCCCGCGGCCATGGGACGGCTCCAGCGTGGACAAGCGGCGTCGCAACTTCCACGGCGTGCTGGTGGACGCCCCCTGCTCCGGATCGGGGACCTGGCGGCGCAATCCCGACGCCCGCTGGAGCGCCGAACCCGGAGAGGTGGACCGCCTCTGTGAGCTGCAGCTCAGCATCCTGCGGCGTGCTGCCAAAGCGGTGCGTTCCGGGGGTGTGCTGGTCTACGCCACCTGCTCCATGTTACGCAGGGAAAACGAGGACGTCGTGGACGCTTTCCTCAAGGAAGAGGACAAGTTCTCTCTCGAGCCCTTCCAGGATCCGCTCAGCGGGGAACAGGCCCAGGGCATGCTGCAGATCTGGCCCTGGACCGCGGACACGGACGCCATGTTCGTCGCCCGGTTGCGCCGGGAACAGGGACCGGATTGAGTCCCTCCTCTGCCGAAAGGCTGCTGCTTCTTCATTACGAGGCTATTGAAAAAATGCTATCAAGCAGGACCTTCAAAATGAAAATACATGGCGCGAACCGCGTTTCAGGCTGAACCTCGCCAGCCGACTCGAAAACATGACCCTCTTAAAGCACCATAGGGATGCAAAGACCGGAAGTGCCCTATTCGCTGAATCCGCCGCGTAACAAACCGGACTCACAATGTCGCCCCGCGCCGCTCTGACTGTATCGCCGAGGTATGCCCCATGACAGCGAATCACCTTTGCCTGGGATTCACCTCCTACAGGCCGGAAACACTCCCCCTTGCCCGCAGCGCGATGGAGGGGAGCGAGGCCGTGCTTTTGGAAGAGCCGCTGACACCCGGCTTCGAGGAGATGCTCTCCGGAGAGATGGATATCGCGAAATATCTCGAGCTGAACGACTACGAATTCCCGGATTACACCTACCACTCCTGCGAGCTGATCCGGGAGCTTTCCAGCAGGGGGGTCGCGGTCCGGCAGGTCGACCCCTTCATGGACGAGCTCATCAGAATCCACGAATTCTTCATCTCCGGCGGAGAACCGGATGGGATCCCCTCCAATACGGTGACGCGCGAGGTCTACGAGGCAGAGCGGGAGTGGACCAAGAGGCTGCTTGCCTTCTACAAGGCCTCCCGCGGCGGGGAATTCGACCGCGTTGTCGCCTCGGTCAAGGCCTTCGCCAGGGCGGACGCCCAAAGGGGCCGATTGCGAGACCGCATGCGGGCGGAAAGAATCACGGAAATCCTTGCCGATTTCAACTCCGTTTATGTAGAAGCCGGATACATCCACATCCCCCTCATGCCCGAGCTCCTCCGCCGTCTCCCCCGCGGCTGCCGCTTCACACCCGCCTATCTCACGGAGCCCGTGCTCCTCCGACTCACAGGGCGGCGGCGTCTTCTCGGCCCGGGAGACGTACTGACCCTGCTCTACGCCTTCCGTCCCGAACGGAAAGACTCGCGCTGCGACCTTCTCGCCGCCCGCAGTCTTGTCTACAACCAGGTGGTGATCAAGGAGGAAATGAGCCTCGACCACCAGGAGGATTACCCCCATACCAGGGATGAGATCGAGGCCATCGGGCTGGCCGCGTCTCTAGGGTATGAGCAGTGCCGCGAGCTCTTTTACAAGCTCAGCCCACTCTCCACTTCCGAGGCAAAGGCCCGCGTCAGGGAATGGATCCGGTCGCCGCGGACATGATTCTGCAATCCTCACTCCCGGGCCGGCCCGGGCACGACGAAGCATGAAAATGCGAGGCGAGTCGCGCTTCCAATTTTCGATCTACAAATCAGCAACTTATTCATCTTTTCATATAACCCTCATTTCCGGGCCGACCCAGACACAACGAAACATGAAAATGCTGCGGGGCGAGCCCCGTTGAATCCTGCCTTCGGCAGGGCAGCTACGCTGCATTCAACAGGGCAAGTCGGGGATTGCGCTGAGGCCGGTGTTTCATCCCGGAGTTGAATGCCGGAATCAGCTCGAACTGACCGGCTCCAGCT
>JAZKRN010000123.1:0-8733 GCA_036628655.1 Desulfohalobiaceae bacterium | reverse complement strand
AGAACGGGGAACCTCTACTGCGAAACGTTAAACCGTCCGAGCACCGCCTCCAGCACGGCACCTCCCAGGGCCCTGGCCTTGTCGGATATAGTGAAGCAGGCCCGTGGATCCCCTCTGGGATCGATATCTCCCAGCTTGGCGCCTTCACCAACCGCGGAATCGTCCCGCAAAAGGCCTCGCACCACTCCGGAGACCGCGACCCTGATCGGCTCTCCGTCCACTGACCCGACGATATCCCCTGATTGCACTGGAGCACCAATGGCGCGCTCCGTCGCGAATCTGCCCTCTCGAGGCGCCCGCAGCACCCGCTCACCGGTGTGGCCGGCGATCTCCCCGGGAACGCCCGTGTTGGGCGCGGGACTCCCCTGTTCGATCACTCGCCCCAGATCGTGGCCCCGCTTGGTCTCCACAGCGAGATGCACATCCCCGCCAGCGGTAAATCCGGGGCCCATGCCCACCACGAGCGGGGCTTGTGCCTTGCGGGTGCCCAGATTGCGCTTGGCCAGCACGGCGTCCACGACCACGTCCGGTCTGAGAGTAGAAATTAAATGCCATTGCGGATCGACGAGAACAGGGATCCGTCCCCTGTCCCATATTTCTTTCACCTCGTCCGCGGAGGCCGCCACCTCTGCCACCACGCCCTCAACTTCCCAGGACCCGGCGAACACCGCCTCGCTCAAGGACACCGTGCGCCGCACCGCCGCGGGATTTTCCGCCTCGAGCAGGACAATGCGCCGCATGCCGCTTTTATAGAGCCTGCAGGCCACTCCGGTGGCCATCTCTCCGCCACCCTTGAGGACCAGGACCAGCTCGTTCAGCTGCTTATCGCGAGGCATGCCGCTGTCTCTCCGCACGCACCTGCACCAGCTCCGCGACGATGCTCAGTGCGATTTCCTCGGGCGTCTTGGCCCCGATATCCAGGCCGATGGGCGTATGCACCGCATCGAGCCGCTCGCTGGAAAATCCCTCCTCCTCGAGGGACTCGAATAGGGTCCGAATCTTCCTTCGGCTGCCGATCATGCCCACGTAAGCGGCCGGGGTTTCCAAAGCCCTGCGCAGCACCTCCCTGTCGAAGAGATGGCCCCGGGTGACGATGGCCAGGTACGTGTTTTCGTGGATCTGGAGCCTGTCCAAGGCCTCGGCAAAAGGGGTCCGGATCACGCGCTGCGCAGCCGGAAACCGCTCCCTGTTGGCGAAGGCCTCGCGGTCGTCCACCACGGTGATCCTGAAATGCACCTCCGAGGCCATCCGGGCCAAAGGCAGGGAGATGTGCCCGCCGCCGAAGATGACCAGGGAGGACTGGGGACGCACCGGATCGATGAAATACAGGTCCCCGGACTGCGTGCGCACGAGTCCGGGCTCAGTCAGGGAGGAAAAGGAGCTGCGCAGCTCCTCCGGCACGGGGAGATGCCCAGAACACTTTCCGCTGTCGTCCAAAAGGCCCTGTCCCGATCCCGTCTCTTCGGACTGCGGATCGGGAACGAGACTGAACTGCACACCGGTACGGCCCTGCTCCTGGAATTCCGCGGCCCGGGCAATAGCCTCTCTTCCCCCGCTTTCGGCGCAAATGCGCTCCAGAAGGACGTCCACATCCCCGCCGCAGACCATGCCGCTCTGCGCGGCGTCCCCATCACGGAGCGAGAAGGAAATGAGCTCCGTGCTCCCGGTATCAAGCATCAGCCTGGCTCTGTCAGCTACTTGCGCCTCGAGCAGGCCTCCCCCGACGGAGCCGTGCAGACCGCCGTCGCTCGAGACGAGGCACCAAGCTCCCACGGAACGCGGAGCGGATCCGTGCTGCCTCGCCACACGGGCCAGAACCACCTGTCCTCCGCGATCCAGCTCCTGGAGCATGTGATGGTATACGGATTCCATATGCTTCCAGTTATCTGTTATTCGTTATTGGTCAGTTGCAATATGAATGGGCACCGGTTTGACGGTTTTCTTTCAAAGCTGGATCTATGTGTTGGTGCGGATTTACAGATTACGAAGTGCTAACCGCCCGCTCCCTGCGGTCGCTCGACACATGGGACATTCCCCGCGGCGGACTGTTGCCGCGGGGAAAGGCGCAGGCAAGCTTCGCTTGCCGAAGTCCCCATTTCCCGCAAGTCGAGTGAGTGAGAGCGAACGGGCGGTTCTCATTACGGCGAATAAAAAGCCATCAGCCAATAACTGATAACCTATAACAGATAACACTTAATAACTTATTTGTTAATTGTTGCGGGTTATCAAGAGCTTATAATCACCCGTTCGCTGGCGCTCATTCGACCTGGAGACAAGAGGACACTGCACAAAGAATCGCCCAAGCGGAGCCTGGCAACGTCATTCTCCGCGGCAACGGTCGGTCCGCCGCGAGGAAGTCTGGCATGGCGAGCCACGAAAGAAGCGGGCTGTTAGCTGTCCACCCTTCTTTTCACCACATCCCTCATACCAAATAACACATAACTGGCCCCTTACTTCCCGAACTGGCAACGCGGAAACCGGCAGCTGTCGCACTGCAGACAGAGCCCGCCGTGCCCGAGGCGTGCAATGGCGGCGGCTGTAAGCTCTTCCCCGCAGAGGACCCTGGGCAGGAGCAGATCCAGAATGGTTGCCGGAAAATAGAACACGCAGGCCGGCAGTCCCAGCACCGGGACATCCCCCAGCTCCGCGTACAGGAACATGGCCCCGGGCATGACCGGGCTCCCGTAGCTCACGATCTCCGCTCCGCTTTGCCGGACGCCCTGCCTGGTAACGTCGTCGGGATCCACGGAGAGGCCTCCCGTGGTCAGGATCAGCTCACACCCCATTTCCCTCAGGCCGGATATCGCTTCGGAAATGGCGTCCGCGCTGTCCGGTACAACGATCTTCTTGTGCAGTGTCGCTCCGTAGGCTTCCAGCTTGGGGGTCACGTGGTCCGCAAAGCCGTCCTGGATCATTCCGGAATAGACCTCCGAGCCGGTGACCACCGCACCGACCCGCAGACGCCTGTACGGGAGCAGGCTGATAATCGGCCCGGATTCGGAGCTAATGGCACGCACCCGATCCAGGCGCTTCTGCTCGATGCTCAAGGGGATGATGCGCGCCGAGGCGACGAGCTGACCCTGTCGACAGGGAAAGTCCGTATGCAGGGTGGAAATAGCGATGTCACCCAGCAGATTGATCCGCTCCAGAGCTCCGGTTTCGATCCGCAGAAGGCCGTCGCTTGCCGCAAACACGCTGCACTTGCCCTCCCTGGGGCCTGTCCAGTCCAAATTCGCTGCACAGATGGAACCCACGATCTGCTGGGCGGCCTCGTCCTCATGGACCGCCAAGTGATCCGAATCCAGAATATAGATCTGTTCCTTGCCTATGCGCCGCAGATCCGGGACATCTTTCGCCAGGATGACATGCCCCCGGCGAAAGGCAACCTCCTTGACCCGCCCCGGGACGATCCGGGTCAGGTCGTGGGCGAGCCGCTCGCCTACGGCATCCTCAACGGAAACGAGCCGCATTTTTCACACCTCTCAAGGCAGTCGCTCATAGTCGTCCCACTGGTCCACATCCGCGTGAATGCCTGGACAAGAGACCTCCACTTCCCGGATAGCCCCCTCATAGCGGGAGAGGATCGCCCTGCCGCCCACGTCGCCGGAAATCTCCAGCAGCTGCGGAAAGAGGCCCCGATCCATGAGTACGGGATTTCCGCGCTTGCCCTCGCAGACGGGCAGGACAACCTGATTTCCGTGTTCGCGATAGGCCGCTGCGACGCGGTCCATCACTTCCGCGGAAACCAGGGGCTGATCCCCGAGGAGGAACAGGACGGCATTCGCCCCCAGCCGCTGAGCCTCCTCCACCCCGCCCCGCATGGAGGCGCTCTGTCCCTGCCTGAAATCCGGAACAAAGACGACATCCGCTCCGCGGAGCTCCAGGCTTTCGCGGATTTCGCTGGCGCGGTGCCCCAGAAGGAGGAGCAGGCGATCCAACTGGACAGCTTGTGCAGCGCTGTCCAGCACGTGCTGCAGCAGCGGCCTGCCCCGATAGGCCAGGAGCTGTTTGGTTCGGCCCATCCTGGTGGAACGGCCCGCAGCGAGCACAACACCGATGACCTTGAGACTGCTGGACACAGATGCCCCCAAACGAATTTGTATTTAATATATCAGATTCCGCACAAACGGTCAACTCAGGGGTTATCAAACATTGCGCCTTCTCCCGATTTCTTTCGGAACACCCCGGAGAAAATTTCGATTTGCTCCCGAACCGTCTTTTTTGGTATACAGTGTCCACTTGTTTCGTGGACCCTATCTGATGCTGGATTTCGGTAATCAGAGGTGGGTTCACGGTAGACGAACCGAGCGCGACCGGAATATTTCCCCAGGACAGCACACCCAAACTGGAAGTGAAGCGATGAACGACAAGCAGCAGAATCCCCAGCCTCAGCAACAGCCAGCGAACAAACTGCAGAATCCCCGTTCCTGGATTGTTCCCATCCTCTTGCTCCTCCTCTTTATCTGGATGCTCGTGCCGAGCAACTGGAATCGGACCCAAATCAGCTACTCCAACTTCCGGGCCCATGTGGAGGCGGACAACGTGGCCCGGGTCACCGTCCAGGGGGATCAGATTACCGGAGTCCTCAAGTCCCCCGGAACCAAGAAGGTGGAAGGAAGCGACGACGTCCAGTACACGGAGTTCGAGACCTATCTCCCCAGCTTCGGGGACGAGGAGCTCATGAGCCTGTTGGAGTCCAAGAACGTGATGGTCAACACCGAGCCCACCCGGGACCCCTGGCTCTGGTACGGGATCATCTCCTTCCTCCCCCTTCTGATCATCCTGGGCCTGGTCTACGCCCAGACACGGCGCTTCCAGTCCCAGGGCGGCGGGGGCATTTTCTCCGTGGGCAAGAGTCAGGCCCGGATGTACGACCGCAGTGAAGTGGAAACCACCTTCGACGAAGTCGCAGGGTCGGAAGCGGGCAAGCAGGAGCTCAAGGAAGTGGTAAGCTTCCTCAAGGATCCGGAGCGGATTCGCGATATGGGAGGCGAGATCCCCAAGGGAATCCTGCTCGCCGGCCCCCCTGGCACGGGCAAGACCCTTCTGGCCCGTGCGGTGGCCGGGGAAGCCGAAGTGCCCTTTTTCTCCATCACCGGCTCCGACTTCCTGGAAATGTTCGTCGGGGTCGGGGCCAAGCGCGTTCGCAACCTCTTCCAGGACGCCAAGAAGGAGGCGCCGAGCATCATCTTCATCGACGAGATGGACGCCATAGCCCGGCGTCGCGGAGCCGGTTTGGGCGGAGGCCACGACGAACGGGAGCAGACCCTGAACCAGCTCCTTTCCGAGCTGGACGGATTCGAGCCCAACGAAAACGTGGTGGTCATGACCGCCACTAACAGACCTGACATCCTGGATCCCGCCATCTCCCGCCCAGGACGCTTCGACCGCAAGATCACCGTGGATCTGCCCACCACTGCGGACCGGGAGCAGATCCTGGAGATCTACGTACGGAACAAGAAGCTGGGCGAGGATGTGGACCTCAAGGCCTTGGCCCGCGGAACCCCCGGATTCAGCGGTGCGGATCTGCGCAATCTCCTCAACGAGGCCGCCCTGCTTGCCGCCCGCGAGGACAGGGATGTTATCCACTGGGTGGACATCGAGGAAGCGCGGGACAAGGTGATGATGGGGCTGCAGCGCCACGGCATGACCATGACCGAGGCCGAAAAGCGAATGATCGCCTACCACGAGTCCGGCCACGCCATTGTCGGCGCGCTCCTGCCCCACTCCGATCCGGTGCACAAGGTGTCCATCATACCCCGCAGCCAATCCATGGGCGCTACCCAGCAGTTTCCGGAAAAGGAGCAGTACATCTACCGCAAGGAGTACATGCTGGACCGCCTGTCAGTAATGATGGGCGGCCGCTGCGCGGAGACCCTGGTCTTCGAGACCGCCACAAGCGGTGCGGCCAATGACCTGCAGAACGCCACCCTGATGGCCCGGAGCATGGTCCAGGAATGGGGTATGAGCGAACGCTTCAAGTACATGGCCCCCGGCGGCCAGAGCAAGGAGGTCTTCATCGGGGAGCAACTGGGCAAGTCCCGGGAGATCAGCGAACGGACGGCCCAGGAAGTGGACGAGGAAGTGGAGGAGCTGTTGCGGCAGGCGTACGAACGGGCCATGCAGGTCCTGCGCGAAAGACGCCATACCCTGGACCGGATGGCGGCCCTTCTCGAAGAACGGGAGGAGATCTCCGGCGAGGAAGTTCGAGCCATCCTGAAGGAGGACGAAAACGGGTCCGCCTGAGGGACCTCCCCCTCAAATAAAAAACCCGCCTGCAGGCGGGTTTTTTATTTGAGTTATTTGGGATTTGTTATTTGTTATTTGGGATTTGGGAGATGTTCTTTGTTATTCGAAAAGAAGTATTGGGCAATGACCTGATCACCATTCTCTCCCCCAATCCTCGCTTCACTCGTTTCCCGCCCCATTCCCTTCTTCACGAATAACGAATAACCAACAACTCACTTAAAAGCTCAGGCTCACCCCGGCAAAGGGGCCGGAAAAGTTCGCGTCCAGCACCAGGTCCTCCTCGTCGAAATCAATCCTGATGTGGCGATAGCCCCCTTCCACGCGGAGCCCGGCCAGCATGGACTCCCATAGGGTATACCCTACTGTCCCTCGAAGATCGTAAAAGGAGTTCCCCGAATACACCAGGCCCTCTCCGGAAACGGCAAAATCGAGGCCCACGATGGGAGGCGAGAACTCGGCCCGGGCCTTGGCCACCGGGAGCGGGGCTTCGGCTGTCGCCGTCTCCTTGTTGCCGTTCGCCTTGATTTCGGCCTCTGCGTCGAGGTAGCTCACACCCGCTCCGAGCCCCAGATCGACCACCGGGAGCGGCACGGAGAACATGGCCCCTCCGTGGAGGATGTCAAGTGTAGTTTCTGTGGAAGCATCGTTGTTGAGTGTAATGCTCCCGAATTCTTCAGAGCTTGTGGTAATATTCTCGGCATTTCCGGAATAGTCCAGTCGGGTGTATCGGGCCTCGAGCATCAGCAGCGGGATATGGGCCCGGGCATAGACGCTGGGCACCCCTTCGCGCTCGAAATCCAGGTTGTCCTCCAGATCCAGATTGTCCCCGTCGTAGCTGAGGTCACCAGAGGGTTTGGCGGACCAGTAGCGCACCCCGGCGTCCCCGTCCAATAGAGGAAGTGCCGATGCCGGTGCTGCCAGGAGCAGGAGACAAAGGCATGCTGCCACGCTGAAAATAAGCCACTTGGTCATAGAACGATTCTCCTTGTTTTCGGGTACGAATGCTTCGGGACACAGTGCACCATAAAGATGGGGGAACACAAACCCCACTTCCTGGAACGTTCGCAAAAGATCCATAAACGGATGCCAATTGGCACGCTATTGCCTTGCCTGACACACTAGACGAGCTCTCCGGAGGAGACAATCCCTTGTCATGGAAGGTGGCAATCCGAAACTCCCGCGCTTCGCCAAACGGTACATTTGACACATACCCCTTCGAGACAATAGCTTGAGCATCGATCTCGAAAGGAAATCATTTCCTTCCCGGGATATCGGATGTTCTTCATTCTTTGTGTTCTTTCCCGGATTCCTTCTCTGGAGCTCGTTATAAACTATGGATTGCTCCTTCCCAGCCATTGGAGAATTCTGGAAAGTCCGGGACCCGGCATCCGAATCCCTTTTTCCGGCCCCTGCAACGCCTTGCCTGATAACGGCCGCTGCAAGAAACACATGCACCCTGTAAAGATCACGGAGGATACATCAATGACCCGAAAAGCCCTCACAGCTCTCGCCGCCGTTCTGTTTCTGTTTTTGGTTGCGCCGGTTACGCATTCCGCCACTGAGACCACTGTCGAGCTCAATGTCAACCACGAGACCGTCGAGGGAGGTATTCAGCTGGAATACCCCGTCCGCACGAACATGTTGAGTGTGGCGTACGACGCGATCTACAACGAAGATGAATACCGCATTGCCGGGGCCGAAGTCCTGCTGGGCAACGCCCTGACCAGGGATCTGGAATGCTATCTCGGATTCAGGGGCGAATACGGTGAAATCAACGCCCTGCCCCATGACCCCAACCTCAGCCACGTCGGGTTCACGGCCAAGGCGAACTATACCCTCCTTCGCGACGCCTTGCCCTTCCCCATTGTCTGGGGCAATCAGCTCACGGTATCCCCGAAGCCCATGAGCTTCGATGACACGGAAAAATACTGGTCCTTGCGCACAAACCTCGATTTCAACGTCCTTCAGAACTCCGGAATCACAGCGGGATTTCGCTATCGCGAGGCGGACATGGAAAAGAGGGGCCGGGAACAATCCTACGATGAAGGCTCTGTGTTTATCGGGTATAAACTCACCTTCTAAGGGAAGTGATATTCGTTATTCGTTATTGGTCAGTTGCAATATGAATGTGCACCAGTTTTACAGTTCTTTTTCAAGGCCGGATTGATCGAGAATCCCTGTTTGGTGATCAAGTCCAGAGCCTTACCCGAATAACGAATAACTCATCACTCGTCACTATTCAGCGAACCACCCGTTCGCTGGCGCTCACTCGACTTGGGGGGCCCAAGAGGGACATGGATTGTGCCCTGCAGACCGTTGCAGGGCACAAGGCCCAGCCTCGGGTCTGCCTCGGCGGGCCTGCGGCAAGCGAGGCTTGCCTGCGCCTTTCCCCGCGGCAACGGTCCGCCGCGGGGAATGTCCCGCACGTCGAGCGACCGAAGGGAGCGGGCGGTTAACGCATTTTTCTTTACCCATCCCCAATTC
>JAZKRN010000122.1:0-8769 GCA_036628655.1 Desulfohalobiaceae bacterium | reverse complement strand
GCTAGTGGTGCTCTTCATGCTCCATGGCCTGCTTCACCCTGTACAGGCCCCCTCCGACCATCACGGCCAGAAACAGGAATATCCCGCTCACTCCCACGGCACCCGCGGGGGTGCTGTGGGCCATACTCGTGATGAGCTCCAGGATCGTCTCCATGGCTTCCTCCTTGCGTAAGCGTTGACAGTGTTGCTTCGAGCGTAAGTATTCAGAGGGCTAACCGCCCGTTCGCTCCCGCTCACTCGACATGGGGGACCCAGAGGGACGTGATTTGTGCCCTGCAGACCGTTGCAGGGCACAAGGCCCAGCCTCGGCTAGCGCCTCGGCATGCCTTCGGCAAGCGGAGCTTGCCTGCGTTATCCCCGCGGCAACGGTCCGCCGCAGGGATGTCCCGCACGTCGAGCGACCGAAGGGAGCAGCTTGCCCTGCACTCACTTTATTGCACCGGTGCAATTTCTAAATAATTTCAATTTATCTAGATAGATAGAGCTAGTCATAAATAGTGTTAAAGTGGGTGCATGGGGGCGGTTCAAAACTCTTCACCGCGTGCGGCCGAAGGCCGCCCGCCTGTCCCGTGAAACAGATGGAGTCTCAGCGTAGCTGGTTTCACTGGGATGTGCGATGAAAACACCAGCGCCGAATAAAAGGGAACCGCGGATTTAAAAAGATGGTGAATAGTTACACTTTTTGAAGCAACGCAGCAATTGGAAGATTTTGAACGCCCTGCTAATAGCGGACGATCCAGCCCCCGTTATTGCCCGCACCTCCCGGAAGCTCCATCCCGAGCCAGTCGAGGATGACGGCGAGCAGGGAGCGCTTTTGCTCCGGTCCCTCCTTGTAGGAAACCGCCCCGCTGATCCCGCACATTTGTTTGAGGACGGACTCCGCCTTGCTGCGGCCGCCCAGCACATCGACCAGGCCCTTGCGCTTGGCCTGGCTTCCGGTGAAGGCCCGTCCGTCCGCAAACGTGCGCACTTCCTCGGTCTCCATGTCCCGGCCCTCGGCGACCGCCTCCACGAACTGGCGGAAGAGGTCGTCCACGAGGTTCTGGAAGTACTGCCGCTCTTCCTCCGTGAGCGGCTTGCTCGGCGAGCCCGCGTCCTTGAATTCGCCGCTGACGATGGTCTGCTGCCGAATGCCCAGACGGTCCATCAGCTTCCGCACGTTGGGCACGTTGGCCTTGACCCCGATGCTTCCGGTGATGCTGCCCGGGTTGGCCACGATGCGATCCGCCCCGCAGGCCACGTAATAGCCCCCGGATGCCGCTGCCTGGCCCATGGAGACCACCACCGGCTTGTCCACGTTTGCCACGGCGGCGTGGATCTCCTGAGAGGGGGCGACCAGCCCGCCCGGGGAATTGATCCGGACCAGGAGGCCCTCCACGCTGCTGTCCCTTTGGAGCTTCTGCACCCAGTCCACGACCTGGCCGGGGCTCTCGATGGTCCCCTGCACGCGGACCACGCCCAGCTTGGGGGCCTCCGGGAACAAACCCATATCGGGCAAGAAACGAAAAACGGCCGTGGTCCCCAAGAAGAGGACCACGGCCGCTATGAGCAAGAGCAATCCGAAAAGGAAGGGATGTCTCTGACTGAAGGTCACACTATTCGGCATCTTCCAGCTTCTGCCTGATCATGTCGCCCAGATTGCTTCCGGTCGACTCGGAGGACTTCTGCTGATCCTGGTTCTTGCGCCGCTCCTCGTCTTCCTGGTGCTGCTTGATGGACAGCCCCAGCTTGCGCTCCTCGGCACTGACCCGGATCACCTTGGCGCTGACCTCCTGGCCCACCTCGAAGTCCTCGGTGGGGTTCCCCTCGCTTTTCTCGTTGGTGATCTCGGACTGGTGCACGAGGCCCTCGATCCCTTCCTCAACCTCGACAAAGAGGCCGAAGTCGGTGATGTTGGTGACCTTGCCCCTGACCGTGGTCCCCTCGGGGTACTTCTCCGGGATACGGGTCCAGGGATCCTCGTGGAGCTGCTTCACGCCCAGGGTGAACTTCTCGTTCTCGCGGTCCACGGTAAGCACCTTGGCCCGCACCATGTCGCCCACCTGGTAGAGCTCCTCGGGATGGTGGACCTTCTTGGTCCAGGAGAGGTCGGAGACGTGGATCAGACCATCTATGCCGTCCTCGATCCCGATGAACAGGCCGAAGTCGGTGATGTTCTTGATCGGCGCCTCCAGGACGGTGCCCTCGGGGTACTTCTCCTCGACGACGTCCCAGGGATTGGGCTTGACCTGCTTCATCCCTAGGGAGATGCGCTTCTTTTCCGCATCCACGCCGAGAATGACCACGTCGACCTCGTCCCCGTTCTTGACCATCTGGGAGGGGTGCTTCAGCTTGCGGGTCCAGGACATCTCGGAGATGTGGACCAGACCCTCGACCCCGGGCTCGAGCTCGACGAAGGCCCCGTAATCCATGATATTGGTCACCTTGCCGGTAACCTTCTGACCCTCGGGATACTTCTCGTAGATGTTCTCCCACGGGTTGGGAACCAGCTGCTTCAGGCCCAGGGAAACCTTCTGGGACTCCCTGTCGAAGGAGAGGACCTTCAGCTCCAGGTTGTCCCCCATCTGCACCATTTCCTTGGGGTGCTTGATCCGACGCCAGGACATGTCCGTGATGTGGAGCAGACCGTCCAGTCCGCCCAGATCGATGAACACCCCGTAGTCGGTGATATTCTTGACTTTGCCCTGAACCGTCTGGCCCTCCTCGAGGGTCTCCATAAGCTCTTGGCGCTTCTTCTCCCGCTCTTCCTCAAGGATGACCCTGCGCGAAACAATCACGTTGGTCCGCTTGCGGTTGATCTTGAGGATGCGGAAATCGAAGTCCTGACCCACCAGGGCGTCCATGTCCGGAACGGGGCGCAGGTCCACGTGGGAGCCGGGCAGGAATGCCTCGATGCCCTTGATCTCCACGGTGTACCCGCCCTTGATCCGCTTGACGATGCGGCCGGCCACGTTCTCCTCGTTCTGCTGGTACTCCTCCAGCTCGTCCAGAACGCGCATCCGCTTGGCGCGCCTGTGGGACAGGCTGATGGTCCCTTCCTGGTCGTCCTTGTGCACGACGAAGACGTCCACCTCGTCGCCTTCGGCGACGTTCAGGTTGCCCTCGCTGTCCTGGAACTCCTCGATCGAGATCTGGCCCTCGGACTTGAAGTTCACGTCGACGAGAACGACCTCGCTGCCGATTCGGACAACCTGGCCCTTGACCAGACCGCCCTCCTCAAGGTCTGCGAAATCCTTCTGCAGGTAGCTCTCGAGAGCAGCCTCGAAGTCTTCGAATCCCGCAGCATCGTTGGTTGTTTCGTTCATTTGTTCCTCATAGTTGTGCATTAATCTTTCCCCCTAAACAAAATAATTTGATGCCTTTTACCAGATCATGTGACCCTTGACAACATGCAAAAGGGGGTTCGAGGCATATTTTTCCATCGTTTCAGAAAATTTGTGAGCGACTCGGTCCATACAGGGACATGTCCGGGCCAGTACAGGCCGATCATTCAGAACCTGGATCGGTGGTCGGAGATCGGAGATCGGAAGTCGGTGAAAAGACCCCAGAGGATAGGAAAAAAGGAAGAGAAGAATTATCGCGCGGAGGCGCGGAGGCGCGGAGGATCACGGAAGACGGAGGTCGGGGAAGGGAGATTGAGGAAACGAGCGGTTGGCAAGCCTGGACCAGCTCATATTCAGCTACAGATAACCGTTAAGGAGGAAAGCATGTGCGGACGCTTCGCCCTGTGGGCAGACCGCGAGGAGATCGAGGCCGCATTCGCAGTCCGGCTGCCGGCCGAGCCGGAAACCGGGTACAACATCGCCCCGTCCAGGGAGGTCACCGCTGTCCGCGCCTCCCGGGAGGGAGACAGGGAGGCGGCCTTCCTGCGCTGGGGACTCGTACCGTCCTGGGCCAAGGACCCGGACTCCGGGTACCGCATGATCAACGCCCGCGCGGACACTGTGTTTCAGAAGCCCGCGTACAGAGCTGCCATCCGCAGGCGCAGGTGTCTCATTCCGGCGAACGCCTTCTTCGAGTGGAAGCGGACGGAGAAGGGGAAGCAGCCCTACCTGATCCAACTGGGCGGGAAGGAGGTCTTTGGCCTTGCCGGCCTGTGGGAATATTGGCAAAACCGGGAGACCGGGGAAACGATCCAGTCCTGCGCCATCCTGACCACCCGACCCAACAGGGCCATGCAGGAGCTGCACGACCGCATGCCGGTGATCGTGTCTCCGCAGTCCTATTCCCTGTGGCTGGATCCGCGGGTCGGCGAGCCGGATCGCATCGCTCCGCTTTTGGAGCCGTATCCTGCGGATGAGATGCGGATGCATGCGATCAGTCGCGAAGTGAACAACCCGACGAACGATCATCCTTCCATGGTTCGGCCTCTGGTGAGCGAGTAGCGAAGCGAAGCTTATGAGTGGGGGGCAAGCGGATTCCGGTGGGCCGGGCCCTGCCTGCGGGGCCAAAGGACCCGGCCCGGAATCCGGAGTGGGGGGACACATTTGAAATAGTATATATTCACAGCCCGATCAGGCGTTTTCCGCTTCGAGCTCCTGTTGAAGCCACTCCTTCATTGCGGACGTGACTCCAAAGACGCCCTTGATCGGGCCGGTTTGCTCGCGCACGTGCTCCTTGAGCTCCTGAGGGATATCCAGGATGGCCAGCTCTTCCACGCCTTCCGAGTTCCTCTGCACCAGCATGACCACCGGGGGCCGCTGCCAGGTATTGAGCACGAAATAGTTGGAGACATCGTTTTTCGACCGCACCGGCGCTCGCTCGCCGCGCCGCCAGTTGTTGCCCCATTCCAGGTACATGGTCACGGCCTCTTCCGGGGTCATGTCCCAGTCTATATCCAGTTGCTTGAAGTCGGCTAATCGTCCCATAATGATCTCCTTTGTATTAAAATAATAATGAGTCTTATTTTCATAGTCAAGAGGGAAAAATTGTTTGTAGCTCTTCACATCGCGTCTCCGCGCCTCCGCGCGAAAACATCTTATTATCGTTCCCACGCTCTGCGTGGGAACGTGCTCCGACCGCTCCCGCGGTCATTCCGGACGCGGAGCGTCCCTGACATGTCCCCACGCAGAGCGTGGGGGCAATAACAGGTCAAATTGTTTGTGCCTCTTCACGCCGCGTCTCCGCGCCTCCGCGCGAGAACATCTCCATCTTGTTCTGCGCCAGCTTCTTCAGTATTGTCGGATAGATTGTACACTCCGGCGAGGGGATTACAGGTATGGACCGGGAGTTCCACTATTTCGCCACCGGGCTCATCGCCCTGCGGGCAGGATTCAAAAAGCGGGACGCGGAGGTCATCGCCCGCTCCAGCCAGTTCGTGGACGAGAATACCGCCGCTTTGCGCGTGCGGGATCCGAAGCATCCCGAGCGCGTGTACCAAAACGCGATCAGCCAGACCGTGGATATCCTCAGGCCTCAGAGCGAGCTCATGCGGATCTATCCCCTGTTCCACTTCCTGCCCGGGAACCCGGAGGCGGAGTCCGCCAGGCGCTCCGACGGCAAGATGCACATCCTGAACACCACCCCGGACAGCGACGCGGCAAACGAGCTCCTGGACCTGGCCTGCAAGGCCCCGCCTGACATTCGGCTTTACCGGATCGGCGCGGCTACCCACGCCTTCGCGGACACCTGGGCGCACCAGAACTTTGTGGGCTGGCACGACGCCTTCAACAGCATGGGATTCGATCTGCTGCAGCCGGAAATCGGACACGCCGAGGCAGGGCACCGTCCGGACTGGATCGGCCACACCTGGCGGGACCATCGCCTTCTCGAGCCGGAACTGGACAACACGGAGCGCTTCATCGACGCGGCCCGGGCGCTGTTTTACAAATACTGCGCACACAGACGCGGGCTGGGCAGAAAGGACAACTCCCACGCCTGGAGCCGGCTGGAGCGGGAGCTGCGCCACATCTTCGGGGAGAAATACGGCGGGGATGAGCTGCGCTTTCGTGAACAGCGTCTGGAGAGTTTCCGGGAGAAGCTGGACCCGGACATCTTTACCGAGAGAGACTGGCTCGAGGACGCCGTGGACATCGACGTCCGCGGCCTCAAGGATTCCCACCAGGGCTTCCGGGCCAAGTTGACCCTGTTCGAGGACCGGTATTACTGGAAAAGACCCATTTCCAAGGAAGACACCCACTGGTATCGTTTCCAGGAGGCGATCAAGGAGCATCAGGAGGCGGGAATCAGACTGCTGGATCCCGTCTTCCGGTGGATGGGAGTGGATATCACCACGGCCTGAGCGGCGTCTCCCTTGTCCGCAAGGAAGGCGCAGCGCGAATCAGACAACCCAGTCGCGACGCGGACCCCACAGGACCACAGCCTATGAAGTTCCTCACTTCCCAGCTCCTCTACTTCTTCCGGGACCGAACCGCCCAGCGCAACGCCCGGATGCTGTTCAAGTTCCTCCTGATCCTCCTCGCGCTGATCGCGCTGTACAGCGTCCTCTTCCACTGGATCATGGCCCTGGAGGGCAGGGATTACTCCTGGCCCTCCAGCGTCTACTGGACCCTCACCGTGATGACCACCCTGGGATTCGGGGACATCACCTTCACCAGCGACCTGGGTCGCCTCTTTTCCGTGATTGTCCTGGTCTCCGGGGTCGTCTTCCTGCTGGTCCTGCTCCCCTTCACCTTTATCCAGTTCTTCTACGCCCCCTGGCTGGAGGCCCAGGAGCGGGCACGCACCCCCCGATCCCTGCCGCCGGGCACGCAGGGGCACGTGATCCTGTCCCCCTTTGACGCGGTTGCGGCCGCCCTGATCGCCAAGCTGCGCCAGTACAACTATCCCTACGCCGTGCTGGTGAACGATCAGCAGATGGCCCTGCAGCTCTTCGATCAGGGGTACAAGGCCGTCCTGGGGGACCTGGACGACAGGCGGACCTACGAGCAGCTCCGAGCGGATCGGGCCGCCCTGATCTTCTTCAACCGCGGGGACCAGCTGAACACCAACGCCATCTTCACCCTGCGCGAGCACTGCCCGGAGACCCCGGTAGCGGCCAACGTCCAGACCCAGGCGGCCATGGACATCATGGAGCTGGCCGGAGCGGATCAAGTGCTGTATTTCTCCCGCATGCTGGGCCGCTCCCTGGCCCGCAGGGTGCAGGGCATGGAGATGCAGGCCCATATCCTGGGCTCCTTCGACAAGCTGTCCATTGCCGAGGTGCCGATTCAGCGCACCCAGCTCCAGGGACGGACGATCCTGGACAGCGAGATCCGCGGGCAGACAGAGGTGAACGTGGCGGGCCTCTGGAAGCGCGGGAGCTTCGTCCTCCCCGATCCGGAGACTGAGATTGGGCCCCACTCCGTGCTCGTGCTTGCGGGGACGGAGGAGCAGCTGGACCGTTTCGGGGAGCGGTTCATGGCCTCCCAGAGCTCAGCGGACCTGGTGCTCATCCTGGGGGGCGGCCGCGTGGGCTGCGCCGCCGCGGACCATCTGCAGGAGCACGGGATCGACCACCGCATCCTGGAGAAGAACGAGCGGATCGCCAGGAGGCGGCACAACGCCGTCGTCGGGGACGCGGCGGATCTGGAGGTCCTCCGGAGTGCGGGCCTGGACCAGGCCTCCTCGGTGATCGTCACCACCAACGACGACAACACGAACATCTATCTCACCATCTACTGCCGCAGCCTGCGGCCGCATTTGCAGATCATCACCCGGGCCGGGCTGGACCGCAACGTGAGCCAGCTGCACCAGGCCGGGGCGGACCTGGTCATGTCCTATGCCGCCCTGGGGGCGAGCGCGGTGATCAATTCCCTCAAGGACGTGCAGGAAATCATGGTGGCCGAGGGGCTGAACATCTTCCGCGTGCCCGTGCCCAGGGCCCTGGAGGGCAGGGCCCTGCAAGAGAGCGGCATCCGGGAGCGCACGGGGTGCAACGTCCTGGCCGTTGGCTCCGGGGAGGCCATGAGCGTCAATCCCGGGCCGGACACCGTCCTGAAAAAGGGCGAGGAGATCGTGCTCATCGGCACGGCCAAGACGGAGAAGAGCTTTGCCCAAGCCTTTGAGCCCCAGAACGGGAGGAAGCGGGCGAGGATTTTGGGGAGGGGGAGGCGGAAGAAGGGGTGAGAGCGTCGTGCTCTGCGGAGGAGCGACAGAGGCGAGCTTCCGTGTCGGGCCCTTTGAGGGGAGCAGGCATTGCTGGAACCGGGAGGACTTTCTATGACCATCCCCAACCATCAGATAATTATGCCCGCGCTTCTGCAGCATATCGCCGACGGCGAGGAGCACTCCAACAGCGAGATCACCGAAGGCATGGCTGATCATTTCGGCTTGAACGAGATAACAAGAATCGATTACGACTACTGGTTAGTTGCAATATGAGCGAGTATAAGCAAAGGTTAGCGAATCTTCGCAGGAATCTCGATTACAACCGTTGGAGTGAATCCACGAATCATGGGGCTCCGCACAAGCCCCTTCTGCTTCTGTCCGTCATGGACCTCGTGGAGCAAGGAAGCATCACCCAGCCGTTTGTAAAGCCAGATTTCGAGCTGGCGGAGAGATTCAGCCGCTACTGGCACCTCATCATGCCTGCGGGCAGTAAATGCAACATGGCCTATCCCTTCTACCGCATGCGGAGTGAAGGCTTTTGGCATTTAGTTCCCCAACCTGGACGCCAAGAGGAGATTACTGCTCGAATCGAGTCTTCTTTGACTACTTTGAATAAGGTCCTTTTAGGCGCAGAGATCGATGCCGAGCTCTTTCGCCTTCTTTGCGAGGACCAGTCGCGCGAAGAGCTGCGGAATGTGATCCTGGACACTTATTTTTCTC
>JAZKRN010000121.1:0-8795 GCA_036628655.1 Desulfohalobiaceae bacterium | reverse complement strand
TTCAAAAAACCCCGCGAACATTTACGCTGAATCCAGGGAGGTGCTGAATAGTTACTATTCTTTTCCCTAAACATCCTTCCATTCAACACCGATCCCCACTGCTCGATCCAGCTTGAGCAACGCATATCCGGCTTTGGAGTTCCCCCTGGGGAGCCGGAAGCTGCCCGGATTGAGGACAGTGGCAGAATCCGTGCTTTGCAGGTCCCGCCGGTGGGTGTGCCCGTAGCAGAGCAGATCCACATCCGTTCGCAGGATTTCCGCAATCCAGCGGAACGGATCCGTGGAACCCAACCCGTCGCCGTGGAGCATCCCCACGCGGAAGCCGTTCAGATCAAATACGCGCGTAGCGGGAAGGATTCCATCCCCAAAGTGTCCGTCCATGTTTCCCCTGACGGCATAGAACGCGGGATGTCCGCTCAAATAGGCCCAGACGGATTCCCCGGAGTGATCTCCACAGTGCAGCACTGCGTCCATGTGCTGCAATGTGGTGTCAAATTCCTCTGTCAGCCGGGGACTTGGACTGCCTAGATGCGTATCAGACAGGACCGCAAGACGCAACAGTGAAACTCCTCTGTGGGCTCCAGGCGATAGGCGGAGCAGCAGACGCTTGGTTCACCTTGTGGCTTTTACTTTCCTTTCCGCATTTTCTCAGGGCCCTCAATCTCAAAGCGGCAGTCAAAGACAACCGGTCGGGTGGCATTGTTCATGGCCCTGCTGTACGGAGCGGCGTGGTCCAGCAATCCGCGAAGGTATTCCCCGAGCTCGGAACGTCCCTTGAGCCGAGTAATCCAGACGGACACGAGCTCTCCGCTGGGAGCGAGCTTGAGGCGAAGCTCCGCGATCCCCGGACAGGGTGGATCGGCCTCGCTCCAGACCGAAGCGATGCTTCTGCGGACCCGTCGGAGGGTATTCTCCGTGCGCTCGCTCTTCACGGCCTGCGGAATGTTTTCCGTGTCCTCGTCCCTCGGGGCGAAATCCATATGTTCAGGGAGCTCCCCTGTCTCAGTATCCTGCCGGCTCTTTTGCTGCGATGAGGAAGGGTTCGATTTCCCGGCGGAAGCAGGCCTGGTCATGCGCATGGCCATTTTGCGTTTTTCCGGCTTTCTCTCGGTCGTCGTTTCCTCGGGCTCCTCCTTGAGCTCCAGGACCATCTCGTCCCGTTGCAGGGCTACATTGATGTACGGCCCTATGACAAAGACCAGAATCAGGGCGTGGACCAGGCAGGAAAGCAGAAAACTCGCCGCCGGGCCGAAATTGAAGAGAGTGCCGATTTTCGCCATGCCCTTATTGGAATGGGAATTGTCCCCTATTATTCATACCCGTTCCTGTCCCTGGACCACCAGCCGGATTCCACACCCGCGAACCACCAGTCCGTATGATCCGTATTCACGATGGTTTGGGCCAGCTCACTGCCGCATTCCGTGCGGAGGCGCTTGAGGGCGTGGTGCAGCCATTTCGGGGCGTAGGGGTTGCCCAGGTCCTGCTGTTCTTTCAGGGTCAGGATCAGATCCAGCTGATCCGCATCCCTGACCAATCTGGCCTCCTCGGTCTGCGAAGCCTCCAGCTCCTCCGCGGCCTCAATCAGTCGTTCGTCAGGGCCGGTTTGCTCCACGGCGTCCCGGAAGGCACGACCCTCGTCGGCGCTGTTGTAGAGCCTGTTCACGTAGTTGAAATCCCCAACCCGCGCCTCGTGGAGGTCGTGAACCATGCACATGAGCATCACCCGCTCCCAGGACGCGCCGCACTTGCGGGCAAGCACATATCCGATCATCGTGGTCCGGTAGGAGTGTTCCGCCACGCTTTCCCTGCCGGAGCCCAGGAACTGGAGACCGGTGCGGGGCGTTTTGCGAAGCATCCCCACCTCGAAGAGGAAGTTCGCCAGTCGCTTCAGCTCCAGGTCCGTATGCTGTGTGCCGTCAGTAGGCTTGTCCTGTAGGCTCATAGGGCTCCGGGTAAAAGGGTTTTGCCGTTCCCCGTTCAGGGTTCAGGGTTGGGATGAATGAATACGTTGAAAGCGATGAAGTAAAACCATGAGAAGCGGGCACAGCCCATAGTCTAGAGACCTTTTCCTCTTGAGTCGCTACCCGACATCAATTGTTTGTCCATTGTGTCCAGTGAATTATCCTCAGTGTCCACCCTCGCCTCTCTAAGACCTGTATTCCGCGTTGATCCGGATGTATTCCGTGCTCAGATCGGAGGTGAGGATCCTGGAGGCGCCCTGCCCGCGTCCCAGGTCCGCTTGGATGCGGATCTCCTGACGCTGCATCACTCCGGCCAAAAGCCCGTCTACATCGGATGTGGCGGGCCGGCCCTTTTCCAGAACCGGAAAGCCGGATATGCTCAGGCTCAGGGCGTCGGGATCGAATCGGGCCCCGCTGCGGCCCAGGGCGGCAACGATACGGCCCCAATTGGGGTCCAGCCCGTACATGGCCGTCTTGACCAGGGGCGAATGGGCCACGGCACGCACCGCCATATCGGCATCCTCGTCGTTCTCCGCCCCGCTCACACGGATATCCAGGATCTTGGTCCCGCCTTCGGCATCCTGGACGATCATGTAGCTGAGCTCCTGGCAGACCTCTTCCAGGAGCTCGCGAAAGCGTTGTCGATCCCCGCCTTCGGGGTGGACTCCCGATGCCCCGTTGGCCAGGCCCATAAGGCAGTCGTTCGTGCTCGTGTCCCCGTCCACGCTGATCCGATTGAATGTCTCTGCGGCGGCTCCGGAAATCATTTCCCGCCAATCCTGTGGGGAAATGGCTGCGTCGGTGCAGACGAAGGCGAGCATGGTGGCCATGTTGGGGCAGATCATCCCCGCTCCCTTGGCCAGTCCGGTGATCCGGATAGTGCCGGAGTCGCACTCCATGCGGCGCATGCACAGCTTGGGAAAGGTATCCGTGGTGGTGATGGCGCGCGCCCCATCCAGAGGGGTTGAGGCGGAGCCGGTCATGAGGTCGCGCGCTCCGCGCTTGAAGCGCTCCATCTCCAGGGGCTCGCCGATGACTCCGGTGGAAGCGGGCAGGATCTGTTCCGCCTCCAGACCCAGGCAGGAGGCGGCGTAGCGCAGGCTCTCCCGGCAATCGGAGACACCCTGCTCACCGGTACAGGCATTGGCCTGCCCCACGTTGACCAGCAGCCCGCGGGCGGAGGCCGAATTCTCGAGCCTTTCCCCTGCAACGAGCACAGGGGCTGCCTGAAAGACGTTTCTCGTGAAAACGCCAGCGGCGGATGCCGGGCGATCGCTGCCGATATAGGCCAGGTCGGGCCGGTCCTTGCCCCGAAATCCGGCCTCTGCAGTGGCGAAGAAAAATCCGGAGGGTTTTTCCATGGCGCTTCTCAAGTGAGAAGGGTTCCCGGTTCCGGGTTCCCAGCTCAAAGTTCAAGTAAAGGTTTAAGGATTATGAGCACAACATACAGTGAACACTTTGACCAAATGGCGCATTATGCATCCTAGTGTCTTGCCAAAGGTGAATTGTCGTATTTTATGGCCACAGAATTCAGTTGGATTAAGCAGCCTTGTTCGCCTTGGAAAATAATCGAACAATCTGCCCGGGCAGACTTCTGATTTATTGTCCCCACGCTCTGCGTGAGAACCATAAGAAAAAACTCTTTATCAGGCAGGCCGTTGAAAAATTTAAGGGCCAAGGCGCGACCCGGCACTCACTTTTTCCCGAAGTTCAATATATTACACGAGCAAACATAAAAAAGTGAGTGCCGGGCAAGGTTGAAGTTTACCCCGCCTGCCCCGCCTGCCCCATGAAATGCACGAAGTGCTGGCTCTGCCGATTTCATTGGGGTAGCTCAGCCTTGTGATGCTACTGGGGTGAAACCTTCTTTTGTTTCACTGGGGCGTAGTGAGCCTCCATGAGAGTTTGAATCCGGCACCTATTTGTGAAGCCAAGTCAATCAGACGTCCTTTTGTCACCTCAAATAGGTGCCGGACAACGCAGCAATTGGAAGATTTGGGGCGGCCTGCTAAGCGCCGCAGCATTTCTTGTACTTCTTCCCGCTTCCGCAGGGACAGGACTCGTTGCGGCCCACCTTGCGCTCCTTGCGCCGGTAGGGCTGCTTGGTGCCGGACTCCTCCTGCCCGCCTCCGGAATACTGCAGCTGATCGCTCTTGTCCTCGTGCTCCAGCTCCTGCTCGGCAACTGTTTCCAGCCGGACGTGGCACAGGGCCTTGAGGGTGTTCTCCCGGATCATGTACAGGGTTTCCTGGAAGAGATTGAAGCCCTCCTTCTTGTACTCCTGCTTGGGGTCCTTCTGCCCGTACCCGCGCAGGCCGATCCCCTCCTTGAGGTGATCCATGTTGAGAAGGTGTTCCTTCCAGTAACGGTCCAGGTTCTCCAGGAGGAAATAGCGCACGATCTCCTGGTAGTAATCCCCGGCGCTCTCCTTGAGCTCGGCGAGAATGCGCTCGACGCCCTTCTGGGCCTCATCCCTGCTGGGCAGGCTGCTCCTGAGGTCCATGACCCGGCTCAGATTGAAGACCTCGTCCAGCTTGGTGGCCAGGACTTCGCGGGGTTCCTCTTCTTCTTCCCCTTCGTCCTCTTCGCCCTCTTCTGCTTCCTTGGTCTTGTTCTTCTTGCCCTTGTCGTTCTCAACGGCCTCGTACATGCTGTCCAGGAGGTCGCCCACCATTTCGTCCAGGGTGGGCTCCAGATCCTCAACCTGCATGAGCTCCCTGCGCCTGGTATAAATGACCTCCCGCTGCTGGTTGAGCACGTCGTCGAATTCCAGGAGCTGTCTGCGGATGTCGAAATTGTGCTTCTCCACCCGGCTCTGGGCGTTCTCGATGGCCCGGGAGATGAAGTTGTTCTCGATGGCCTGGCCCTCCTCGGCGCCCACCTTGTCCATGAAGGAGGAGATGCGGTCCGAGCCGAAGAGCCGGAGGAGATCGTCCTCCAGGGAGAGGAAGAAGCGGGAGCTTCCCGGGTCGCCCTGCCTTCCGGAGCGTCCCCGCAGCTGATTGTCGATGCGGCGGCTCTCGTGGCGTTCCGTGCCCAGGATGTGCAGGCCTCCCAGGTCGGCCACGCCCTCGCCGAGGACGATGTCCGTGCCGCGACCCGCCATGTTCGTGGCGATGGTCACGCGGCCTTGCTCTCCGGCGTTGGCCACGATCTCGGCCTCGCGTTCGTGCTGCTTGGCGTTCAGGACCTGGTGCTCCACGCCGCGCTTCTTGAGCTTGTCCGAAATGAGCTCGGACTTGTCGATGGAGGTCGTGCCCACGAGCACTGGCTGGCCCTTTTGGTAGAGCTCATGGATGGACTCGGCAATGGCCTCGTATTTCTCCCGCTGGGTCCGGTAGATCACATCCGGATGGTCCTTGCGGATCATGAGCATGTGGGTGGGGATGACCGCGACGTCCAGGTTGTAGATTTCCTTGAACTCCACAGCCTCGGTGTCGGCGGTTCCGGTCATCCCGGCCAGCTTGTCGTAGAGGCGGAAGAAATTCTGGAAGGTAATCGTGGCCAGGGTCTGGTTCTCAGCCTCCACGGTCACATTTTCCTTGGCCTCCAAGGCCTGGTGCAACCCGTCGCTGAAGCGACGGCCCGGCATAATGCGCCCGGTGAACTCGTCCACGATGATGACCTGGCCGTCCGTGACGATGTAGTCCGAGTCCCGCTGGAAAAGATAATGGGCCTTGAGGGCCTGCAGGATGTGGTGCTGGTAGTGGATGTTGCGCGGCTCGAAGAGGTTGTCCAGCCCCAGGATCCGCTCGCACTTGAGCACGCCGTCGTCGGTGAACATCACCGTGCGCGCCTTCTCGTCGATGGTAAAGTCCTCATCCCGCTTGAGTTGCGGAATGATGGTGTCGATCTGCTTGTACATGGCCGTGGAGTCCTCCGCCGGACCGGAAATGATCAGCGGAGTCCTGGCCTCGTCGATGAGCACGGAGTCCACCTCGTCCACGATGGCGTAGTGCAGCTCGCCCTGGACCAGCTGGTCCGAATAGAACTTCATGTGGTCCCGCAGGTAGTCGAAGCCGAACTCGTTGTTCGTGCCATAGACGATGTCCTTGGAGTAGGACTCCTTGCGCTGCTCGTCGTCCATGTCGTGGGCAATGGAGCCCACCTCCAGGCCCAGGAAGTTGTAGATGTGGCCCATCCATTCCGCGTCGCGTCGGGCGAGGTAGTCGTTCACCGTTACCAGGTGGGATCCCTTGCCTGTGAGGGCATTGAGCACAAGGGGCATAGTGGCCACCAGGGTCTTGCCCTCTCCGGTCTTCATCTCCGCAATCACGCCCTTGTGCAGGACAATGGCGCCCAGCAGCTGGACGTCGAAGGGCCGGAGCCCGAGCGTGCGGCGCGAGGCCTCCCGAACCATGGCGAAGACCTCGGGCAGCATATCGTCAAATTCCCGACCGTTCTCAGCCTGTTCGCGATACTCGGCCATCTTCCGGGGGAAGTCCTCGTCGGAAAGTTTTTCCGTCTCCGGCTCCAGCTGATTGATTTGATCCACAATGGACCATAGCGGCTTCAAGAACCGTTCGTTTTTGCTGCCAAAAACTTTGCGTGCGATAGTGTCGAACATAGATCATGTTCCGTATGTTTGGTGGTGGGTTTCAGGTTATACGATTCACCGTTCCCGGTCCGGGTTGACCAGAAGAAAGAGTGAACCACTCTTTATTGTCTTCGTTTTCAACCCTGAACCGGGAACCTGGAACGGGGAACCGTGATCAATATCCCTTTCCTGGATTCAGGATCCCCTGAGGATCAAAGACCTGCTTGATACCGCGCATGAGCACGATCTGCTCCGAGCCGAGCTGTTCCTCCACATAGGGCAGCTTGGTCAGCCCCACCCCGTGCTCGCCGGACACGGTGCCCCGCAGATGCAACACACGGCGAACCAGCTCCGAGGCAGCCTCTTGGGCCGCCTCAGTCTGACCGAGCTCCGCGTTGTACATGAAATTGACGTGGATGTTTCCATCGCCCAAATGACCGAAGGTCAATGCGTGGACACCGTTATTGCGTCCCGCCTCCTGGGCCACATCCACTGCCTGTCCCACGCTGCCTCTGGGAACGGCCATGTCCAGGGAGAGCTTGTTTGGGCCGAGCCGAAAGCTGGCCGGGCTTAGGGAGCGGCGCGCCTGCCACAGCTCCTCTTCCGCCTGCGGGCTTGTGCCGGTGGAGAGCGAGCTCGGTCCGTGCTCGCGCACAACCCTTTCCAGAGTCCCGATTTCCGAATCCAGGCAGGCTTGTGAGCCGTCCAGCTTGAACAGGAGAAGACAATCCGTTCCCCAAGGCATCTCACAAGCGCCGGTGGAGCGCAAGCACTCCGCGGCCTGGCTGTCCATGAACTCCACAGCAGCCGGAAGCAGGCCTGAACGGAAGACAGCGCCCGCGGCCTCCATCCCTGCGGCCTGATCCGTAAATCCCGCCAGGAGGGAGGCGCTCGCCTGGGGCTTGGGCAAGAGCTTGAGGGTGAGCTCGGTCATTAGGGCCAGGGTCCCCTCGGACCCGACCAGGAGGGAGGTGAGATCCAGGCCCACTGCGTCCTTGTGGACACTGCCACCGCTGCGGATCATTCTTCCGCCGGGCAGGACCGCCTGGCAGCCGAGGACGTAGTCCCCGGTTACCCCGTATTTCACAGCCCGCATGCCCCCGGCGTTGGTGGCCGCGTTCCCCCCGATGCAGGAGATGCCCACACTCGCCGGATCCGGCGGATAAAAGAGCCCGGCTTCCTCCACCCTCGCCTGAAGGCCGCTTGTGGCCACGCCGGGCTGAACCACGGCTGTGAAATCCCGTTCATCAAGGTCCAGGATACGGTCCATGAGGAGGGTGGAGAGGACAATGCCACCGCCGCGGGGGACACAGCCGCCGACCACATTGGTGGCGCGTCCCCTGGGAAAGACGGGGACTTTCTCGGCGTGGGCCCATCGAAGCAGCTCCTGGACCTGCTCCGGATTCGACGGCCGCACAACGGCCCAGGGCTGGGCGAAGAACCGGCTCGCATCCGAGCCGTAGATCCAGGTCTGTTCCTGAGGGAAAAGGGTCTGTCTTCCGGGGAGGAGCTCCCTGAGGAACCGCTGTTGTTGCTCGGTCAACCCCTCCGTTTTCGGGAAACTCTCCTCTGATCGTTCGTCGTTCATCAGGCTCCGGAATGGTTGTTTGAATGAGACTATAGGTTATAGCCTCATCCTTTCGTGTGCCTGGCAATCTCCCTTGCGGTCTCTCGCTCCACGGTGCGCCGCTTGAGATCCTCTCTGCGGTCGTGGATTCGCTTGCCCTTGGCCAGGGCAAGCTCCACCTTGGCCATCCCGTTGCGCAGATAGATCTTGGTGGGCACCACGGTGAGACCCTTTTGCTCGGAACGGCCCCGCCAGGCCTCGATCTCCCGCTTGTGCAGCAGGAGCTTACGGTCCCGTTCCGGTTCGTGCCCGAAGTAGACAGCGTTTTCGTAGCGGGAGATGTGCACTCCGGTTAAAAAGGCCTCGTCCTTCTTGAAATAGACGAAGCTGTCCTTAAAGCTCACCCTGCCCGCCCGAAGGGACTTGATCTCCGAGCCGGTCAGGGAGATGCCCGCCTCCAGCGTCTCCAGAATATCAAAGATCCGTGGCACCTTCTTGTTCTGGGCCACGATCCTGTTCTGTTCGTCCTGCTTGCCCTTCTTGTCTTTTTTCTTGGCCATATGCTGATGCTGGTATTTGGTATCGGTTATTTGTGACGAGGAAAAGAACACCCCGCGAAGGATTCTTTCCCGGCTCTTTCGAGGGCACGGCATGCGCCGAAGCTCATGCATCCCTCATAAAGCATTCAGCATGCCGCATCCGTCCTCCGACATCCGACGTCCGACATCCG
>JAZKRN010000120.1:0-8830 GCA_036628655.1 Desulfohalobiaceae bacterium | reverse complement strand
AGAAATCAACTCGCGTTTTGCACCCCCGAACCCGAAACCTTGCGAGATATCGATATGCCGCTGTATGAATACTGCTGCCGCGACTGCGGCAGGGAGTTCGAGGAGCTGGTCTTTTCCGAGAAGGACGAGGTACGCTGCCCAGACTGCGGGAGCGATCAGGCTCGGAAGATGATCTCTCGCTGCCGGACCCGCATGGGCGGCGAGATCCCCTCGGCCAAGGAAGCCGCAGGTGCTGGCGGAGGCGGCGGATGCTCGGGCTGCGGCGGAGGCAGCTGCGCCTCCTGTTAGTCAGAGGTCGGAGATCGGCCAGAGGCCAGACGCAGAGGTCAGAGGACGGAAGACAGAGGACACAAGAGCGAGGATTTGATGCACGAATCCATACGCATCGCCACGAGAGGAAGCAAGCTGGCCCTATGGCAGGCCGAACATATCGCCGCGCGGCTCCGCGAAGAGCATCCCGAGCTCGAGGTTGAGCTCAAGGTGGTCAAAACCTCCGGGGATAAGATCCAGGATGCGCCATTGGCCCGCTTTGGCGGCAAGGGCCTTTTCGTCAAGGAGATCGAGGAGACCTTGCAGCGAAGCGAGGCCGAGCTCGCGGTGCACAGCATGAAGGATATTCCCTCCGAGCTCCCGGAGGGACTGACCCTGGGAGTTGTTCCGGAACGGGACGATCCGTCGGACGCCTTCCTGAGCCATACTTATCCGGATATCGCCTCATTGCCCCATGGCAGCACGGTAGGCACGAGCAGCCTGCGCCGCCAGGCCCAGCTCCTGGCCCTGCGGCCGGATCTGTCCGTTCAAATGCTGCGGGGCAACCTGGACACCAGGCTCCGCAAGCTGGAGCAGGGACAGTATCAGGCCATTATTGCCGCATCCGTGGGCCTTAAGCGTCTGGAGCTCGACGCACCCTACACAACCCGTCTTCTTTCTGTTGAGTTCCTTCCCGCGGTGGGTCAGGGCAGTCTCGGACTGGAATACGTTTGGGAAAACAGCGAGGTGGAATCCCTCCTTGCATGCCTGGATCATCCCCCGTCCCGCAGTGCAATAACCGCGGAACGAAGCTTTCTGCAGCGTCTGGAGGGCGGATGTCAGGTCCCCATCGGGGGCCATGCCACGTTCCAGGACGACGAGCTCCTGCTACGGGGAGTGGTCGCGGACCTGCAAGGCAAGGAGATCATCCGCGAAGAGCGGCGTCTGCCCGCGGAGGAAGCCGAGCGTCTCGGCCGCGAGGTCGCGGATGCCATCCTGGGCCGGGGCGGCGACCGCATCCTGCGCGAGGCCATGGAGACCGAGATATGATGGGGAAAAGTTATTGGTTATTGGGGATAAGATATTCCTGGACGTTTCAAGAGCTCAGTGGAATAGAAAGCTATTGCATGATGATGAAGGCATGAACCATCCTTCCCTGGAAAATGCATTTGCGATCTGGTCCCAGTATTCCGACCTTGCTATTGTCCTGCCTCTAGCACAGAGCCTCAACTCGAGCATGGAGCATTCCTTCATCGAGCATCGCGCCTTTCTTCATACCTTTTTCATTTTCGCCCTCTGTCCTTCTGTCTTCCGCCCTCCGTCCGACGTCCGACATCCGACGTCTGACATCTGCCCTCTGCCCTCAGTCTTCCGTCTTCCGTCCTCTGATATCTGACATCTGAAGTCTGACGTCTGACCTTCGTCTTCCGTCCTCCGTCCTCCGTCTTCTGACGTCTGACGTCTGACGTCTGGCCTCAGTCTTCTGTCCTCTGGTCCGCCTAGAGCCTTTCATTCAATTCCCTCAAATCCTGTTCGGTGTTCACGTTGAAAAAGGATTCCAGGTCGGGGTCCAGCTCGCGCAGAAAGGCTTTGCCCACGGTTTTGGCCCGGATCCGGGGATACAGTCTGCGGATCTGATACATTTCGTTGTCCAGGAGGTGCTCGATCACGGGGAGGCACTCTCTGGAATACACCGCGCACAAGGGCTCCAGATAGCCGTCGTATTCCGGAACCACAGCGTCGCTATTGGGAGTGGTCTCCTGCATGAGTCCTTGAACCAGGGCGGGACGGAGCAATGGGGCGTCACAGGCTGTAAAAAAGGCGTGAGTGTTTGAGGCGTGCTTCAGGCCGGCATGGATGCCGGTCAGGGCGCAACGGGCTGTATAGATGTCCGTCACGGTCCGTTCCGCAAAATCCGCAAAGACATTCGCATCGCGGGCCACGAGGAGAAGCTCGTCCACAAGCGGGGCGAGGGTGTTTCGCAATCTTTCCAGGAAGCTTTGCGAGCCGAGGCTGAGGAAGGCTTTGTTTTGGCCGCCCAGGCGGGATCCGGTTCCGCCGCAGAGAATAACACCGGTGAAGCGGCGGGGATAGTGGGGCATGCGGGAGTGCTCTAGGGTTGAAAATCCTGTGGGAAACGCAAAAAAAAGCCGGACACTCAGTGTCCGGCTTTTTTATCCTAGCAACTCGTGCAGGAGGAGCAGCCGCTGTCGGCCCCCTGCGAGGTATTGAGATTTGAATTAACGCGAAACCCGAACTGGTTGCCGTCGATCTGAATGGGAGCGGCGGTCTGGTTCAGACTCTTTTCCACCAGAAAGGTGTATGCGTAAACCTGGAAAACTTCGTCGGTGTCTCGTTGCTCATCCAGAGCAAGTCCCAGTTGGGGACCGCCTCAACCGGCGGCCATATACACCCGAATAGGCGGTACCTCTGTCTTGTTCTCGAAGTGCTGGTCCAGCAAGGACTTGGCACCCTCGGTGATTTCTACCATGTTCGTCCTCCTTTAGAAGTGATTCAAGAAAGAAATAAGTTTTCTTTCGGGGTTTGTCAAATCCGGCGGGCCAGGGAAAGATAGAACTGATCCCCATTGTCCGAGACCGTGCTGACTGCAAAACCGTTCCGGAAGAGCACTTCGCGGAGCTCGTCCTCAGACAGTCGGATATGGACCGGCGGTCCGGCCATGCCCTCTATTTTGCGGAACTCGAGAACGGCAAGTGTACCCTCCGGCTTGAGGACCCTGCCCACCTCCGCAAGGGCGGGGCCGTGGCCCCCGTCGTGCATGATGTCGTGCAGAACAGCCGCCATGAGGCAAAGGTCCACGCTATTGTCCGGGAGGGGAATGCCCTGTGCCGCATTCGCGAGATGGGTGTATACAGGAGCGCCTTCGTTTTCCCTGGCACGCTGTTTGAGCTCCTCAATGCCTACCTCCCAAGGGTCCACAGCGTGCACCACGCCATCCGATTCGACGCGCTCAGCCAGAGCCAGACTGTAGTCCCCGTATCCGCAGCCAAGATCCAGGACGGTCCTGCCCTGCAGGGGCTCGAGCTGGACCAGAAGGTTCTCCGCATCAATAAGATCGAAGCTGCTCTTGCCAGCTCCGTGGGGTGTGGACGGCATAATGGCTCCTCGTGCTGATAGAGGCTCTCAATCGCTTTCCGACCTTGTCAGGTCACCTAATGCGGAAGCGGGGCCGAGTCAACCGCAGGCTCTCCCTGCGGGCCGGAGCTTCGGGAAGCCGGAACCCTGAACCCGGAACGCTGAACAGAGAACGCGGAAACGCCCTAGGAAAAAAGGTGCTCCAGATCCTGCCTGGTGAGGTTCTTGACCATGTCGTTGCTTCCGGAGAGCACGGAGCTGACCATCTCCTGCTTCTTCTCCTGCAGGGAGAGGACTTTTTCCTCCACGCTCGCCTCGCTGATCAGGCGATAGGAGACTACCTTCTTCTCCTGCCCGATACGATGAGTGCGATCCACGGCCTGCATCTCCACAGCCGGATTCCACCAGGGGTCCAGGATGAAGACATAGTCCGCGGCGGTCAGGTTCAGCCCGGTACCCCCGGCTTTGAGGCTGATCAGGAAAAAGCAGCTTTCCTCGGCCTCCTGGAAGGCTTCCACGCGCTGCTTGCGGCGCTTCTGCGGAGTGCGCCCATCCAGGGAAAAATAGGGGATCTCCTGGTTGTCGAACTCCTTTTTGATCAACCCCAGCAACTTGGTGTACTGGGAAAAGATCAGGGCCTTGTGGCCTCCGGAGTGTACCTCGCGAACCAGCTCGCGCAGCTTGTCCATCTTTCCCGATTCCGTGCCCTTGGGGTCGACCAGGCCCGGGTGGCAAGCGATCTGGCGCAGCCTGAGCAGGGCCTCCAGGACCTTGATCTTGCTGCGGTTCATGCCCTGCTCATCCACGGCACCGAGAACGGATTCCCGGTAGTGGGCCAGAAAACGGCTATAGAGCTCGGTCTGCTCCTGGTGCATGGTGCAGGTGATCGTGTATTCCGCTTTGTCCGGCAATTCCGGGGCGACCTGTTCCTTGGTGCGCCTGAGGACGAAAGGTTTGATCAGCCGGCGCAGGCTTTCCCCAGCCTGGCTATCTCCACGTTGCGCTGGGCCGGCCAGGGTCTGCTCGAAACGCGAGGAAGAGCGCAGCAGCCCGGGATTGAGGAAATCCATCTGCGACCACAGCTCACTGAGACTGTTCTCCAGGGGAGTTCCGGTAAGGCAGAGACGGTGCCTGGAGCAAAGTGACTTGGCGGCCTGGAAGGTCTTGCTTTGGCTGTTCTTGATGGCCTGGCTCTCGTCCAGGATGATGGAGTCGAACTGGATTTCCCCCAGCATGGCTGCGTCCCTGAGCAGGATGCCGTAGGTGGTGAGGACGAGGTCCGCTTGCTGCAGCTCCTCGGCACTGGTGGCCCGTTCCGGGCCGATATGGGCGAGGAGGTGAAGCTGCGGGGCGAATCGCCGTGCTTCCTCCCGCCAGTTGAGCACCAGGGACGCGGGAGCGACCACAATGGAGGGCGCGTCAGCGGCATTTCGCTTTCTTTGCAACAGCCAGGCCAGCACCTGGACGGTCTTGCCCAGCCCCATGTCATCCGCCAGAACACCGCCAAAGCCGAAACGGGAGAGGAACTCGAACCAGCTAAGGCCCTCCTTCTGGTACTCCCGCAGGGCCCCTCTGAACTCCGATGGTGGCTCGACGGGCTCCAGTCCCTCGAATCTGCGGAGCTCGTCCCGGATGCGCAGGAAGTGGTCCTCTAGATGAGTCCCGTCATCCTGCTGCACCAGATTGTCCAGGGCCAGGGCCTGCGACTTGTGATAGCGAAGAGATGCCCTCTGCCCGGCTTTTTGGGAACGTCCGCCATCGGTCTCCAGCCCCAGAGCGAGCTCGCCAGCGTGTCTGCGCAGCCAGTCCAGTGGGAGCAGGCCCCGGCTGCCGTCATCGAGCCGCACTGTGCGATTTCCCTGCAGGAACTCACGCACGGCCCCGGGCAATTCCACGGATGTACTCGAGAATTCGATCCTCCCGTCCAGATCGAACCAGTCCATGCCGGAAGAAGACACATTCACAGACGGGGTGGAGCCGCTACGGAGAGGCTTGCCGTCCTTGGCCTCCACGTGCCATCCCCGCTCCACCAGAGAGCCTATCACCTCCGGCGCTTCCTCCAGGGAACAGCCGCAGGAGCCCCCATCGCAGTGAAAGCCGCATTCCCCGAGCTCCTCCAGATGCTGCCCTTCCGCCTGAGTATTCCGGTTCATCGCCCGCCAGTTTTCTCTGTCCAGAAAGCGTGTCCGCTTTTCATCCGGAGATACGATGAATCCGTTGTAGTCGAAGCTCACGTCTCCCTGGAGCCCGGTTTCCTTGATCTCCAAACGCAGCCTCGGAAGGGGAGAAATGTCACCCTCCTCCCTGAGGCGAAGTTTCTCCGGCAGCTCCACTCTAGGAGCCTGAGGACTCGTCTCCAGGGCCTCCACGAGATCTTCCAGATCCTTTCTGGGCACCCGAATCCGAAAGTTGTCCGTCTTGAGTGCGCTCACCTGCTGTCCGTCAAGACCACGAACCCGGTAGAGTTTCTCTCCGGAAATGCAGAAAAGGGGCGAATCCCCGAGAAACAGGGGAAGGTTCTCCAGAGGGGTGCGTGTTTCCCCGCCATCCTCGTCGGGAAAGAAGACCATCGGTTTGAGGCTCAGGGTCTTGGCCTTGTCCGGGCGTTTGCCCTCGGTCGCGAAGACGGTCTGGAGATCGAAGGGGGTGCCGGAACGAAGAGGGGAGGCCAGAGCGGAGTCTTTGCTGAAAACTGCGCAGCGGCCGGTTTGGGCCAGATAGGGGATGACCAGGGTGAGCTCCTGGATGGAGAGATGCACACTCTGAGGTGAAGAGGAAATCAGTCCCCGGGGTGCGGCGGCCCGGAGAGTATTCAGGATGATTCGATCCTCGTGGGGCAGTTCTGGATTGTGAAGGACCTGATGCTGCAGACCCTTGGAACGGCCCGGGTGGCCATCCTTGCGAATGTACTGCTGTTGCGCTGTGACAGAGGCCATCCCTCTGGCCAAGCGAAGCTCATAACAAAGACGGAATCCGCCGGGTATTGGGGGCTCCCACGTGCTTATCCCCCAAGAGTCGTTGCGGGAAAGAAGGACATTGCGCCAGTCCCGGGAGGTCTTTGTCTGGCTCTCCCCTTGGGATGGACGGCTCTCAGCGGTTGTTGGGGTGGACCGGCTTTCCGGTTTACGGCTCGAGGTATTCCGGGAGGAAGCAGGCGAGGCTTTCGGCTCTCCGAAGAGCTTTCGGTCTGTGGCGACCAGGGCCGCCCAGAGGTGCTTGCAGGCGTATCCTCGCCGGAAGTGGGGGCAGGTGCAAAGGACCCGGAATTGGCTCTTGTCCTCCTCGTCCATGGCAATTTCGATGCTGTAGGCCCGGCTGCCCAGCACCTGGCCGGTGATGAGCTTGTACGTCGCGTTCTTGAGGCGGACCCTGCCTTTGCGGACATAGGCATTGCCCCTGGTTTGGATATCCTGGGGAAAATAATGCTTGAGGCTCTCCTGCCACAGTGGGCTGGACGTTTTCTTCTTCTGCATAGCGGTTCAGCATCGGCTTTCAAGGGTATGGGAACAGTTTCCGCGCTCGAGGAAGCGCGGATAAGGGCGCATACAATGCGAGCACCAAAGTGCCGGATTATCCTTAGCAGAAGAGCGGGGCGTGCACAAGCAAGCAGACACTGCGAAGAATGCTCGGGAAACGATCGCGGGCCATTATCCGCCCTTTGCGCGCCCTTGGCGAGAGGCCCCTTTATCCGCCTGAAGGAGGGATTCTCCGCGAATGCCGCACCATAAAAAGGGCTGCTACTGCCCGTCGCCGCCTTGGCGTACAAAGGCCTGAAGGAACTCGACATAGAGGTGATAGTCCTCGAGGCAGGATTGGATGGAGGAATGGACCACTTCGCGATTCAGGTCGTTGTAGTCGTGAACAAGGATGTTTCTCAGTCCCGCGCTCTTGGCGATCCTTTCCGCGAAATCCCTGGGATAGACACCCAGTTCGGCAAGCCAGAGGAAGGTGTCCCGGTAGCTCAGTCTGGTTATCCGCTCTTCCGCTCCAGTGGACAGCTCGCTGATCAAGTGCTCGTTCACGTCGATGGCACGCATGACCATGCGCTCCAGAATCCGCTCCACAGCAGCGGCCTGCACGAAATCGTCAGTAAGCTCCTGCAGGGAAAGATCCCTGAAGTGGAGCAAGTGGCCCAGATCTTCGGCAATAAGCTGGAGCTTGCGCTGAACGAAATCCTTTCTGAACATTGATGAGCCGTCGCACTCCATTATCTGACTTTTTCTGATCCACTCGTAACTGTTCACCACCTTGCCAAACTGTAAACCGACACGGGGCATTTTGTCTCATGCAGCTCCAACTCTGGATTTTCTAACGCTCTCCACGTGGGGGCATTCCTGCCCCCACCCGACTCTCGGTGGCTGCTGTTTTCCGGGGTCCTGCAAAATTTCCCCAGCGACAAATCTTTTGTCACTTGAAAACATGTTCACGGTCGGGCTTCCCCCACGTGGCGAGCGAAGAAAATCTGGCAGAGTTTCCGCTGAAATGATTCAAAATACCCCGTGTCTGCTTACTATGATTAGTGGGATGGTGAATAGTTACACCCACTCTTTCCCCGGTTTTCCTTCAAATTCGGGGTGATTGCCTCGTCTTCGGGCTTTCGGGACAGATGACGGCCTATATAGCGCATCCTCTTCTCCAGCAAAATGTTTTCCAGATCCCGGAGATCCTGGGAGTCCCTATAGTCCCTATACGCGTACGCCTTGTATTGGAGGAAATCCAGCTCCTCTCCGTAAAGCAGTTTTCCGTTGGCGAATATTTCCCAGCGGAACAACGGATCAGCCCGGGAGAGGTCCGCGAGGTCCAGACGGGTAGTGTCCAGGAATCGGGAGAGGGCGTGCTCCAGCTTGAGAAAGCCCTTCAGGTCTTGCTTCTCGGTGAACAGAACAGCCAGATCAAGATCGCTTTCTGGAGTGGGAGGCGGACACCCTGTTGCCCGGGAGCCGAAGAGGATCAGCAGCCGAACTCCGAAATCGCGGCAGATATTGCTAAGTGCCGCTTGATCGTATTCAGGAAGGTATGGGGATTCCGTCATGGTGTCGGGTTCCCGGCTTAGGATGTTTTTGTTTCCCGGAAAGGGCAATAAGGACTCAACGAGGTATGCACCTAGAACGGAACCTCATCGTCGCGATCTGTACCGGATCAGTCGTTCTCTGTGTTCAGGGAACAGTCCTCGTTCGGATCCCACTGTTCCCAGGTCACTCCGAAGGGCACTCCTCCGGGAGTGTATCCCGCTATATACGAGAATGTTTCGTCGCATTCGAGAATATCACCCGGTGTATCCAATTCCTTGCGCTCGGCCTTTCTTTTCCTTCTGGCTTCTGCTGCGTCTTCAACGGAACGGCGCGCCTGTTCCTCGTAGTCCTGGGAAATATGGACACCGAGCATGCGCAGCTCAGTGATCGCGCAAAGGATGTTCACACCGAACCTTTTGCGATAGCCACGAACAATCCTCTTGCCTTCGAACTTGTTCACCCAGTCCGTGTCC
>JAZKRN010000119.1:0-8876 GCA_036628655.1 Desulfohalobiaceae bacterium | reverse complement strand
ACTGCGGCAGGAAAAAACTGCGGAGGAAAGGACCAATCAGCAGCCCCAGTCGACGCGTTAACCGACCGGCCAGGCTGTGCAAGGAGAAACTTCCCTCGTGACCGGGGAAAGACAGGGGCGATATTTCCAGTTACCCATGGCAAGGCGTCTTGAAGCGAAATCAATACGCTGAACGGAATGGAAAGGCTCGATCCTCCCCACTTTGGCCCGGCACTCACTTTTTTTCGAAGTTCAAAATTTCGAGCGAATATAAATAAAAGTGAGTGCCGGGTGGGGGCAGGGATGCCCCCGCGGGAGGAGCCATAGACAATTCAGAACCGGAGCCTCTTCGCGAGAAGAAATCCCGTGATGGGCTTGAGCGGATTTGAATCAATAAGCGCATCGCCCCAAAAAATAACTTCCCGGCTTCGGCCGGAGATATAAACTGTCTCAAACACTTCTGGAAACCTCTAAAAGGAGCTCAAATCATGAAGACGAAGCTTGCATTGGTACTCGGGATCATCTGTTTCATCCTTTTCCCGTTGAACGCCCTCGCCCAGGACGACGTGATCAATCTTACCTTCGCCACTTTCTGGCCTTCTTCGGATTTTCAGGTCAAAAAGGGCCATATGGAATGGATTCAGGAAGTGGAAGAAAGGACCGACGGAAAAGTCAACATTGACATAAAATCCGGAGGTGCTCTTCTGGGCGGGCGTGAAATCTACAACGGAGTGGCCAGTGGAGTGGCGGATATCGGAACCACCTGTCCGGCCTATACTCCGGGAGAGTTCCCCCTGATGGAAGCCTTCGAGCTGCCGGGCTATGAAAATGCCAATGCGGTAGCCGCTTCCATGACAGTCCACGAGGGCTACAAAAGGATGCAAAAACAATTGGGTATAGACTCTTTTGAAGATGTCAAGCTTCTGATGCTCTGGGCAACCGGGCCTGGAGACATCATGAGCAAGGAGCCGGTGCACAACCTGGATGACCTCCAGGGAATGTCATTAAGGGCTGTTGGAGCCACAGTCGAACCTCTGGAACGACTGGGCGCCAACCCCACGGGCATGCCCATGTCCGAGGCATATACCTCCCTCCAGCAGGGCATTGTGGACGGCATCCTCGGTCCCAACGACGTCCTGAAGGGGTTCAGACTTGCAGAAGTGGTGAATTATGTTACCAAGACCCCGTTTTTGTACAATATTGTCTTTATGAAAGTCATGAACAAAAGGACCTGGAACTCCCTTCCTCCGGATGTGCAGAAGGTTTTCGAGGAACTGAACAAGGAATACGCCTATAAATACGGCAAGCTGCGAGCCAAGCATACCCGGGAGGGACTGAAATACGGCAAGAAAGAGCATGACATGGAAGTGATCCATCTCTCCCAGGACCAGGAACAGAATTGGGAGAAAAAGATTCAGCCCGTGGTGAACAATTGGATCCAGGAAAAGGAAGAGAACGATCTCCCTGCCAGGGAAACCTTCGAAATCATCAAGGAATTGGACAAGGAATATTCCGACGAGTATTCCCAATATTAACCCTGTACCGACACGTACAGCAGGATATCCTTTGAGTGTCGGTGCAGGGTAAAACTGATTGCGCATGCAAGGATCTCTCCAGGGCGGGAGCAGCGGATCGGACAAGAGCTCAATCAAACAGGGAGAGAGAAAAAGTGGAAGGATTGGAGCGATTCGTCTACTGGATGTCCCAGCGATTGTCCAAGGTGGCTCAGACAGCGCTGTTCCTGATTATGCTGATCATTCTGGGCAATATCATCATGCGCTATTTTTGGGCCCCTATCAAAGGGACCTACGAGATCGTGGAAGTCCTGGGGGCCCTTTTTCTTTCCCTGGGTGCCGCCTATTGCGCTGTAACCAGAAGCAACATCGCTGTAGATTTCGCCGTGCAAATGCTTTCCCCCAAAAAACAGACCCTTGTTGATATAGGAACCAACCTGATCGCTTTCCTGTTCATTGCTTTCATTAGTTGGGGAGTCCTGGAATATGCCGGCACGGTATACCAAAGAGGCCGCGAGACTGCCGCTTTGGGCCTGCCGCTATTCCCGGTCTATTACCTGGTGAGTCTGGGAATGTTTCTCCTTGCACTGGTGGTCTTGACGGAGCTGATCAGGCTCATTCTGGTCCTGGCTCTAAAAGGAGGAAAGAAGGAGTGACTCCGGTTCAGATAGGTCTCATCGGCATAGTGCTGGTCTTCGTCCTGATCGCATCCCGAATGCCCGTAGCCTACGTGATGCTGGTAATAGGTGTTGCCGGCATCGCACAGTTGACATCGATAGAGGCCACCCTTTCAATTAGTGCTTCGACCATTTACGACACATTCGCCTCCTATTCCCTGATTGTCGTCCCCCTTTTCGTCTGGATGGGATTCATCGCTTTTCATGCCGGTATAAGCGCCCGGATATACGATGCGGTGTACAAGGTGATGGGCAGCATGCCGGCAGGCCTGGCTTTGGCGACCATTGGGGCCAGTTGCGCCTTCGGGGCCATCTGCGGCTCCACCACCGCCACATCCGCAACCATGAGCGCCATCGCCGTTCCGGAGATGCGAAGATATCAGTACCAGGACTCCCTGGCGACATCCGTTGTCGCTGCTTCCGCGATTCTGGGGATCATGATCCCCCCGAGCGTCATTCTCATCCTGTATGGAATCGCAACCGGAGAATCCATCAAGCATCTCTTCATGGCCGGAATCGGACCGGGGATCCTGTTAACCGGCCTGTTCATGCTGTTTACTTTTCTGCGGGCCCTCCGCAATCCCGGGCTTGCTCCTTCCGGACCTCCGGTTGGGTACAGGGAGAAAGTCAGAGCTCTGGTAACCGGCGGGATTGAAGTGGTCATCATCTTTGCCGCGGTCATGGGCGGTTTGTTTCTGGGGTTCTTCACCCCCACCGAAGCCGGGGCGGTGGGTTCCGGAGCCACACTTCTCGTGGCCATAGTCAGGCGCCAGATCAATTGGAAGCGCTTTGTGGATTCCCTGAACGCCGCCGTCCGCATCTCCGTGATGATCATGTTCCTGGTGATGGCGGCCAGGATTTTCGGACGGTTTCTGGCGCTTACTGGAGTCCCTTCCATGCTGGCCAATTTTGCGGTGCAACTGCCCATAAGCCCCCTGGGCGTTATGGGAGTCATCCTTCTTATCTATCTTCTGCTCGGCCTTTTCATCGATGCCCTGGCTCTTATCCTTCTCACCGTACCCATATTTTATCCGGTTGCGGTCCAGCTCGGCTTTGATCCCATATGGTTCGGGGTAATCATCGTCCTGGTGGTGGGGATGGGGGTCATAACGCCTCCGGTAGGGGCGAATATCTACGTGGTGGCCGGCATGGTCCGGGACGTACCGGTCGTCACCATTTTCCGGGGGGTTTGGCCCTATCTTGCGGCAGTCATTCTGTGCGTCGCTATCGTGACCGCCTTTCCGCAGATCTCCCTCTTCCTGCCGGATCTTGTCAGGTAGAGCGGTAGATTGTACTTTGTCCAGAAAGGGCTTATCCATCCCTTAACCCCGACAGGAAGAAATCCTTCAAGCTCCGCCCGCGTACGCACGGCCTATGGACACCTCTGAGCGCAGCATCCTGACCGTGACCTGTTTCGGTCACTTCATGAGCCACTTCAACATGATGTTCTTCCCCGCCCTGGTCTTGCCCCTGACCAGGCACTTCGACCTGGACCCTTCCCTGATCGTGCCGCTCTCCTTTTGGATGTACCTCCTCTACGGGGTCACCGCCCTGCCCTGGGGCATGCTCAGCGACCGCCTGGGGCCGAAACGCCTGCTGTTCGCCATGTATCTCGGAGCGGGCATCTGCGGCATGGGAGCGGGGCTCGCCCTGGGCTCCCCGCTTGCCCTGTCCCTGGTCCTGGGAGGCCTGGGCCTCTTTTCCGGGATCTACCATCCGGCCGGGCTGGGGCTCATCTCCAGAGGCGTATCCCGCATGAGCATGGCCCTGGGGTACAACGGCATCGCCGGCAACGCCGGCCTGGCTGCCGCTCCTCTGGCGGCGGGGCTCATGAACCACCTCTTTGGCACCCAGGCCGCATTCCTGATCCTGGGCGGGCTCAATCTGGCAGGCTCGCTGGTGATGCTCTTCCTGCCCCTTCGGGATCCGGAACAGGGGCCGCAAGAGGAATCCTCGGCAGCCCGAGCCAGGCACATGGCTTTGGGCTTCGGGCTGCTGTGCGCCTGCATGATCCTGGTGGGCCTGGTCTACCGCGGCTCCACAGTCGTGCTCCCCTATTACTTCGAGCTCCGCAGCGAGGCACTCTTTCGGCAGCTCGAGCTGTTGCAGGGGTGGGTGCTGTCCAGCAACGTGGCGGCCACCGCCCTGGCTTCGCTTGTGTACGTCGTGGGCATGGCGGGGCAATATGCCGGTGGCCGGATCGCGGAACGATTCGATCCCAGGCTGGGGTACTTCGTTTTCCACAGCCTTGCGGTTCCGCTCATCCTGATGATGGGCTACGCCTGGGACCTGCCCCTAATTGTCCTGAGCGCCGCTTTCTTCTTTTTCATACTGGGGATGCAGCCCATCGAGAACACCCTGGTGGCCAACCTGACGCCGGATCGCCTCAGGCACAGCGCCTTCGGGGTCAAGTTCATCCTCAACTTTGGGGTGGGGGCCTTCGCGGTCCATCTGGTGGGAATTGTGGAAAGGATGTGGGACCTGCTCGCGGTCTTCTGGTCTCTCACCGCCGCCTCAGCAGGCATCGCCTCACTCGCCGCGCTGCTCGTGCTCGGCACGCGGAATCTTCGCTTCTAGCGGGCTGCTGGGCCCTACGCTCTTTTCCTCTTGAACGGATCCAGGGGAGCCGTGCGCGTCTGCATCTGGGAATTGACCGCCTCGACACCGGGAATATTTCCGATCAGCTCCTTGACCATTGCGCCCTGCTCCAGGTTTTCCACTGTTCCGGTTAGAAGGATCTTGCCATCGTGGGCCTCCACATCAATACCCGAATCCTGAATACGGAAATCCGAGGCGATGGCGGCTCGTGCATCAGTACAAAGGGTGAAGTCGTCTATCTTCTTCTGCATCTCCGGAGTTCTCTTGAACTCCTCAAGATTTGCCGTGTGACAGACGATTTCACTGGCGCCGGCAATGCTCATCTGTTCCAAATTGATCGTGAGATCGTACAGGAAAGGGTCCTTCCAGTCGCATTGATACAGAGCACGCGTCCATTTCTCTCGCTTGGCGTCCACATTCCTGATAAAATTGAAGGCCTCCTCGCGTTTGGTGTAGCCCATTCGCTCCATAACGGCTTCAATGCGGTACTCCATATCAGCGATCACCTTGACGCGCAGGAGATTGGGAACCCCCTTGAACAGCAGATGTCCGGCAAGTCCGTCGTAAACCACGTTTTCCTCCTTCTGGACAGCCCTGGCAAGCGCTTGCTGGATATAGGTCAGATAGTGGACTCGGTCCGTCATGCTCTCCAGCAAAGTCGGCTTTTCCTCGAGAGCCCTGGAGAGCTTTTTCAGGGAAACTCCTTTTTCCTGGGCAATATTGACCAGCATCTCTCTGGATATGTGAGTACAGGATAGCTTCTGGGCAATGTGGTCCGCTAATTGAGTGCCTCCGCTGAAAGACCCTCTGGATATGGTAATAATCGCCATAAAACACCTTCATTTAAATGTGATGAATGAGTTTGCTTGAATAATATAGGATACTTAAAATACACTTTTGCAAACACTGTTTATCATATCCCCATTCATGCATCACTATTTTTGTATATCGAGCAAAAGTGTATCCCAGTTAGGAAACACCATTTTCCATTATAACTATATTTATCACATCCCGGCTTTTGAGGACAAGAAGAATTTTTCCGAATAAGAGGCTGGAGAAAAAGAGGTGTTGTACGGACGTTTCTGCGGGATTGCGACTGATGGGGATCAGGATGACGGGAACCGGGCAGGAAACAATCAACCTGTTGAAAAAGTTCCCGTCAGGCAGGGCGGGCAAAATTTTAAGGGACCTGCGGAAAAAAGTTGGGATCGAAGTTGACTTCGTAAGACCTTCTTTTGTTTCAGCGGGGCTTGGTGACTCCCATACGAGCTCCCCCGCCGGGCCGAGTCCCCAGTTTGAACAGAAAAAAACATCGATTGTTGGGATCGCCCGCTTAGTCCTAAAAGCGGTAATCCACCTCGTCGAAGGAATCCGCTGCGAAGACATACAAGAAACGCAGGGTGTCCGGACCCGTATTGCGCAGGCCATGGACCGCATTGCCCGGGATGAACACCGCAGTGCCAGGTTTGACGTGATACTCCTCCTCCCGGATCAGTACCGTGCCCTCTCCGGCCAATACATGATAGACCTCCGGCGGTGTGTGTTGATGCGCCTTGAGCCGATTCCCGGGCCCAATCTCGCCCACGCCCGCAGTGAGGGACTCCGTGGGAGTACGCTCGCTGCTGAACAGCGTGCGCCAGGCCACGCGGCCGGGCCTTCCATTATTCCATCCCTCGTCGCACTCGGCTTCATGAAGAACAACCGGTCGTTGTTCATCCTCGGACATGGAGCAACTCCTTGTGTGATGGAATACATTGAATGGTTATCTGCCTTGAGGGAATCAGGGAAAATGCCCTTGGCCTCTCTCACCATTGCATGCCTTTGTACTACAACACTCCGTAATCCCTGGCCATTGCCTCATCAAAATCCGCTTTTCGGGATGGACAGTTCTCATTGGGGCAGAGCTGACAATTGAAAAAGGTGACCTCTGTCGGGAAAAACATACCGGACTCGGTCTTGGAGGGATACATGAGCATACTCGGCGAGAGACGCACACCGATTGTTTCCTCGACGTCCCCGAGCAGCCTGAACAGGGGGCGCTGCTGATCGAGCGGCCAGTCCTGCAGGGATCCCGGGTTCATATAGGACAACTGTTCGATATGGTGCTCATCCTGAAGGGAGGAGCAAACGCTCTTGATCACATCCTGCAGGGCAACATTGGCAATGACATCCAGATAGTACTGGCGCAGGAAGTCGCCTTCCCGCTTCAACATGTCGTCCACCCCGGACCCCAGGGTAACGACAAAGGGAAAGACGCGCTGCACGTCCTCGAGGTTCTTTCTGAGAACCTTGCTCGAAAAGGTTATATCCTCGATGATTACTGTCGCCTCCCCCTTGTCCTGGATATAGAAGGGCTTGTAGGCCAATTGCGGCTCGACAATCCGGTTCAATTCCTGCATGAGCCCCTGAACATCCGGCCACTCCCCGCTCTCCGCGCTCAGGCCCAGGCGCTTCTGGATCTGTGAAGCATCCATCTCGAAATCAATGCCGCTTACAACCTTCATGCTGATCCCCCCGAAGTTTGTTCCAAATTGTTGTGTGGAATAATAACCCCCATGCCTGCGCAGACGCAGGCACAACGAAGCATGAAAATGCGAAACGAAGGCGAGTGGACGCTGAAGCGCAGGGTTCATCCCGGGTTTCACAGAACCGGACCCGTAGCCCCTGATCGACGCTACAAGAACAGCTTTTGTTCGAGGCAGGATTCAGATGGTGCGTCTTCTGTCGGCACTGGGTTCAATTTCGCCTCTTGCGGTTCCAACAAAGCCAAGGTGTATTATGAAACCCAGCTCGCCCGGCGCTCATTCAGTAAATGAGTGCCGGACGAGCTCGCTTCCTGACCCCTTTTACTCATTCAGTGAGTTATTCACATTTACATACACAGAGTACCTGCCAAGGAACACGCTGTATCGATAAAAGTCAACCACGCAGCATCGGTCCTGCGCCGGATCTCATTCTCCACTGTTTTACAGCCCCTGGGCCCAACCAAGAAGGCCTTTTTCAGCATGCGGACAAGGCATTCACCTCCTAAAGCCCATTGCTTATTGCCCATCACCTATAGCCTGCACCTTGAACAGGGGACGGGGAACAGGACTTTCGCAATCGCTTCTTGCATTAGGTTCAAATCAGACCCAGGGCACTGCAGATGTATAGCGCAGCTCCGCCGGAAAAAAAACGGATCGCAGGGCACAGAGAAGGGCCCTTAGAGCCGACCGGGTACCATGGTCCCGGCTGCGCCACCGGAGACACGGCGGATAAAGCGGTCCAGGTCCGCGGCGTTGTTTTGATGCTTCCCATCGTCTGTATTGTCCGTTATAACCCTCATTTCCGGGCCGACCCGGGCACAACCAAGTATGAAAATGCGAGGCGAGTCATGGGATGCGCTGATGCCTGTGTTTCATCTCGGCGTCCAATACCGGGAACTGCTCAAGCTGATCGGTACCAGCTAACGAAACGCAGTATGTTCTCGTCTCGTCCTCTCCAGCGAGGGTTTTTAAGGCGGTACCGGCAAGATCCCCATATCGCGAACAACAAAGGCGCGCCCGTTTATGAAACACGGCTTCAGCGCACTCCCTGACGAGCCTCGCTGTATCTCCTTGTAATTCAAAGTGTTGGACACATTTTCATACAAAACTCGTGAACCGGTTCGGACATAGGTTTTTGTCCGCCTCCTATCGGTCTGTGTCGCCTGATCTGTACTGGCAACGAGCAGAGCTGCTTGTGCTCGCAGCCGACACAGCTGAACGCCAATCACGGATATCGCCTGATGCGATACACGCTTTTCCTTGTATTCATCGTTTGTGTGTTGAGTGTAAAAAGCGGGCTGACAGCCCTTGGAGAACAACCTCCTTCTTATTTGAGCCCAGAGCTGCATTCTCTGTTTGAAAAGTTCCTGGATCTTCCGAAGCACCGGGCATTTGCCATCAGCAAAACCGGAGCATGGGGGCATGCCTATGGCCAATCCAATCCGGAAACAGCCCGGAAACGGGCTTTGTCGAACGGACCTGAGAAGCAAATAACGAGGTTCTCCTTGTGGAGCTCGTAACTATTCACCATCTGCGTAAATCTGCGGTTCCCTTTTATTCGGCGCTGGGGACTTCGTCGCACA
>JAZKRN010000118.1:0-8902 GCA_036628655.1 Desulfohalobiaceae bacterium | reverse complement strand
ACTACGCCCCAGTGAAACAAAAGAAGGTTTCACGGGATAAACTTTGAGTTTGAGCTTTTTTCGCGCTTGGCCCTTAAATTTTTAAACGCCCTGCCTGATAAGGACTTTTTAACAAGCTGTTAAGGGTCATTCCACAGGGGTCACAAAAACCTTTTCCGCCAGTCCCTGGCCCAGGCTCAGATCCGAGCCCCGGACCTTGATCCGGACGGGGCCTGCGCCGCAGGAGGTGATAAGCACCTCCGTGCCCGGGGTGAAGCCCAGGGCGTAGAGCCGCGAGCGGGCTCCCTTCCCTCCGGAGAGGCTGGCTACGGCGACCTTGCTGCCAGAGGGAAAATGGTTTAGGGGACAGGGCGTCACAGGCTCCTCCGGGAATATGTTTGGTTGACCTAACTTTCTTGTATAGCTCGCAATAGCCGTGTTGTCAAGGCTGTGCCGGAGGGAGGTCCGGCTGAAGCCGAATGAGCCGCAAATAGGGAGTCGGGCCGGGACAACTTGGGACCCTTGAGCTGTTTGCATATTCCGCCGGGGTCTTATATGCTTGCCCGGGTTCGGCGGACGCGAGCTCTCGTGCCGTGTGAACGGCGAAGACGCAGAAATTCCAAACAGCAGCGAAGTCATTTATGCCCAAGCGAGACGACCTCAAGCGCATCATGCTTGTCGGCTCCGGACCGATCATCATCGGTCAGGCCTGCGAATTCGACTATTCCGGGACCCAGGCTTTGAAGGCCCTTCGGGAGGAAGGGTACGAAGTGGTGCTCATCAACTCCAATCCGGCCACGATCATGACCGACCCGGAGCTGGCCACCCGCACCTATCTGGAACCCATCACCCCGGAGTCCGTGGCCAAGATCATCGCACGCGAGCGTCCCGACGCCCTGCTCCCGACCCTGGGCGGACAGACCGGGTTGAACACGGCTGTGGCCGTCTCCGAGCAGGGGGTGCTGGAGGAATACGGGGTTGAGCTCATCGGCGCCTCCCTGGAAGTGATCCAGAAGGCCGAGAGCCGGGAGCGGTTCCGGCAGTCCATGGAGAACATCGGCCTCAAGGTCCCCAAGAGCGACATCGCCCGCAGCCTGGAGGAGATCCGGGAAATCGCCGAACATATCGAGCTACCGGTGATTGTTCGGCCCGCCTTCACCCTGGGGGGCACCGGCGGCGGTGTGGCGTACAATCTGGAGGACCTGGAGGAGATCGCCCGCCGCGGGCTGGCCGCGAGCATGACCCACGAAGTCATGCTCGAGGAGTCGGTTCTCGGCTGGAAGGAGTTCGAGCTCGAGGTCATGCGGGACAAGAACGACAACTGCGTGATCATCTGCTCCATCGAGAATCTGGACCCCATGGGGGTCCACACCGGGGACTCAGTGACCGTGGCCCCGACCCAGACGTTGACTGACCGCGAGTATCAGCGGATGCGAAACGCCTCCCTGGACATCATGCGCGAGATCGGGGTGGAGACCGGGGGATCCAACGTGCAGTTCGCGGTCAACCCGCAGGACGGGGACATGATGGTCATCGAGATGAATCCCCGGGTGTCGCGCTCCTCCGCGCTCGCCTCCAAGGCCACGGGGTTCCCCATCGCCAAGATCGCGGCCAAGCTGGCGGTGGGCTATAGCCTGGACGAGCTGCCCAACGACATCACCCGCGAGACAGTGGCCTCCTTCGAGCCCTCCATCGACTACTGTGTGGTCAAGCTGCCCCGCTTTACCTTCGAGAAGTTCGAGGGCTCCCAGGACGAGCTGACCTCCTCCATGCGCAGCGTGGGCGAGACCATGGCCATCGGCCGGACCTTTAAGGAGTCGCTGCAGAAAGGGATGCGTTCCCTGGAGACGGGCATGATCGGCTTCGCAAACAGCTTTCAGCCGCAACTGCCGGAGCACGAGGAAATCGTGGCCAAGTTGGTGAGGCCCAACTCCCAGAGGCTCATCTCCCTCCGCATGGCCATGAAGAGCGGCATCACCGAGGAGGAGATCCATCGGGACACGCATATCGATCCCTGGTTCCTGCGCCAGATCCGGGAGCTGGTGGATTTCGAGGCCGAGCTTTTGGAATGGGCCGGTGGCTGGCCGGATATCGACGATTCGGAGCAATCCGCGGGGATTTTCCGGCGGGCCAAGCAGCTCGGCTTTTCCGACAGGCAGCTCGCCGGGCTCGTGGACCGCAGCCAGGAGGAGATCCGCAGGGCGCGCAAGCGCCACGGGATCTCGGCCACGTACAAGCTTGTGGACACCTGCGCCGCGGAGTTCGAGGCCTACACCCCGTACTACTATTCCACCTACGAGCGAGAGAACGAATGCCGGGCCTCAGAGGGGCGGCGCAAGGTGGTCATTCTGGGTGGCGGCCCCAACCGGATCGGCCAGGGCATCGAGTTCGACTACTGCTGCGTCCACGCCTCCTTCTCCCTCCGTGAGATGGGGCTGGAGTCCATCATGGTCAACTCCAACCCGGAGACGGTGAGCACGGACTACGACACCTCGGACCGCCTCTACTTCGAGCCGCTCACCCTGGAGGACGTCCTGAACATCATCGAGCAGGAGCAACCGGACGGGGTCATTGTCCAGTTCGGTGGCCAGACGCCGCTCAACCTCGCGGTGCCGCTTCTGAAGAACGGGGTTCCCATCCTGGGCACCTCCCCGGACAGCATCGACCGGGCCGAGGATCGGGAGCGCTTCCAGGAGCTTTTGAATACCGTCGGGCTCAAGCAGCCGGAGAACGGGACCGCGACCTCGGAGGAAGGCGCCCTGGATATCGCTCGCCGCATCGGCTATCCCCTGGTGGTGCGCCCCTCCTATGTGCTCGGCGGCCGGGCCATGGAGATCGTGTACGACGAGGCGGACCTGATGAACTATTTTCGGGAGGCGGTGGTCATCTCCCCGGATCATCCCATCCTGCTGGACAAGTTCATGGAGAACGCCATCGAGATTGACGTGGACGCTGTCTCCGACGGGGAGGATACCTATGTGGGCGGAATCATGGAGCACATCGAGGAGGCCGGGGTGCACTCCGGTGACTCGGCCTGCGTGATACCGCCGCATACGATCAGCAGGGAGCTCGAGGAGGAGATCGTCCGGGACACCAAGGCCCTGGCCCGGGAGCTGCAGGTCAAGGGCCTGATGAATATTCAGTACGCCATCCGGGAGGGGGAGATCTACATTCTGGAGGTCAACCCCCGCGCCTCGCGGACTGCGCCCTTTGTGAGCAAGGCCACCGGCGTGCCCCTGGCCAAGCTGGCCACACGGGTCATGCTCGGTGAGCGGCTTCGGGACCTGGATCCCTGGTCCATGCGGCGCTCCGGGTACTACTCGGTCAAGGAAGCGGTGCTCCCCTTCAACCGATTCCCGGGCGTGGACACCCTGCTCGGGCCGGAGATGCGCTCCACGGGAGAGGTCATGGGCGTGGACCCGGACTTCGGGCTTGCCTTTCTCAAGTCCCAGCTCGCCTCGGGCCAGATCATTTCCGAGGAGGGCAACATCTTCATCTCCGTGAACGATCAGGACAAGCCGAGCATTGTGGAGCCGGCGAGGATCTTTTCCGAGATGGGGTACACCCTGGTCGTGACCCAGGGCACCGGGGACTATCTGAAGCAGTTCGGGATAGAGGCCACGCGGGTGAACAAGGTCTACGAGGGCCGGCCCAACGTGATCGACATGATCAAGAACAAGCAGATCCAGCTGGTGATCAACACCTCCTCGGGCAAGCTCACTGTGCAGGATTCCTCGTCGCTGCGGCAGACGACCATCCTCTACAACATTCCCTACACCACGACCGTAGCCGGCGCGCGGGCCCTGGCAATGGCCCTGCGGCAGCGCAGGGCCCATGAGGGAATCACGGTGGGCAGCCTTCAGGAGTTCTACGCTCCGAGCGCCTGAGGCCATTTCGCGCTAAAGGCCGGGCCGGAGCAATCCGTACCGGCAAAGAGACATACGCCATGAAAAAGGAACACTGTGGACTCATCGGTGTCTACGGCCACAAGGAAGCGGCCAGGATGGCCTATTTCGGGCTCTACGCCCAGCAGCACCGCGGACAGGAGAGCGCGGGCATCTCCACCTGGGACGGATGGAAGCTGCGGGAGCAGCGGGGCATGGGTCTCGTCCCGGATGTTTTTCAGGAGCGGCACCTCTCCCGGGAGCTCAAGGGCGAGATCGCCATGGGCCACATCCGCTACTCCACAACCGGTGCCTCCCTGCTGCGCAACGCCCAGCCCTTTCTGATCAACTTCCGGGGACGGCACATGGCCGTGGGCCACAACGGCAATCTGGTCAACAGCGCCGAGCTGCGGGACAGCCTGGAGGGCAGGGGGTCCCTGTTCCAGACCAGCATGGACAGCGAGATCTTCCTCCATCTCATCGCCAAGCACCTGGACCACGGTCCGGTGGAAGAGGCCATCGTCCAGTCCTGCCAGGAAGTTCGCGGGGCGTACAGCCTCCTGTTCCAGGAGAACCACAAGCTCATCGCTGTGCGCGATCCCCTCGGCTTTCGCCCCCTGGTGCTGGGCCGGGTGGGAGAGACCTACGTCTTCGCCTCCGAGACCTGCGCCCTGGACCTTCTGGACGCGGAATACCTGCGGGAGGTCGAGCCCGGGGAAATGGTGGTCGTGGAACACGGGGAGGTGTTCTCGCACAGGATTCAAACCGGGGAACCGCCCAAGCGGGCCTCCTGCATCTTCGAGCTCATCTACTTTGCCCGTCCGGATTCCCTCGTCTTCGGAGAGAACGTCTACCAGCGGCGCAAGAACATGGGCGCCCAGCTGGCGAAGGAGGCCCCGGTGAACGCGGATTTCTGCATGCCCTTTCCGGATTCCGGGGTCTACGCCGCCGTGGGCCACGCCCAGGCCTCGGGGCTCCCCTACGAGAACGCCATGATCCGCAACCACTACGTGGGGCGCACCTTTATCGAACCCTCCCAGGATATGCGGGACTTCGGGGTCCGGATCAAGCTCAATCCGGTCAAGGAGATGATACGCGGCAAGCGGATCGTGATCGTGGAGGACTCCATTGTGCGCGGCACCACGATCCGGACCCGGATCAAGAACCTGCGAGAGCTCGGGGCCAAGGAGCTTCACCTGCGCGTGAGCTGTCCCCCCATCCGTCATCCCTGCTATTACGGGATCGACTTCTCCTCCAAGGGCGAGCTCATCGCGGCGAATCACTCCGTGGAGGACATCGCCGAATTCATCGATCTGGACTCGCTGCACTACTTGAGCGTGGACGGCCTGCTGGAGGCCATGGGCGGAAACACGGAATACTGTCTGGCCTGTTTCGAGGGCAATTATCCCACGCAGGTGGGGACGAGCTGCCAAAGGGCCTGTCCGGAAGGGTGATCTATGAGCGGCAATGAGCGACGCGACTGGGTGGCGCTGGCGCGTCAGGTCCTGGATGCGGAGATCGAGGGCCTCTACCTGGTCCGGGACAATCTGGACGGCGAATTCGAAACAGCCCTGGAAATGATCGCCCGCTCCGCGGGTCGGGTCTTTGTGACCGGTATCGGCAAATCCGGGCTGGTGGGGCGCAAGATCGCCGCAACCCTGAGCAGCACCGGGACACCGGCCAGCTTCCTCCATCCCGTGGAGGGGGCCCACGGGGACCTGGGAATGATCCGGGAAGGGGACGTGGTCATCCCCATCTCCAACAGCGGGGAAACAGACGAGCTGAACGCCGTCCTGCCCACCATGCTGTCCCTGGGCAGCCGTCTCGTGGGCATGACCGCGCGCAGGGACTCCACAATGGGCAAGATGTGTCACGCCGTGCTCAATACCTCGGTTCCCAGGGAGGCCTGCACCCTGAACCTGGCTCCCACGGCCAGCACCACCGCAACGCTGGCCCTGGGCGACGCCCTGGCCGTGGGCCTCATCGAGTGGAAGGCCTTCGGGAAGGAGGACTTCCAGCGCTATCATCCCGGCGGGGATCTGGGCAGGCAGCTGAGCCTTTCCGTGGAGCAGGTCATGCACAGCGAGGATCTGCCCGTGGTCCGCGAGGGGAGCGCTCTGCAGGAGAGCCTGCGGCTTCTGGACTCCGGGGGTCTGGGCACCGTTGTGGTCCTGGATTCCGGGGGGAAGCTGAAGGGGATCCTCACCGACGGGGACGTGCGGCGCATGATCTGCCACAAGCGCTACAGCCCCGAGGATGAGGTGGAGGCCCACATGACGGTCCGCCCCCGTTTTGCCCGGGAAGGGGAGAAAACGGCCCGTCTGCTGGAGACGATGGAGCAGAACGCCATCATGGTGCTGCCGGTTGTGGACGGGGAAATGTGCCTGAAGGGGATCGTCCATCTGCACGATCTCCTGGGCAAGGGCAAAATCGCCTTCAACGGACGAACCCGCACGGACACCGGGTAGCTGTCTGCCCCACGTGGACCGCTGACTCCGGGAACCCGGCCAAATGAGAGTATGCGACGCTTTTTCAAATATTTCCTGATCCTGTCAGCCTGTCTGGTCATCCTTGTCGTCGGAGCGGGGGCGGGGCTCTTTTACTGGGCCGCCTCGGAGCTGCCCACGATCAAGCAGATCACCGACTACAACCCCCCGCTGACCACGACCATCTATTCCCGCAAGAACAAGACGCTCGGCTATCTGAGCAAGGAAAACCGCTTTTTGCGCTCCAAGGACCAGATGCCCAGGCACGTCCGCCGGGCCTTTCTGGCTGCCGAGGACAGCGGGTTCTACGAGCACGGCGCCATCGACTTCATGGGGATTCTCCGGGCCGCGATCAAAAACCTGCGGGCCGGACGGATCGTGCAGGGGGGAAGCACCATCACCCAGCAGGTGGTCAAGTCCCTGCTCCTCACCCCGCAACGGAGCTACAAGCGCAAGCTCAAGGAGGCCATTCTGGCCTATCGCCTGGAAAAATACCTCTCCAAGGACGAGATCCTGACCATCTACCTGAACCAGATCTATCTGGGCGAGGGTGCTTACGGGGTGGAGGCGGCGGCGCGCGTCTACTTCGGCAAGCACGCGAAGGAGCTCACCGTCGCGGAATCCGCGCTTCTCGCGGGCCTGCCCAAGGCGCCCAGCCTGTACAATCCCTACCAGAATCCGGATCAGGCGCGTCAGAGGCGGGCCTACGTCCTGCGCCAGATGCGGGATATGGACTGGATCTCCCGCAAGCACTACCGCACGGCGGTGGGCGAGCCCCTTGATCTGCGGACCATGCAGGACCCCACCTGGCGGGTCGCCCCGGACTATGTGGAACAGGTGCGGCGCTGGCTCATCGACAAGTTCGGACGGGAGCGGGTGTACGAGGACGGGTTGCGCGTGTACACCGCTGCGGATATGGAGCATCAGCAGGCCGCGGAGGAGGCGGTGCACAACGGGCTGGAGGCCTCGACCAAGCGCCGCGGCTGGCGGGGGCCTCTGGAGAACTCCAACGCCACCGCCGCCAAAGAGTTCCTGGGGGAGCAGAACGCCTCGGAAAAGATCGAGACCCTGCGCGAAGGGGAATGGATCAAGGTCCTCGTGGACGAGGTGGAATCCAGGGGGGCCAGGGTGCGATTCGCCAACGAGACCGCCTGGATCGATGTGGAGAGCATGGGCTGGTGCCGGGAGATCAATCCGGCGAAGGCCCCGGAGAACGTGCCCGCTGTCGAGGACGCCACCAAGGTGCTGGACAGCGGGGATGTGGTCTGGGCCTCTCTGGAGAGCGAGAACCCGGAGGGGAAGGAACGCTGGCTGCTCAGGCTACAGCAGCGGCCCAAGGTCCAGGGCGCGCTCTTCTCCATGGCCCCGGAAACCGGTAAGGTCCGGGCCCTGATCGGCGGATACGACTTCGACGCAAGCGAGTTCAACCGCGCCACCCAGGCCGAGCGGCAGCCGGGTTCGGCATTCAAGCCCATCGTGTACTCCGCCGCCTTCGACAACGGCATGACACCGGCAACACAGGTGCTGGACGCGCCCATCGTCTACCAGGATAACGCCACGAACTCCACCTGGAAGCCGCAGAACTACGAGCGGATGAACTTCGGCCCCACCATGCTGCGCACCGCGCTGGTCAAGTCGCGCAATCTGGTCACCATTCGGGTGGCCCGGGAAATCGGCATTCGAACCGTGATCGAGCGAGCCAAGACCCTGGGGCTCGAGGGCGACTTTCCGGAGGACCTCTCCGTGAGCCTGGGGTCGGGCTCGGTGACCCTGCGGGGGATGTGCAAGGCCTACTCCGCCTTCGCCCGGAGCGACGGGTCCGCAGTGGAGCCGCGCCTGGTGCTCAAGGTGACCGACGCCTGGGGCGAGACCATCTTTGAATCGAACAAGACCGTAAAGAACGCCCTGAGCCCGCAAACCTCCTACATCATGGCCGACCTGATGCAGCAGGTGGTGCAGCACGGCACCGCCTGGCGGGTCAAGCACTCCATGAACCGCCCCCTGGCGGGGAAAACGGGCACCACTGACGAGCAGAAGGACGCCTGGTACATGGGCTACTCCCCCTATCTTCTGACCGGGATCTTCGTGGGATTCGACGAGCCCAGGCCCATGGGCAAGTACGAGACCGGCTCCCGCGCGGCCTCCCCCATCTGGGTCGACTACCGCAAGGATGTGGAATCCGATTATTCGGCTCAGGACTTCACCAAGCCCAGGGGGATCGTCATGGCCCGGGTGGACGCGGAGACCGGGCTCCTGGCGGGTCCGGACACGGAGGAGAGCTTCATGATCCCTTTCAAGGCGGGGACCCAGCCCAAAAAGGTCTCTCCGTCGGCGACAGAGGATTCCGGATCGGGCTCGGATGACGGGGGTGGAACCTCACAGCAGCAGGGAGACAGGCTCAAGCAAATCTTCTAAGGGCGAGGAGGGTTTGGAGGAATACTCACTCATCTGCTTCGTTGCCGCGCCATTTGGAAATCCTCATGTATTGGTATACACTCCGGTTTCAAAATGACGCGTCGCCTCGCATCTGAGCAAGTCTTCCTCCAAACCGAT
>JAZKRN010000117.1:0-8922 GCA_036628655.1 Desulfohalobiaceae bacterium | reverse complement strand
GGGTGGGGGCAGGGATGCCCCCACGTGGCGAGCGTTAGAAAATCCAGAGTCGAAGCTGCATGAGGCAAAATGCCCCGTGTCGGCTTACGGTCCGGAAAGGTGGTGCATAGTTACATGTTCGAGCCCAATCTGGAAATACTGCCTCCGGCTCAAAGAACACTGGGGGAAGAACTGGCTACCACGCCAAATCACTTCGTTCTGTACGAGGGCACTGCCCTGGCCTTGCGTTTGGGGCACAGATCCTCCGTGGATTTCGACTTCTTTTCCTCTCACCCCTTTTCTCCAGCCGATCTGCAGGAAAGAATCCCTTACTTGCGGAAGGAGCAAAGGATTCAGTCTGAGCCAAACACGCTAACCTGTCTGGTGCAACGCCGCGGAGAGCCGATCAAGATCTCCTTCTTCGGCGGACTGGACCTGGCCAGGGTGGACCGCCCTCAAAGAACCGTGAATAACGGGATCTGGGTGGCTTCTCTGTTGGACCTGGCCGCCACTAAGCTCAAAGTCATCCAGGACCGGGCCGAAGCAAAGGATTACCTGGATTTGGCCCGCCTCCTTGATGTGAATATCGGCTTATCCGATATGATACGGGCCGCCATGGGAGTATACGGCCCAGCGTTCAATCCCATGATCAGCATGCGGGCGCTCACCTTTTTTCAGGACGGCGACTTACCCGAGCTGGACCCTGAAATCCAGAAAAGCCTTCGGGAGGCTGTTTCCGGGATTGACTTGGAAGCACTTCGACCAATGCCGCGGATAGGGGGAAAGCTCGAGGGAGAGGAGGAAGCTTGAGACCCCTGTTACATATCGCGCGCCGCCTCGTCTGGTGGAAGGAACCTGAAGAGGCCCTTGGGGACAGGTACCGATTCATCGCTCAGATCATGACCTACGGTGATCTGGAGGATACCCGGACCATGCTCAAGAGCTACAGCCGTGAAGAGCTCCTGCAAGTGCTGGACTCGCCCCCGCCGGGGGTCTTCACCCCCAGGGCCTGGAGCTTCTGGCATGTGTATCTGAACAAGAAACCCCGGCAACTGCCGGGGCGCTTCTCCGCAACCCAGGACACGACCAGTAGTGGGCCCAAGATGCCTGACCGCTAAAAACCGACGGAACCGGTTCGCCTCGAGGCACGCGCTCAACGCGCCGCCCGTCCCCGCCGCATCCTTCGCGCCGGCTAGCTCCGGAATCCCCGCTTTTCCTCCCCGGTCAAGGCCCACTCCAGCCCTTGGGCAAGACAAAAGAGATCTGCCCGCCACGACGCAGCGGCGCGGCGGTGCAGCGCAAGAAAGTTCCTCTTCCCTCTCTCCTCCGCGACTCCGCGTCTCTGCGCGGGACATCATCCTCTTTTCCCCTGCCTCAAAAAAACAGCAGCCCGCAAACCTGCCCGTGAACTCAATTTGCCCGAAACCCGCCGATGTAGTACACAGCCCCTTTGCCGAACGCGGCGTCTCGCGGCAGAGGCATCCCACACCCAGTTCTGCAGTGGATTGCCAGCAACCGGACACTTAGCGGAAAGAGACTCATGCACCTCGAGGGACAGCGCTTTTTCGGCCCAGCGGGAATCACCCTGGTCGTGGCCTTCGTAACCGCCCTTCTGCCCTCGTCCATCGACCTCTACCTCCCGGCCCTGCCCGGGCTGAGCGAGGACTTCGCCACCTCGGAGGCCGCGGTCAACCTGACCCTGATCCTCTTCTTCCTGTGCATGGCCGGATCCATGCTCATTTGGGGCCCCCTGAGCGACAAGTACGGCAGAAAGCCCGTTCTCCTGGCCGGCCTGACCCTGTTCACCGCCTCCAGCCTGGCCTGCGCAGCCGCCGGATCCATCCTCCAGCTCATTCTCTTCCGGATCTTGCAGAGCCTCGGTGCGGGAGCCGGAGTGGCTGTGAACAACGCCATCCTCAAGGACGTCTTCACCGGCAGGCAGCGGGAACGCGCCCTGGCCACGGTAATCACCCTGATTCTGATCACTCCGGTGGTCGCCCCCGCTCTGGGAGGCTTCCTGCTGCAGCTCATGTCCTGGCGGGGACTCTTTGTGCTGCTCGGATGCGTGGGGCTTGTAGCGCTGGGGCTCTCCCTGCTGCTCGGCGAAACCATCCGGAAACACCAGGAGAGAAATCTCCTGTCCACACTGGCCCGCATGGGCGCCGTGCTCAAGAACCCCCGCTTCACCTTTCTCCTGGCCATCTTTTCCAGCCCCATGCTTCCGGCCATGGCCTTTGTCGCGGCCTCCTCCTACATCTTCATCCAGGACTTCGGCTTAAGCGAGGTGCAGTACGGGCTCTACTACATGGTCATCTCCGTCTTCCGGGTGCTCGGCCCCTACCTCTACATCTTCCTCTCCCGGTTTATCCCCTCCAGGCACATCATCACCACGGGCTTTTCCACCACCCTGATCACCGGGATCCTGCTCGCCGCGTTCGGCTCCCTGGGCCCGGTCTGGTTCACCGCCGCGATCGTCCCCCTCATTCCTGCCGGCCCCATGCTCCGGCCTCCGGGAGTCAATCTCATGCTGGAGCAGCAGGATCTGGAGGACGCGGGCTCCGCCTCCTCCATCATCAACTCCGCCCCGTTCTTCTTCGGCGGAACGGGGATGCTCCTCATCTCCCTGGGAATGCAATGGCCTATTCTCCTGCTGGCCTTCATGTGCGCTGTTATCGGCGCGGCGACCACCGGCCTGTGGCTCGCTGCGGCGCGCAGGCCCTTCGTGGCATCGGTTCTGGAACCTTAGCCGGCGGGGAGCCCTTAGGATTCCACGAGCAGAAGGGGAAGGAGATGAAAGGGGCCGGAGCTTTGGCTCAAGGGCTCGCCACCGTCCCCCTGCCCGCGGTCTCCATCCGGAGGCGCTCGGCGAGGAGGGTGCAGCGCCTGTGGCTGCCCCGGCTCTTCACGGCGATGGATAGGGCCTTGGTGCTGCCCACGAGGACCACGAGCTGCTTGCCCCGGGTGATGGCGGTATAGATAAGGTTTCGCTGCAGCATCACGTAGTGCTGGGTGAGGAGGGGCAGGACTACCGCAGGGAAGTCCGAGCCCTGGGACTTGTGGATGCTTACGCAGTAGGCGGGGACGAGCTCGTCCAGCTCGGACTGCTCGTATACGGCATCCTTGTCCTCGAAGCGGATCTTTACTTCCTGCGTCTCCGAGTCCAGGGAGATGACGCGCCCGATGTCCCCGTTGAAGACCTCCTTGTAGTAGTTGTTCCGAAGCTGCATCACCTTGTCCCCGGTGCGGAAGACCTTTCCGCCACGCGAGACCTCGCGCCCCTCCGGATTGAGGGCCTGCTGCAGCTCGAGGTTCAGGTTGGCCACCCCGGCGGCTCCCTTGTTCATGGGCGCGAGCACCTGCACATCGGAGATGGGGTCGAGGCGGAAGCGTTTGGGAATTCGCTCCACAACGAGGTGCTTGATCCGCTCCACCGCATTCAGGGGGTCGTCCTCGCTGACGAAGAAGAAGTCGTCCAGCTTGTCCCTGCGCGGGGTGAGCTCCGGGAGCTGGCCCTGGTTCACCAGGTGCGCCCCCACCACGATGGAGCTCTCTTTGGCCTGGCGGAAAATCTCGTTCAGCTCCACCACGGGAACCGTCCCGGAGCCGATGATATCCTTGAGCACGTTGCCCGGCCCCACCGAGGGAAGCTGATTCTCGTCCCCCACCAGGACGAGGGTGGCGTCCAGCTTAAGGGCCTGGAGCAGGTGATACATGAGGCGAGTGTCCACCATGCTCGTCTCGTCCACCACGAGCAGGTCGCAGCTCAGGGGATGGGCCGCGTCCTTCTTAAAGCCCCCCTGCCCGGGATCGAATTCCAGCAGCCTGTGGATGGTCTTTGCCTCCCAGCCGGTGAGCTCGGTCATGCGCTTGGCCGCCCTGCCCGTGGGAGCGGCCAGATGGATCGAGGCCCCCAGACGGCCCATAACCCGCAGAATGGCGCTCAAGAGAAAGCTCTTGCCCGTTCCCGGCCCTCCGGTGATGACCAGCACCTTGTCCGTGAGGCTCCTGCGCACGGCCTCGGCCTGTCTGGAGGTGAGCTGCAGGGAGTAGGTCCGCTGCACCCACTCCAGGGCCTTGTCCGTGTCCACCCTGCGGATGGACTTCGGCGCGCGCAGCATTTCCGCCAGTTTCTCCGCGACACCGGCCTCGCTGCGATACAGCTGTTTCAGGGAGACGGCCTCTCCCTCCCCGCCGAAGCCCGCAAGCGGCTCGAGGACAACGCGCCGCTCCCGCTGCAGCTCGGAGAGCCCCTGGTCCACCAGCTCCTGGCCCACTTCCAGCATCTCCTGGCAGCGCGGCAGGAGATCCGAGCGCGGATAGTGGACATGCCCCTCCTCCGCGAGCTCATCCAGCACGTGCAGGACCCCGGCCCGCACCCGGGGAGGGGAGTCCTTCTCGAAGCCGAATTTCGCCGCGATCCGGTCCGCGGTGAGGAAGCCGATGCCCCAGATGTCCGTTGCCAGGCGATAGGGGTTGTCCTGGACGATCCGGATGGCCTGTTTGCCGTAGGTCTTGAAGATCTTGGTGGCGTAGGTGGTGGAGACCCCGTGATCCTGCAGAAAGAGCATCACCTCCCGAATCTCCTGCTGCTCCCGCCATCCCTGGGAGACCATCTCCACCCGCTTTTGGCCGATCCCCTCCACCTCGGCCAGCCTCTCCGGCTCCTCGTCCAGGATGCGCAGGGTGTCCTCGCCGAAGGTATCCACGATGCGACCGGCCATGACCGGGCCCACACCCTTGATGAGCCCGGAGGCGAGGAACTTGCGGATTCCGGTTGCCGTGGCCGGGGCGGAGGTGGTGCAGTGCTTGGCCTGGAACTGCTCCCCGAAGCGGGGATGATTGGTCCACTCCCCCTTCAGATGGAGCTCCTGGCCGGGCTGGGGGGAAGGGATGGCACCCACCACGGTCACCAGATCCCTGCGGTTCTTCACCGCGATCTTGGCCACGGTATAGCCGTTCTCCTCGTTGGTGTAGGTAATGCGCTCGATGCGCCCTTTCAGCTCGTCCATGGGACTCCGCCGCTCTTTCCGACTCAGCCTCTCCGGCCCGAAATCTGATGCACTCCGTTCACATCCTCCTGTTCCGAGACAACTTACATTGTGCAGGCCCGGGTGACAATACGGCTCACCCTGCCCCTGATCCACAGGAGAACGAAGAAATTGTGATCCATGGTGTTGCAGCGCGGCGCGGCAGCCTCCGAGAGCCTTCTTTCGCACCCGGCGGGAGAGTCTTATCTTCTTACACTGCGCCTCCGCGCCTCTGCACGAGCCTTTCTCTTCCTCTGAAGCAGGTGGAGAGCTATTCACTCAACATAAACGAAGATGCAAAGGGGGACAAAACGACCCCCCCGGACACGCTTGCCAAGGCGCGGGCCATCCATTACCGTGAACACGTATGGGAGCTGACAACACGCAGTACGATGTCCTGATCGTGGGTGGCGGGTCCGCCGGGCTCATGGCCGCAGGCAGGGCCGCGGGCGCGGGTGCCCGCACCCTTGTTCTGGAGAAGAAGGACCGCACCGGACGCAAGCTGAACATTACCGGAAAGGGCCGCTGCAATCTGACCAACGCCGCCCTGATGGAGTCCTTTATGGAGCGCTTCGGCTCCGGGGCACGCTTTCTACGACCCGCTTTCGGCCACATGGGGGACAAGGACCTGGTGGCCTTCATGGAGGGCCTTGGCGTGCCCACTGTTGTGGAGCGCGGCTCGCGTGTCTTCCCCGCCAGCCAGAAGGCCGGGGACGTGGTGGCGGCCATGCGCGACTTTGCCCGCACGAGCGGCGCTCGGATCGAAACCGACGCCCCGGTCCGGCGCATCCGCGCCGAAGAAGGCGCCGTGACCGGAGTCGAGCTCAAAAGCGGCGAAATACGGTCCGCCAAAATGGTGATCCTGGCCACTGGCGGGGCCTCCTATCCGGCCACAGGCTCCACAGGGGACGGATATGCCATGGCAAAGGAGCTGGGCCACACGGTCAATACGGTCCATCCGGCCCTGGTCCCCCTGGAGACCGCCGGAGAGACCGCCCCCAAGCTGCAGGGCCTGAGCCTCTACAATGCCGGCGTGTCCGTATTTATCGACGGCAAGAAGAAGCGCCGCGCCTTCGGCGAGCTCCTGTTCACCCACTTCGGGGTTTCCGGTCCGGTGATTCTCACCCTGAGCGGGGAGATCGTCGCCGCCCTGGGTCGGGATAGCGAGGTCGAGCTCCGCCTGGATCTCAAGCCCGCCCTGGAGGAGACCAAGCTGGAAAACCGGCTGCTCCGCGAGCTGGACCAAAGGGGCGGACAGCAGATGGGCAATCTCCTCCGCGCCCTGCTCCCGCGCAAGCTGGTCCAGGTCTGCCTGGAAGAGACGGGCATCCCGGAAGACAGGAGCGGCAACCAGGTCTCCGTCAGGGAGCGCAAGACCCTGCGCACCTGGCTCAAGGATTTCCGGCTTCCGGTGAGCGGTTATCGCTCCTTCCACGAGGCAATCATCACCAGCGGCGGGGTGCGCCTCAAGGAGGTGGACCCCAAGAGCATGAGCTCCCGGCTGGTGGAGGGTCTCTATTTTGCCGGGGAGGTCCTGGACATCGCCGCGGACACAGGTGGATACAACCTGCAGGCCGCCTTCTCCACCGGCTCCCTGGCCGGGATCAGCGCTGCGGCCGGTGCACGGGGGACAGAGGACGGAGATCGGAGGTCGGACGGAGGCGCGGAGAAGAGAGGAAGAGAAGAAAAGAAGAGAGGAGAGGAGTTGATCGCGCAGAGGCGGTGAGGCGCTGAGAAGAGAAGAAGAGAAGAGCTGGCGCGCAACGACGCCACGGCGCGGCGCGAAGAAGAAGAGAAGAGGTTAATTATCGTTCCCACGCTCTGCGTGGGAACGTGCTCCGACCGCTCCCGCGGTCATTCCGGACGCGGAGCGTCCCTGACATGTCCCCACGCAGAGCGTGGGGACAATATGAGTACGAGCTACCCCTTTGTTCCCCGGACTCTTTCACCTTTCAACTTTAAACTTTCAACTTGTGACTCTCTTATGCCCAAACCGATAATCATCGACACCGACCCCGGAATCGACGACGCCCTGGCCCTGCTGCTGGCCTTTAGCTCCCCGGAGCTTGCCCCGGTCTGCATCACCTCGGTGAGCGGCAACGTCGACGTGGACACCGCCACGGACAACATCCTGCGCATTCTGGCCCACATCGGCCCCGATCCGGCGCCAGCGGTCGCCCGCGGTGCCGAGTCGCCGCTGGAGAAAGAGCCGGAGCACGCCACTTTTCTGCACGGCGCGGACGGGCTGGGTGACGCCGGCGGGGTGCTCCCGGACCCGCGCGGGGACGACGCACCCGGGCTCTCCGGGGAACACGCCGCGGACTGCATCCTGCGCCACATCGAGAAGGCCCCGGAGCCGCCGGTTCTCGTGGCCCTCGGCCCCCTGACCAACATCGCCCTCGCGGCCCGAAAGGCGCCACAGACCCTGCAGCGCCTGGAGCGGCTGGTCATCATGGGCGGCGCCATAGGCGTGGCCGGAAACGTCACTCCCGCGGCGGAATTCAATTTTTACGCCGACCCCCTTGCGGCGCGAATCATTCTGGACTCGTGCCTGAAAATCACCCTGACCGGACTGGACGTTACCCGCCAGGCGCGCCTGCGGCAGCGGGACCTCGACGCCTGTCCGGACACACAGCGCACGCGTCTGGTGCGTCGCATCACCTCCGGCATTTTCGCCCACACCCGAAAGACTGAGGAAACGGACAGCATCCCCCTGCACGATCCCCTGGCCGTGGCTCTGGCCTTTCGGCCCGAGCTTTGCGCCGTGCGCGAGCTTCCCGTGCAGGTGGAGACCCGCGGCGAGCTTTGCGAGGGGATGAGCCTGGCGGACAGGCGGCCCATATCCTCGCGCCTGAAGGCGCCTCCCAACGCCCGGGTTTGCCTGGACGTGGCCGCACAATCCTTTTCAACCCTTTTCCTGGAGCGTGTCCTATGGGAGCGGTCCTTGTCCTCGGCAGCGCAAACACGGATCTGACCGTCCGCGCCGAGCGCCTGCCCAGGCCGCAGGAGACGGTCACCGACGGTGAGTTCAGCACCTCCTTCGGCGGCAAGGGCGCCAACCAGGCCCTGGCCGCCCTCAGGGCGGGAGCGCAAACCCGCCTTATCGCCCGGATCGGGCGTGACGCCTTTGGAGAGCGGCTGGCGGAACACCTGGCCAGCAGCGGTCTGCCCCGAGAGGGGCTGATCCGGGACGATACCGCGCCCGCCGGCGTGGCCCTTATCGGCGTGGACCGGGAGGGAACCAACCAGATCCTGGTGGCTCCGGGGAGCAACAAGCGCCTGAGCCCACAGGACCTTCACCGGTCAAAGCACCTTTTAAGCGATTGTTCCGTCTTCCTCAGCCAGCTGGAGACCCCTCTGGAGACGGTGCAAAGCGGCCTCGAGACCGCCAGGGAGACCTGGCTGTTCACCGTACTGGACCCCGCCCCCAGCCGAAAGCTCCCGGAAACGATCTACCCCCTGCTGGATCTCATCACCCCCAACGAACGCGAGGCCGCGGACCTCACCGGAGTGGATGTCCATTCCCCCGAATCCGCCGCAAAAGCGGGACGCCTGCTCCTGGAGAGGGGCTGTGGCTCGGCCCTGATCACCCTGGGCGGGCAGGGGGCCCTCTTCGCCAGCGGAGACCGGGAGGAGCTCATTCCGCCCCATTCCGTCCAGGCCGTGGACACGGTCGCGGCGGGAGACGCCTTCAACGGCGCCCTTGCCGCCGCCCTGTCCGAAGGGGCTCCTTTGCTCCAAGCCGTCCGGTTCGCTGCTGCTGCCGGGGCGCTCAGCACGACCCGCTCCGGCGCCCAGGATTCCCTGCCTGACAGGGAGGAGATCGAGGCGCTGGCTCGTTCCTCCTGATCCCGCAACACCCTGCGCTCCCCTCCACGACGCGCTCGAGGCAAGGCAAGAAACCAGGCTCGCTAAC
>JAZKRN010000116.1:0-8951 GCA_036628655.1 Desulfohalobiaceae bacterium | reverse complement strand
CCAATTCTCCAATAACCGATAACGTACACCTAGTACCCAACAACCCCCATCAGCCTGTCTCGACCCACACACCATCCGCCGCATTCCTGCTCATGCCCAATACTCCCAGCACAGCTGCAGGCCTTGACCTGTTTCCTTTTTGTCCTAAAATCTACCAAACGTCCGGTTAACCGACTTCGGGTGAATAGCGGATCCGACCCTCTCCAAACAGAATGTCCCTATCAGACAAAGTCCTTGGAGGCCTCGCCATGTCCAGTCGTACTGTACGCACCATCTGCTTTGAGTGTCACAGCCGTTGCGGTGTTTTGCTGGATATCGAAGACGATCGTTTGAACGGTGTGCGAGGGGACAAGGAACATCCCATCAGCAGGGGGTACATCTGCCCCAAGGGAGCTGCGGCTCCGGAGATCGTGCACCATGCCGAGCGCATTACCGCGCCGCTGGTCAAATCCGGGGGCGTATTCCGGGAGGCCTCCTGGGAGAGCGCCCTTTCCCTGATCGCAAAGAACATGGTCCGTGCCCGGGATCGAGACGGCCCGGAGTCCGTGGTCTTCGGATCCGGCACCACCCGCGGCCTCGCGCCCTCCATGAACAGCTTCCTTTCCGCCTTCGGATCGCCCAATCTCATGGCCCCCTCCAACATGAGCGGCGGCCCCATCGTCATGGGCAGCCTGACAACCAGCGGTTTCGGCATGTCCGATCCGGACTTCGCCAACAGCGGTTCTATCCTCCTTTGGGCCCACAACCCGGAAAAATCCTGGCCCGGCCTGTATATGAACGACATCCGGGATGGCCTGAACAACGGAGCCGGGCTTATCGTGATCGATCCCCGGGGAACGCGCCTGGCCCGCAAGGCGGACGTCTGGCTGCAGATCCGGCCCGGAACGGATGTGGCCCTCGCCCTTTGCTTCATCCGCACCATCATCGAGGAAGGGCTCTACGACGCGGAGTTCGTGGAGAACTGGACCGAGGGCTTCGATGCCCTGCGGGAGCACGCCGCCCACTACACACCGGAATATACGGAAGATATCACCTGGGTTCCCGCGGAACAGATCCAGAAGGCGGCGCGGATGTTCGCCCAGAATCCCCCCGGTACGATCGGACCGGGGATGGGCGGTGTATGCCAGGCCAACGACGCCTTCGACCTGAGCCGGGCCCTGACCATCATCAGCGCCTTGTGCGGCTACCTGGAGGTTCCGGGAGGCAACCTCCGCTGCCCCGCTCCCACGAGAAAACGCAGCTGCTACGGCCCGGACCACGACCCCTTCTTCAATCTCCCCCAGGAACAGGCCCGGAAAAAGCTGGGCCTGGAGCGTTTTCCCCTGATGCGGTTCATCCCCATTCCGTCTCCCCCTCAGGCGGTCTGGCCGGCGATCGAGGAGCACTCACCCTATCCGGTGCGGGTCGCCGGCCTTTTCGCCAACAACAGCGTGTGCGCCTATCCCAACTCACCCCGCGTGCGAAGCGCCCTGCACAAGCTGGATTTCCTCTTCGCAGTGGACTATTTCCACACTCCCACCACCGAGCTGGCGGATGTTATCCTTCCCCCGGCGCACTGGGCGGAGCGGGACGACGTGGAGGACCTCCTGATGAAGAGCTACGTCTTCGCCCAGCCCAGAGCAATGGAGCCGCTTCCCCATTGCCGCGACGAAAAGCGGATACTGATCGACCTGGCCGAGACCATCGGGCTCGAGGGCTATTTTTCCAGCGAGGAGGAAATGCTGGACCATCGGCTGGAGTATACCGGGCTGACCTATGAGGAGCTCAAGCAGAAGCGCTGGCACTACGGAGGGATGACCTACAAGAGCTACGAAAAGAAGGGGTCCTTCCGCACACTCACCGGCAAGGTGGCCCTTTCCGCGGACTTTCTCCAGGAGCTGGGAATCCAGGCCCTGCCCGTATTCCGTGAACCATCCGAGAGCCCGGTCAGCACGCCCGACCTTGCCGAGGAATATCCTCTCGTGCTCACCACGGGCGGCAGGCTCCTGGTCTACTACCACTCCTCGCACCGCAATATCGCCTCCCTGCGCCGCAAAGCCCCCGATCCGGAGCTGCAGATCCACCCGAACACAGCCGGGGATCTGAGCATCGAGGACGGGGAGTGGGTCTTTCTTTGCTCCCCAAGGGGGCGGGTGGAGATCAAGGTTCGCCACTTCCCGGACATCCACCCCGGTGTGGTGCACTCCCCCCACGGCTTCTGGTACGGCACGGAAAACGGCTGGCAGCGAGTGAACATCAACATGATCACCAACGACGAGGACCTGTGCCCGGTGACCGGCTCGGTCCCCATCAAGGCCCTGCTCTGTCGCGTGGAAAAAATGGCGGGGTCGGCATAGGGATTGGGAACTCGTTGTCTGGAATATGGTGTTGGGGAACAGGGATGCGTTCCAGGGGATGCCGGGTGCTACTTTGGGGCATCTGTCACGGGACCCGCGGAATGACGCATCCCCATACCCTGCACGTTCATTCTCTCCTTCAGCCCTGGAGCGTGGACCAAGATCAGTCCCTCTCTGCGTGCTCCTGTTGGGCAGTCATCGATCGCGTTTCTCCCATCCCTTTTTCCGGCCTTTTCCCTGCCCGGGGGGATAACGATCTCTCACCGTATTGTGATACTGATAGGGGTGCTCCGTGTCCATCTCGAGGGTCACCGTATCGCCCAAACGGGCCCTGATGCTGCCGGGAAGCTCCGCGGAAACCTGCCATTGACCGTTCTTGTCATAAAAATAGACCTTCCGGCTCACATCAAAGTAGATCTCCGCGGAAGGATAGTAGCGATACCGATGTTTGGCCCTGTGACCGTGAGCTGGGGCCCAGGGAGGCGGACCCTTCTCCGCTCCGGCCTTTTCCGCAGCGGGCGCCTTCCGTCCTTGAGTTTCAGGCGGGGACCCCACGCTCACGGTCAAGCCCGCACACCCATAAGTCATGATAACTCCGAAAATGATGCCAAGAGCCGTTGCCGCCTGCCTTGCAGCGCCTGCCATACCGCCTCCTTTCTCGAGATTGGCCCGTTTTTGACGGATCAAAGAGCAATCCAGCCCGAGCGGACACCTGATCTCCGTTTTCGATAAACGAAACCGCCTTCACGCCAGCCCTTTCCGCTCTTTTCTAAGCCATCTCACTGGCAATGAAAAGAGGGGGCGAGGGGGTAAAAGCAAATCCCGCCGTAAACAGAGCGCGGATCCACCAGTTAACTGCACAGATCCTCGCACTTCGCCCCGGATATTGAAGATCTTGTTCTTCAAGCGCTAACATGTATAATAGGAATCATTCAGAAATGAGGGGGGTTACTTCCCCGGGATTTGTGGCTTATCCACACACATCACCGGTGCGAGGATCCGAAAAAGAACCTCCAATCGGAGCGTATGGAAAAAAACCGGCACTCGCGACCCCGGTTGATGCCGAGCCCATGAGCAACGGCCTCGTCGCCGCGGAGAGCGGGCATAAAAACCATGACCCTCTTCCCGAGGACGAGCTGAGCTCTGTCAAAGCCAGTTCCTGCCCAGTTGCTCATCTGGATAAGGTCGCGCGTTTTTTTTCAATCTTTTTTCCAAGGAGCTCATCATGTCTTTGGATTTCAAGGACCTCGAGATCATCGACCTGAACGTGGAGAACTCCGGATTCAGCTACGACCAGAACATGATGACTCTATGCTTCGATCTCTGCTTCGAAGCCCCGAGAGACTGGAGGAAGCAGTTTACCCAGGAATGGAGCAGGATACGCAGGAAGATCCAGAGGAATGCTGTCGCTTACAGGAACCATGTCTGCATTGAATGCAACGAGGATGAGGTGCAGAACGCATTCAATTGGCTCAAGGAGGCCGTCAACAGAACCAATCAGAGATACAGGGAATATTTAAAGGAAAAAGCCAGACAACCCCAGCCTGAAACCGAGCGGAGAAGACTGGAGAAGCTCAGGCAGATTCGAAGCAGTTTGGGTTTTTATGAATAGGGGGTATCAGGTATTAGTTATCAGGGATAGGTTCGTGAAGGGTTGTGCATGAAGAGTTGTTCACGATCTGCGATTAGTTTTCCTTGTTCATGATATGCTATTTGCGCTGCTTAGAGAGCCTCCCGCTCACTCCTTTCGCTCGAAAGCGGGATTTTCCCCGCGGGGGACCGTTGCCGCGGGGAAGGCGCTCGCGCACCCCGCTTGCCTCAAGGACCCTCCGAAGCGCAGCCGAGGCAGGACCTTGTGCCCTGCACGGGTCTGCAGGGCACAAGGTCCTGTCCCAGTTGTTTCCCAAACTGAGTGAGCGTCAGCGAAGGGGCGGTTCACTAACAACTCATTACTCGAAAAGCCCCGGGAACATGTGGCCCAGGAGATGCTCGTAATCGCTCTTGTGCATGATGTTGAAGAAGGCCTGCTCCACAACTTCGCTTAATGCGGGGTGAATGTGCATTCCCTGCACCACCGGAAGCGGATTCTGACCCTCGGTGTACATGATGGTGATCAGCTCCTGGATGAGGATGGATGCCTGGGGCCCGATGATGTGCGCCCCCACAAGCTGTTCCGAGGATTCCTCCAGGATCACCTTGACGAAGCAGTCCTCCGCGTCCATGGCCTCCCCTCGGGCCGTTTCCTCAAAGGGATGGAATCCGATCAATATGTTTTCCTCGCCGTATTCCGCAGCGGCTTCGGCCTCCTTCATCCCCACTCCCGCAATTTCCGGCCAGGCGAAGACCGCGTGGGGCACGGCGTGATAATCCACGCTCATGGAATGACCCAGCACGGCGTTGGCGTAGGCCACCCGCGACTCGTAGTTGGCCACATGCTTGTACAGATGCCGCCCGATGCCGTCTCCGAAGGCCCAGACATTCTTGACCGAGGTCTCCAACTGATCGTTGACCACGAGCCATCCCCCGGAATCGGTTTCCAGGCCGGCCCTGTCCGCTCGCAGGAGATCGGTGTTCGGGGCCCTGCCAGCTGCCACGAGGAGCTTCTCCGCCTCAATCTCCCTTTCCTCACCAGTACCCAGGTCACGGGCCGTGACGCGGACTCCCCCGCCGTCTCCCGACCGGACCCGAACCACCTCGTGGTTGACCATGACATCCAAGTACCGGGCCATCTTATCCCGAGCCACAGCCGAGACCTCCGGTTCCTCTGCCGGAAGGAACTGCGGGTTCCGCCCCAGGATGCTCACCCTGGAGCCCATGGCGGAAAAGAAGTGTCCGTATTCCGCCGCGACATATCCCCCGCCAATGATGATCAGGCTCTCCGGGCTCTCCTCCAGCTCCAGGAGGGTGTCGCTGGTGAGGTATCCGGTTTCCTCCAGCCCCTCTATGTCCGGTATCGCCGGCCTGGACCCGGGACAAAGGAGGATCATGTCCCCTCTGATCTCCTCCTCGCCCACGCGCATGGAATAGGGGCCGGTGAATTCGGCAACACCCTGGTAGTAGTCCAGGGCCTCGGACTGGGAGAGGTTCTGCTTGATCTCACGGCTTTCCTCGGAGACGGTGTTGCGCATGCGCTCCATGATGGCCTGGAAGTCCACGCCCTTGACCTCGGCCTGGATGCCGTGACTGGGGGCCTCCTGCACCTGGCGCATGACCTCGGCGGGATAGACCAGGAGCTTGCTGGGGATGCAGGCCTTGGTCAGGCAGATGCCTCCGGGCTCATCCTTGTCCACCACGGCCACTTCCGCCTCCTCGTTCCGCTCCAGCAGTCCCTGGACCACGTTCATGGCCGAGCCCGTGCCGATGGCTATGCAGTCGTAGTGTTTCACAGCCGGCTCCTTTCCTTTTTGGGATCGTCTCCACATCCATGAGCCACAACTGTGCGGCCCTGTCTATCCCTGCTCCCCCCTGAGACAGCCGGATTGCGTGGCGCGCGAGTATTCACCTGTTCATGTGGGTGAGAATTGGGACTCCTGAATAAGGATAATCTATCACATCCAGGGCAAAGGGCACAATTGAAGGCTCTTGCAGTTCGTTTACCAGCTCGGAGAGCCCCGGCCCGAGCCTGAATAGGCTCCTTTATTGAGCTAGTTGTCTCCAAATAGATGCGGAAACTGTAACTGGAGTTCCTTGAGCACCTTTTGAGAATTTCTATCCGGAACGTTAACAGTCTTTTCCAGCTGCTTTTTAATGTGAGCCACGTTTTCCCGAAAACTCTCCTGGATTTCAAAATACTGACCCGTATTGATATTCACGAATCCTTCAGGAGTTTTCAAAAAGCGCTTTCCATTTATAACCAACGAATCGCCACGAAAAGGCGGTATATCCTCCGAAGACATATCGTTTTCTGCTACGTCGTGATCTCTTGTTTTTGAAGAGGAATGTGTCGGAGATGTCTCAGGCGATTCGTCCGCTTCAGCGTTCCCTGAATCAACAAAGCTGCTTTGAGCTAACAAATCTTTTTTTACTTGTCCCTCTACACATTCTCCAACGAATTCTTGCGATAATTCTTTCGGGGCTACTTTTCTGTGGTTATTATTATTGATTACCGGATGATGCATGCCTGTTCTCGGATTCAAATACATCCCGTTATCAATGGAACCCGTCTTGGGTATTATTTTTCCTGTACGTGGATTGAACAATGAATCTCCCTGATCAATCAAAGAGCCGGGCATTCTATCGAAGAGATGGATTTCGCCAGTGCGAGGATTTAATAACGTATTGCCCTGATCGATAAATGAGCTCTTGGAATACTCCTTTTCTGTATGGGGATTCAAAACCGTATTTCCCTGATCAATCAAGACGCCTCCACATAAAGCCGCCTCGACAGAGACAAAAAAACAGACAACAGCCACGAGTATTATTTTCTTCATACACATCCCAAATAACTCATAACATATCCCGAATAACCAATAACTACCCTCCTCCAAATACCTTATAACCAATACCAAATACCAATCCCCCCACCAACACCCCCACCCCGTCCGCGGCCAGGTCGAACAGGGAGAACATGCGATAGGGAAGCGCGTATTGCGCCATTTCGATCAAAAGACCGTATCCGAGAAGAAGGAGAGCGATTCTAGGGAGGGAAATGCGGTAGGCTAGGCCAAGGAGGGGAACGAGCAGGACAAATGCGGCCACGTGATTGATCTTGTCCACATGTTCCCGGGTCAGGGAAGGATTTTCCACAGGAATCAAGGCCAGGCCGGTGATGATGAGGAGCCCCAGCCAGAACAGAGGCCGAAACAACGCCGGGCTCAAAAGAGTCGTCAGCACGGTTCTGTTCTGGCTCTTATCCCTCGTTCCTGCTCTGGGTTCCTGCATCAATTCTCTCGGCTCGTCCTCGCCGCTCATCAAAAGTCATCCGCTCTTCATCGTAAACAACTTCACCTTGGCTCAATATCTGTTCCAAAAATCCGCTTGGATCATGACCGTGTTCGAACAAGATCGGTTCGATGCGAATATCAAAGACACTGCACAACTCATAAGGTCTTATTGAACCTTGCAAATAATCCTGCGTTTCATGTACAACAACAGCGATAGCGATGTCACTCTCATGATGCGGTTATCCTTCAGTCCAAGAACCATAGAGGATTACCTTGCGCACATGAAAGGCAGTTAACAAAGATGGAATCAACTCATGTATAGTTTTTATTGCCAATTATGTGTTTGTCCCTTTGTGTTCTCTTTCGAGATGAAGCTTTCATCCGGAAATATACTCCGAAGGATCGAAACCGCTCAACAAAGGATTTACTACTACGATTCCCGCATAATACTGGCCATTGTTCAGATCTTCGGAAAAGATGACCCCGCAGTTTGCGTCTTCAGCTGCCGCGATGATTCCGGCATCCCCAAAGGAAATCCGGTAGGACTGACGAATCTCCACTGCGCGTCGAACGGATTTCGGGGAAGGCGTCACGAGAGTGAAAGCTTCAAGGAGCTTGAGCTGCCTCATCACCACAGGAGGGTCCTGGCCCAGCTTTTTCAGGGCGATATTGGCATATTCCTGAAGGACCTGGATGGAGATGACCCCGTTCCCGCCTGCCATGCATGCGCTGATGATCTCCACTGCCCTGGATTGCTTGGAGCCAGAGCTCCTGTCATTGGCATAGACCACGATATTGGAGTCGATGAAACAACGCCTCACAGCTCACGCTCTCCTCGGTCATGAGCTTCTTCCCTGTCGAAGACGAATCCCTCCGGGCTTGAGCCGCCGTGCTGCCTTGCCAGCTGCTCAAATTCTCGAGCACAGGATTCCTTGTCCTCAGTTGAAGTGATCTGCTCCAGATACCGGCGGATCATTTGATTCAGACTCGTCCCGTGCTGCGCAGCGTATTCCCTGGCCTTTTTGATAAGCTCACTGTCTGCGGATAGGGTTATGTTCACAATCTCACCTCCTGATTACACATAATACACTTATGTGAAATAAATAAACCTTTTTCTGTGCTCGTGTCAAAAGTGGGAGTAGTTGTTTGCTATGAAGGAGCTCTCCTCAGCAAGGCTCGGGCAAGCGACGCTTGCGTGCGGTTACCCCGCACGCAGCGAACACTCTCTTCGCCGCGAGTGCGATAGCACCCGCTTGCCCCGTGAAATCCTTGCCCCATGAAATTTCTGCCTGTTGAATATCTTCCTGTTCAATCGGGGGTTCTCATTTCATCGGGGTCTTTCCATTTCACCGGGGCGTGGAGCTGCAAAGCTTCCCGCGCCGAAAAATTCTTCTTACACATTTTGCGTTTGACGCGAAGTGTGTAGGAGGCCGCACGCGGCCAATACTCTCTTCGCCGTGCGTGCGTGAGCACCCGCTTGCCCTGTGAAATAATTTCCCATTTCACCGGGGCGTGAAGTCGAGGGCTCCCCACGCCAGATTTTAAATGCTCTCTGATCTGCCGCCCAACAACTATACCACTGGTAGCCACTTGAATCCGGCAGTATCAAAGTGCCGATCAAAGGAAAATACATGGTGAATCTGTCCCCGCTTCATGAGCGCGAAAGCTATGCAGTCAGTAAAGCTGACATCTTGATCAGAGAATTTGGCGAACCAATCAATGGCTCGGAGTT
>JAZKRN010000115.1:0-8957 GCA_036628655.1 Desulfohalobiaceae bacterium | reverse complement strand
AGGGACGCCTTCCGCAGGGAATGCGGCGAGGAGGCACCCGGTATCGGCGGTGCCAGGAGCTACGCCGAGCGCATCCGGACCGTGCTGGTCCGCGACCTGCCCCGGGAAGGGCTCCCTTCCGAAGGATGGGCCCTCATCGGCGTGGGGGGACTGGGCAGGGGAGAGCTCAGCTTCCTCTCGGACCTGGATCTGCTCCTGCTCTATCGCCGCAGGCTCCCCGGGGCACTGGAAAGCTTCCTGCGGCAGCTGGTCTCCGGGCTCTGGGACAGCGGCTTCAAGGTGGGGCACGTGGTTTCCTCCCCCACCGGACTGGACCAGCTCATGCAACAGGATTTCGCCACTCGGACCAATTATCTGGAAACCAGCCTCATAACCGGGGATACCGAGCTCTATCACACATGGCGCGCCCATATGAGCCGAAGCCGGGGGCCGCGGTGGACCAGGCGCTTCGTGGACGAGCTCGTTCGTTACCGCGACGACCGCCTGTCCCGTTTCGGGGAAAGCAGCTATCTCCTGGAGCCGCAGGTCAAGGAGGGCCCGGGAGGGCTGCGCGATCTGCACATCCTGCGCTGGGCCGGGGTTGTCCAGCTGGGCGATCCGAGTCTGGATGCCCTGAAATCGCGGGGGTTCCTCACAGACGATGAGCGGCAGTGGCTGGAGCAGGCCCAGGACTTTTTGTGGCGGGTGCGGCTGCAGCTCCACGATCTGCGCGGCAGGCAGCAGGATCAGCTCCTTCTGCACGAACAGCAGGATGTTGCGGAAAGGCTGGGTTTTGTCCGGAGCAGCGGGGACTCCGGGGTCGAGGCCTTCATGCGCCGCTATTACCAGCATACAGCCAGGGTTCGCAGGGTCACCTCCTTCCTGCTGGAACGCTTCCAGGAGGACGTCACTCCCGCCTCTCGGCGCCGGAAAAAGCGAACCATCCTGCCCGGTCCCTTCCTTTGGGAAGACGGTCATATACGTTTTCAGGACCCGGAGCTCATCCCCTCCAATCCCGGCCTCCTCATGGAGCTCTTCTGGCAGGCCGCCCGCACAGGGGCCCATTTCCATCACCAGACCGGCCAGCTGATCCGGGAGAATCTCGACACCTTCGACGAGACCTGGCGCAAGGATCCCGCGGTTGCTGAACGCTTTTTCGACATCCTTTTGGACCCTGAAACCGCCTTCCCCACCCTGAAGGTCATGCTGGAAACCGGCTTCCTGGAGCAATACATCCCGGAGTTCCGGTCCATCCGCTACCGCATGCAGTATGATGTATACCACACCTACACTGTTGACGAGCATCTCCTGCGCGCCGTGCGGCAGATGCATTTTCTGCTGGGGCCGGAGCGCGGGGAGCTCCCGGAAGCAGACGAGGATGACGATACCCTGTGGAGCTGGCTGGCGGGCAAGAAGCCCCTTTTCCTGGCCGCCCTGGTTCACGATGTGGCCAAGGGACGCGGGGGCGGCCACGCGGAAAAGGGGGCCGAGCTGGTCCGGCCCATCGGCCGGCGCCTGGGTCTGGGCACGGAGGAAAACGAAGAGCTGGCCTTCCTGGTGCGGGAGCATCTCCTCCTGCCGGAAACCGCTTTGAAACGGGACCTCTCCGATGAGAAACCCATCGAGCACTGCGCCTTCAGGGCCGGGTCCAGGGAGCGGCTGTTCATGCTCTATCTTTTGACTGTCGCGGACTCCAAGGCGACCGGTCCCCAGGTGTGGAATACATGGCGCAGCTCTCTTCTCGGCGAGCTCTTTCACAAGACCAAAGCCCTGCTCTCCAGGGAGGGGTGGCAAATCCGGGACGAGAAGGCCCGTCTGGATCTGGCCCGGCTTCGGGTTGAAGAGGCCCTCTTGCGGGACAGCCAGTTGAGCCGCGAGGAAGTGGAGCCGTGGCTGGCGAGCCTTTCTTCCCGATATCTTTTGACCCGGTCCCCGGAGGACGTGCGGCGCCATTTCTTTTTGGAGCGTCAACTGGACACGAGCGGCAAGCCCCAGATCGAGGCCCGGGCCACGTCCGCCGGGCTGTGGGAGATTGTCCTGGCCTGCTCCGATCGGCCGGGCCTGTTCGTGTTCTTGACCGGTGTTCTCTGGGCCAACGGCATCAATATCCTCTCCGCGGATATCTACACCCGCTCCTATGGCGTAGCCCTGGACGTCCTGCTCGTGGATCAGATCCCTGACCCCCTGCAGCCGGAGAGGATCTGGGACACTCTTCAGAGGGATCTGACCAGGGTCCTCGAGGGAGAAACCTCCCTGGACGCCTTTTTTGGCCGCAAGCCGCCCAAGAAGCCTGTGGGACGGACCAAGGTCGTGCCCAAGGAAGACAGCGTGCATATCGACGAGGAGGCCTCGGATCAGTACAGTGTGATCGAGGTCTACACCTGGGAGCGGCCCGGCGTGCTCCACGTCATTTCCCAGGTGCTCTACAACTTCGGCCTCTCCATTCAGCTGGCCAAGATTGCTACTCCTGGAGCGCAGGTGGTGGACGTGTTCTATGTCACGGACGCGACCGGGGACAAGATCCGGGACGAAGAAGTGCACGAGCGCCTGACCAGCGCCATGCTCAGCGCCCTTCGCCGCATGGACGGCCAGGGTGGCGAAGGAAAAGCGGAAGCGGATCGGGCCCAGTAGCAGGGCGTACGGCTTTGGCCTCAAACGGATGGCAATGATACAAAATCGTATCATTGCCATGCCCTCGCAGTTTCCGGTGTGCGTGTGAAACTACGGAGTAAACCCCCGCGATTGAGCGGTTTGCGGCTGAATGGGTGCAAGAGGGGATACGGAATTGTGCTCCCCGGACGTCTCGCGACGCGACCCGGAGCCGTCCAGTGACTGTTGGAACAGCGGAGCTGCGGATTTGGCAAAAAAATTGCAATTAAAAAAGGGACAGACAGGATCCGTGCAGGAGGTCCGGCACTCACTTGGGTGCTCCAAGTGAGTGCCGGATGGAGCAACTCGCGGAAGGAGATGAGATCAAGAGAACAGGAGGCAGTATGAGCCCGAAAGAGGTAATGGATTACGCCAAGAAACACGGGACCCGGATGGTGGATCTGCGCTTTCTCGACTTCCCCGGGATCTGGCAGCATTTCAGCATTCCCTTCGATGAGTTCGACGAGGACGCATTCGACGACGGCTTCGGCTTCGACGGCTCGAGCATCAGGGGGTGGATGCCCATCAACGCCAGCGACATGCTGGTTCTCCCGGATCCGGACACCGCAATGATGGACCCCTTTACCGAGGTCCCCACCCTGACCCTGATCGGCAACATCGTGGATCCCATGACCCGGGAGAAGTTCTCCCGGGATCCGCGCTACATCGCCCAGAAGGCCGAGGACTTCGTCAAGTTCACCGGTCTTGGCGACACCGTGTTCATCGGCCCTGAGGCGGAATACTTCGTCTTCGACGACATCCGCTACGACAGCGCATCCCACTTCGGATATCACCAGATTGATTCCGTGGAGGGCATCTGGAACACCGGGAAGGACGAAAAGCCCAACCTGGGTTACAAGCCCCGGCACAAGGAGGGCTACTTCCCCGTTCCGCCCACGGACACCTATCAGGACATGCGTACCGAAATGACTGAGATCATGCAGCAGGTGGGGATGCGCATCGAGTGCCACCACCACGAGGTGGCCACCGCCGGACAGGCGGAGATCGACATGCGCTTTACGTCCCTGGTGCACATGGGCGATCAGCTGATGTGGTTCAAATACATCATCAAGAACGTGGCTAGGCGGCACAACAAGACCGCGACCTTCATGCCCAAGCCCCTGTTCGGGGACAACGGCTCCGGGATGCACACCCATCTGAGCATCTGGAACCAGGGCGAGCCCCTGTTCGCGGGGGATCGCTACGCCGGTCTGAGCGAGTCCGCCATGTTCGCCATGGGCGGGATCCTGAAGCACTCCCGGGCACTGTGCGCCCTGACCAATCCCACGACCAACTCCTACAAGCGCCTGGTGCCCGGATACGAGGCGCCGGTTCACCTGGCCTACTCCAGCCGGAATCGCAGCGCGGCCCTGCGTATCCCCATGTATTCCACCTCGCCCAAGGCGAAGCGCATCGAGATCCGCTATCCAGACCCCTCCTGCAACGGATACATGGCCTTCAGCGCCATGCTCATGGCGGCCGTGGACGGGATCGAGAACCGCATCGACCCCGGGGAGCCGCTGGACAAGGACATCTATTCCCTGAGCCCGGAAGAGCTTCAGGGCGTGCCTTCCACGCCGGCCTCCCTGGATGAGGCCCTGGACGCCCTGGAGAAGGACCATGAGTTCCTGCTCAAGGGCGATGTGTTCACCCAGGATGTCATCGACTCCTGGATTGCCTACAAGCGGGAGCACGAGGTGGACCCCATCCGCCTGAGGCCCCATCCCTATGAGTTCATGCTCTACTATGATATCTAGGACTGAGCGCCATTCCTAAAGATGTTATGAGGCCGCGGCGAAGCCCCTCGCCGCGGCTTTCTGCCTTGTACCAGAGGACAGAGGATAGATCCCGACGCCGGACATCAGGCACCGGATATCAAACCTCTGAGGCCGGTTTCGATTTCAAGGGGGGCAACACAGAGTTGGCAACCCGCTTCCCGCGCAGCTTTTACAGCAATCATCAGTCACCGATTGCGATACGAGGTCGACTATGACCACGGCCAGAATGGAGCACATCACAGAGATACGGCTCATCCGAAACGCATCGACCTATTTGAGCCGGCTGCTCAACCGGCAGGAGTACATGGACTGGCTCTGGAGCCGGAACAACCTCATGCGCCGCTACCCCCTGACCGAGCTCTACCGGGATCTGAGCGACGCCGCCGATGTCTGTGGCTCCTCCAGGGAACTCGCCAGCTGCTTCCGGCAGTTCAAGCAGCGCCATTTCCTGCGCATAGGAGGCCGCGATCTCCTGGGCCTTGCGGACTTTTCCGAGACCACGCGCCAATTGAGCGAGCTGGCGGGAGTGGCCCTGCAAGTGGGCCTGAAAACATTCACGGAACGGCCCGAGTTGTGGTGCGGAAACCGGGACCCCGAGGAGCTCGCCCGCAACCTGCGGGAGAACCCGGTGACCGTCATGGGTTTGGGCAAGCTGGGCGGCAGTGAGCTCAACTACGTCTCGGATGTGGATCTGGTCCTTTTCCGGCGCTTCTCCGGAGGTGACGGCGGCCACCGGAGCTTCTGCCAGGCGTTGTGCCGCCTGGTGGGCGAGCAGTTCGAGGGGGACAGGGTCTTTACAACGGACCTGCGGTTGCGGCCCATGGGCAAGGACGGAGAGCTGGTTCCGCCCATGGAGGCGGCTGCGGAGTATTACCTCAACTCCGGTCGGGCCTGGGAGCGGCAGGCCCTGCTCAAGGCAAGGCCGGTGGCCGGGGACCGGGGTCTGGGACGGGCCTTTCTGCAGGAGGTGGCCCCCTTTGTCTTCCGCCGCTTCATGGACTTCCAGGCCCTGGAGGAGCTGAAGGGGATGCGGGACCGCATTTTGGCCGAGCTCAAGCGCACGGAGCGGGATCTCTTCCAGGACGTGAAGCTGGGCCGCGGCGGAATACGGGAGATCGAGTTCACAGTGCAGTCCTTCCAGCTGATCTACGGCGGACGCTACCGGGAGCTGGACGAACCGAACACCCTGACCTGCCTGGACAAGCTCAGGAAGCTGGAACTTTTGCCGGAGGAGGTGGCCGTGCAGCTGCAGCAGGACTACCGGTTTCTGCGCAGGGTGGAGCACTGGCTGCAGCTGGACCAGAACCGTCAGACACGGAGGATTCCCGAATCCGAGGCGGACCGGTGCAGGCTGGCCACCGCCCTCGGATTCGGGGACGGGGCGCAGGCCTTCGCCGAGGAGCTTGAGGCCTGCGGAAACCGGGTGCACGAACACTTTACCACCCTGTTCTGGTCTGGAGAGGAGAGAGAGGGCTCAGCAAACAGGAGTCAAAAGACAGAAGAGGCTGGAGAACGGGCGAAGGATGGCCAAAGTGCGGCATCCCTCTCCGCCTACTCCCAGAGCCTGGAGCGGGCTCTGGCTGAATTCCCCGATCCGGTGCGGAAAACCGTCGCCTCAGCGCTGGAGGACTTTGCCGGCGTGGATGAGGAGTTTTTCTCCAGGCTGATCAGCCGGATAGAGCGTTTTTTCCGGCAGGTGGCCTCCAGGCCCGGTCTGGCCAAAATGCTCGAAGCCGCTCCTCAGTGGCTGGATCAAGTGGTCCGGGGTACGCTCAGATCAGGCATGGTGGCCTCGCTGCTGGCCCATCAACCTGCGCTCGTGGAGGGCATTGCCTCCGCAGGCGGAGTGGGGCAGGGCTATGAACAGTGGCGCCAGAGGGGGGAGAGCATTCTCGCCGGCTGCCACGTTTTCGACGAGGCCATGGAGTGGATTCGTCGCCTCCGGAACGAGCGGCTGCTCATGCTGGCCCTTGCGGAGCAGGAGGAAGAGATCTCCGCGGAACAAGCCAGCGGGGAGCTTTCCGATCTCGCGGACTTCGTGATCCGGTACACCTACGAATGGGTCCGTCTCCGTCTGGGGCTGACCGAGGACCTGCCCCTCGCTGTTATGGCCCTGGGTAAGCTGGGCAGCCGCGAGTTCGGCTATCTTTCCGATCTGGATCTCATGTTCGTGTACGAGCCCACAGGCGGGGAGCAGGAAATGATCCCGGAAAAGGTGGTGCGCCTGGCGCAGCGCCTCATGCGCATGCTCAGCACGCCGCTCCAGGAGGGTCCGGGCTATTCCGTGGACGCGGAGCTTCGGCCCAGCGGGAGCTACGGTCCGCTGGCCGTGACCCGCAAGTCCTGGGAGGAATACTACACCAATCAGGCGGACATCTGGGAGATCCAGGCCCTGCTCCGTCTCCGGGCGGTGGCCGGAAACAGGGAGCTGGGACAGGGCCTGGAAGAGAAGGCCCGTTCCCTTTGTGCCGCCCCGCGGGCTAAGGACAGCGTGTGGCCCAGGCTGTGCCACCTGCGGCAGCGCATAGAGACGGAACGCAGCCAGGACGGCCCGGAAGCCGCGGATATCAAGCTGGGCTACGGGAGCGCGGCGGATCTGGAGTTTCTGGTTCAGGGCGGCCAGCTGCTTGGCTGCGGTGGAGAGACCGCCCGGGGGGAGAGAAGCGTGCTTCAGCTGATGGAGCCTGTGCTGCGGGAGCTCGGCTTTTCGGATGAGCGGGCACGGACCCTGCGGCGCATCCTTGCCACCTACAGGAGCCTGGAGCACCGCCTCCAGCTCGATGCCGGCCGCAGCTCCTCCACTGTCGCACCGCAGCGCTTGAGCGCGCTGCAGCAGCTCGGTCTCTGGCCCCCGGACAGCGAGGAGCAGCAGGACCTGCGGGACTGGACCGATTTGACCCGTATGCGTCAGATGGTGAGGGGGTGCTGGAGCCCCTTCTGCGGCAACGAGCCGGAGTAGGCCTAGAACGACGCTTGCCCAGAATGCGCGATCTGTGTTGCAATTTTCCTTTCCTTGAGCGATGCATTCCCCAGGGGGCCGTTGGAAGGCTTCGCCCTCTCCCTTCGTGTCGCGCACCGATGCTATACCTCCGCTTCGGATGCGAATATACCAAAAAGAGGAGAACCCATGGCCACGGAGCATTCACGGGAAAGCGACGACTTGCTTCTGAAAAACACCCTCACTGGCCGCCGCGACCCCTTCAGGCAGCGCCACGCAGACGGGGTTCGGCTGTTCACCTGCGGCCCGTCCGTGTATAACCGCCCCCATATCGGCAACTATCGCACCTATCTTGGCCAGGACATCCTCCAGCGCTATCTGGAGTACCGCGGGCATCACGTCCTGCGCGTGCTCAATTTTACCGACGTGGAGGACAAGGCGGTCGACGAGGCCAAGGGGCGCGGCCTGGCTTTGGCCGATTTGACCCGGGACAACGAGGCCATCTTCCTGCGCGAGGCCCAGCGCCTGGGCATCCGGCTTCCCGGGATCATCCCCAGATCCTCGACCAGTGTGGACCAGGCGGTGGAGCTGATCCGCATCCTGCTGGACAAGGGACACGCCTACCGCTACCGGGGAAGCGTATTTTTCGATCCCTTGACCTTCCCGGACTTCGGCAAGCTCTTCGGCCTGGATCTGTCCAAATGGCCCCAAAAAAGGATTCGTTTCTGGCGGGATACCTATCCGGGCAAGCGCTGGAACCTGGGGGATTTCATCCTCTGGCACGCAGCCAAGCGGGGCGAGCCGGGAGCCTTTGTCTGGGATACCTCCCTGGGGCGAGGGCGCCCCGCCTGGAACATCCAGGATCCGGCCATGATCAGCCAGCATCTGGGGTACGAGCTGGACATCTGCTGCGGCGGGGTGGACAACCTCTACCGCCACCACGACTACAACATCGCGGTCATGGAGGCGGTGTCCGGGAAGGAGCTGACTCCGTGCTGGCTGCACGGGGAGCACCTCTTGGTTCGCGGAGCCAAGATGTCCAAGAGCAAGGGCAATATCATCTATCCCGAGGATATGTTCCGGGACGGCGTGAGCCCGCATGAGCTGCGCTTTTATCTGTTGTCCGTGCACTATCGCAGGACCATGAGCCTGACTGATCGGCGTCTGGCCAGGGCGGGCGAGAGATGGGGTTGGCTTCAGCAATGCATCCTGTCCCTGCGTGACAGGGCAGGGGACGCCGCTGCCGATGCGGACGCGGAGAGTGCCCGACGTCTGGAAGAGATGCGTTTGAGCGCGGAACGGCACCTGAATGACGATCTGGACGTTCCGGGTGCTGTTCAGGGCCTGGAAAGGGATCTCTGGCAGCTGGCTCACGAAAGCGAGGGCGGCCGCCTGCCCCCGGGGGCCTGTGCCCTGGCGCTGCGGGAGCTGGAGCAAATAGACAGCGTGCTCGGCTTTCTGGGACTCGCCGAGTGACAAGGCCTATGGAGTCGACAGCCCGGGAGCATCGGCTTTTTACGAGGTTTCCAGATGGTTCCGGGGCCCGTCGGCTCCGCTCAATCCCCAACCTCCTCACCGGTCTTCCGACTGAATGGGATCCTTTTTTCCACCTT
>JAZKRN010000114.1:0-9038 GCA_036628655.1 Desulfohalobiaceae bacterium | reverse complement strand
ATTTTCGTACAACCCTCATTCCCGGGCGGACCCGGGCACAACCAAGCATGAAAATAGTGCGCGGGGAGTGGGGGATTGCGCTGATGCCTGTGTTTCATCTCGGTGTCCATTACAGGGAAGGGCACACACTGAGCGACTTATGCCCGCGAGTCACCGGTTGTTCTCCACAAACCCGTGGCATCGCGAACCTCACGGTCGCTGCCGGCAAGATCCCCATATCGCGAACAACAAGGGCTCGCCTGTTTATGAAACACGGCTTCAGCGCACATCCCCGTCTCCTCGCGCACTATAATTTCACCAAATAATTCGACAGGTTAGCCACATTTTCATCCAAAAAGCTCTGAAGCACAGAGCGGCGTATCAAAGGCTAAGTGTGAGGCATGTGCAGGGTCAATCGAACGTCCGCGACGATGGCGCGGTTCTCGTCCACCAGAACAGGATTGAGGTCGGCTTCCACAATGTCCGGAAAGTCCATGGCGAGCTGGGATACCCGGACCAGGATGTCCTCGATGGCCCTGATATTGACTCCGGCTTCGCCCCGCACGCCTTTGAGCAGCATATAGGACTTGATGGAACGGACCATCTCCGAGGCCTGGCTGCGGGAAATAGGGGCCAGCTTGAAGGAGATGTCCCTGAGCACCTCCACGTGGATGCCTCCCAGGCCGAACATGAGCAAGGGACCGAACTGATCGTCCCGATTGAAGCCGACGATGATCTCCTTCATGCCCCCGGGAGCCATCTCCTGGACCAGGCAGCCGTGGATGAAGGCCTCGGGCTCGTGATACTTGGCCTGTGAAGTGATTTCCAGAAAGGCCTGCCTCACTTCCTCGGCGGACTGCAGCTTGACCCGGACGCCTCCCACGTCGCTCTTGTGGGAAATGTCCGGAGAGGCCACCTTGAGCACAACCGGGTAGCCGATCCGTTCCGCGGCTTCGGCCGCTTCCGTGCTTGTGGTGGCCATGGCTGTCGCCGCGGCCGGAAGGTCGTAGGCCCGCAGGAGCTCCTGGGCCTGATACTCCACGATCTCCACGCTTCTGCCGGGGGAGAGGCGGGAGCGGAATCCCTCAACGATTTCCCGGGCCCGATCCCGGTCCGTCTGGATTTCCTCCACCTGTTCCTCGGGCCTGTTCCGCCACTGAAAGTAGGAGTACATCGCCTCCAGGCTCTGGATTACCGCCTCGGGGAAGTTGTAGCAGGGAATTCCGGCCTGGACGAGCTTGTGCTGCGCCGAAGCGATGGAGTGCTTGCCCATGAGGCAGACGAAGACCGGTTTGTCCGATCTCTCGGCGAGATGGATGATGTTGTCCGCAACACGGTCCATTTCCGAAACAACGGTGGCGGTGGGCGTGAGCAGGATCAGGAGCGCGTTCACGTTCTGGTCCTTCAGGACCACCTCGGAGGTGAGCCTGTAGCGCTCCGCGTCCGCGTCGCCGATGATGTCCACGGGGTTGTGGAGCGAGGCGAAGGAGGGGAGGAAATCCTGCATTTCCTCGAGGGTTTCCCGGCTCAGTCGCGCCATGTGCAGCTTGGAGCGTTCACAGGCGTCCGCGGTCATGATGCCCGGCCCGCCGGAATTGGTCACCACGGCCAGATTGGGGCCCTGGGGCAGCGGCTGGTTGGAGAAGGCCTGGGCCAGGGTGAAGAGGGAGGCGATGTCCCGGACGCGGATGATGCCTCCCTGCTGGAAGGCGGCCTCGTAGGCCTGGTCCGATCCGGCGATGGCCCCTGTATGGGAGGATGCGGCCTTGGCCCCGGAGGTGGAGGTCCCGGACTTGATCATGAGCACCGGCTTTTTGCGGGACATGGCCCGGGCCTTGCGCATGAACTCCTGGCCCTGGCTCACGTTCTCGATATAGCCGAGTATGACGTTCGTGTCCGTATCGTCGCCCAGATACTCCAGCATGTGGGCCTCGTTAATAACGGCCTTGTTCCCCAGGCTCACGAACTTGGAAAAGCCCATGTTCTCCCCCACGGCCCAGTCCAGGATGGCCTGGCACAGGGCTCCGGACTGGGAGAAAAAGGCCACGTTGCCCGGAAGTGGGGAGCCCGAGGCGAAGGTCACGTTGATATCCGCCCCGGAATTGATCAGTCCCAGACAGTTGGGGCCCAGCAGGGCCATGTCGTTCTGCTCCGCGATCTCCTGGATCTCCTGCTCCTGATAGAAGCCCTCGCGGCCCACTTCCTTGAAGCCCGCGGTGATGATCACCACCGCCTTGGTGCCCAGTTCGGCCAACTGGCGCATTGCGGGCAGGACCGGGTCCCTGGGGACGGTAAGAACCGCCATGTCCAGCCCCTGGGGCAGATCGGCGACGTTTGCGGTGACCGGATGGCCCAGGATTTCGGTTTCCTTGGGATTGACGGGGTATATCCCTCCCTCGTATCCGGCCTGGACCAGGTTGGAGAGCACGCTGTACCCGATCTTGGAGGGATTGGCGGAGGCCCCGATGACTGCGATATGCCGGGGATAAAAAAAGGCGTGCATGTCCATGGTGCGTGTCCTTGAGAACCCCTTTTGCGATTGTCGTTTCGGCAATAGATGCTGCCGAGTTCGTGCAGATTGTGTTCCGAGTGCTTGCGGTTGAGGTGGTGAACGGTGATTCATCCACTCCAAAAGGAGAAAGGGGAGCCTGGTTCCAGGCTCCCCTTGAAGATGCGTTGTCGGCTAGCTCTGTAGAGCTGCCTCAAAGCGCGGCGCGGATCCTAGTCCGTGGCACCACGGTCGTCGTCGCAGGGCTCGCCGGAATCTCCGCGGGCGTGCTCGGCCACGTCCTTGACCTCGCAGTGCTCCGCGTCCTCGCCGGACCCGCTTACGGCTTCTCCGCTTCCCTCGGAGGCGGCACCGAGGAGGGGCTCCTCCTCAGCCATGCGGCGCAGGATCTCGTAGCGCTGCCAGACGTCCCGCTCCAGCTCGCTGCGGAAGCGCTTGGATTCCTCGGGGTAGCTCCGCTCCAGCTGGCGGTAGCGGTTCTCCCCAGAGAGGAATTCCTGGATGCTGCCGTCCGGGGCCTTGGAGTCCAGGGTCAGGGGGTTCTTGCCCTCCTGGGCCAGCACAGGGTTATAGCGATACATGGGCCAGTAACCGCACTGGACCGCGAGCTTTTCCTCTTCCTGGCTCTTGCCCATCCCTTTGAGGATGCCCTGGTTGATGCAGGGGGAGTAGGCCATGATGATGGAGGGCCCGGGATACTGCTCCGCCTCGGTGAAGGCCTTGAGCATCTGGTTCTTGTTGGCCCCCATGGAAACGGAGGCCACATAGACGTAGCCGTAAGTCATGAGCATACGGCCCAGGTCCTTCTTGCTCGTGGTCTTGCCCGAGGCGGCGAACTTGGCAATGGACCCCAGCGGGGTAGCCTTGGAGGACTGGCCCCCGGTGTTGGAGTAGACCTCGGTGTCCATGACCAGGACGTTGATGTCCTCCCCTGAGGCCAGGACGTGGTCCAGGCCGCCATAGCCGATGTCGTAGGCCCAGCCATCGCCGCCGAAGGCCCACACGGACTTCTTGGCCAGCATGTCCTCCAGCTTCCAGATTTCCTCCAGCACGGGGTCGGGGTCCGCCTGGAGCATGGCGTGCCGCACCCTGTCGGCATAGGTCTTGGAAGCCTCGCCGTCCTCCCTGTTATCCAGCCAGCCCTGCATGGCCTCTTTCAGCTCCTGCGGGATGTCGCGCTCCATGGCGGTCTCCATGAGCTCGACCAGCTTCTGGCGGCGCTGCTTGATGGCCATAAGCATGCCGTAGGAGAACTCGGCGCCGTCCTCGAACAGGGGGTTGCCCCAGGTGGGGCCGTTGCCTTCGCTGTTCGTGCAATAGGGCGTTGTGGGAGCGGTTCCGCCCCAAATGGAGGTGCAGCCCGTGACGTTGCCGATGTACATGCGGTCCCCGAAGAGCTGGGTCAGGACCTTGACGTAGGGGGTCTCCCCGCATCCTGCGCAGGCGCCGGAGAACTCCATCAGCGGCTGCTGGAACTGGCTGCCCTTGACCGTGGTCTTGGGCAGGACGTCCTCCTTGGCGGGGGTGGATTCGGCGAACTCATGGTTGGGGACCTGGATCTCGGTCTGGGTGGAAAGCGGCTTCATGACCAGGGCCTTCTGCTTGGAGGGGCAGATGTCCGCGCAGTTGCCGCAGCCCTGGCAGTCAAGGGGGCTGACCTGGATGCGATAGGCGAACTCCTCCAGTCCCTTGCCCTTGGCCTCAATGGTCACGAAGGTCTCCGGCGCGGCCGCCTTCTCCTCCTCCGTGAGCAGGAGCGGCTTGATCGCCGCGTGGGGGCAGACAAAGGAGCACTGGTTGCACTGGATGCAGTTCTCCGGCACCCATTCCGGCACATTGATGGCCACGCCCCGCTTCTCGAACTTGCTCGTGGAAACCGGGAAAATCCCGTCCGGCTCGAAGACGCTCACCGGGAGCTCGTCTCCCTTGAGGCGCAGGATGGGTCGCATCACCTTTCGCACGAAGTGGGGCTCCTCTTCCCGGGCACCCCTGCCTGTGGCTTCGCTTTCGGCCCAGGACTGCGGGTAGTCGATCTTGACCAGGTTCTCCACGGTCTTGTCCACGGCCTGGATGTTCATGTTCACGACGTCCTCGCCCTTTTTGCCGTAGGCCTTCCGGATGGAGTCCTTGAGCAGGTCCATGGCCTCCTCGAAGGGCAGCACCTGGGACAGGCGGAAGAAGCAGGTCTGCATGATCATGTTGATCCGGCCGCCCAGCCCCACGTCGGAGGCGATGCGCACCGCGTCGATGGTGTAGAACTCGATGTTCTTGCGCGCGATGGTGCGGCGCATGGAGGCGGGCAGGTGCTGTTCCATCTCCTCGACGCTGGACCAGGGCGAGTTCAAAAGGAAGGTGCCGCTATCCTTGATCCCCTCCAGGACGTCGTACTGGTTCACGTACGCCGGCTGATGGCAGGCCACGTAGTCCGCCGCGGAAACGAGGTACGTGGACTGGATGGGGTGCTTGCCGAAGCGCAGATGGGAGATGGTGTACCCGCCGGATTTCTTGGCGTCGTAGGAGAAATAGCCCTGGGCGTACATCTCCGTGTTGTCGCCGATAATCTTGATGGCACTCTTGTTTGCGCCCACGGTGCCGTCGGAGCCCAGGCCCCAGAACTTGCACTGCACGGTGCCCTCGGGAGTGGTGTCCGGCATGTCCGCGGAGGACTCCAGGGAGCTGCGGGTCACGTCGTCGGTAATCCCCACCACGAAGTGGTTCTTGGGGCCGGCCTTGGTCATGTTCTCGTAGATGGCCTTGACCATGGCCGGGGAGAATTCCTTGGAGCCCAGGCCGTAGCGTCCGGCCAGGATTTCAGGGGTCTGGTCCCTTTCCTGGAACACGGTGCACACGTCCTGGAAGAGGGGATCGCCCAGGGAGCCCGGCTCCTTGGTGCGGTCCAGCACGGTAATGGACTCCGCGGTTGCCGGAAGGGCGGCCAGGAAGGCCCGGGCCACGAAGGGCCGGTAGAGACGGACCTTGATCAGGCCCACCTTTTCGCCCTTGTCCGAGAGGTGGTTCACCACCTCCTCGATGGTCTCGCACCCGGAGCCCATGGCCACGATCACCCGCTCCGCCTCGGGATGGCCCACATAGTCGAAGAGGTTGTAGCGACGGCCGGTGATCCGGGCCACCTTGTCCATGCTGTCCTCAACAATTCCGGGCAGTTCCTCATAGAAGGGATTGCAGGCCTCGCGGTTCTGGAAGAAGATGTCCGGGTTCTGGTTGGTTCCGCGAATGTGGGGATTTTCCGGGTTCATGGCCCGGGCGCGGAAGGCGTCGATGCTGTCCTGGTCCACAACCTCGGCGATGTCCTCGTAGTCGATCATCTCCACCTTCTGGACCTCGTGGGAGGTGCGGAAGCCATCGAAGAAGTGGACAAAGGGGATGCTGGAGTCCAGGGCGCTCAGATGGGCCACCAGGGCCAGGTCCATGACCTCCTGCACCGAGTTTGAGGCCAGAAGGGCAAAGCCCGTCTGCCGCACGGCCATCACGTCGGAGTGGTCCCCGAAGATGGACAGGGCGTGGGTGGCCACCGCCCGCGCGGAAACGTGGAACACGCCGGGCAGGAGCTCGCCCGCGATCTTGTACATGTTGGGGATCATGAGCAACAGGCCCTGGGAGGCGGTGTAGGTGCTGGTCAGGGCCCCGGCCGCCAGGGCGCCGTGCATCGCGGATGCGGCGCCCGCTTCGGACTGCATCTCGCGGATGGAGAGCTTTTGCCCGAAGATGTTCTTCTTGCCCTGGGCCGCCCATTCATCCGCCTCCTCGCCCATGGGTGAGGAGGGGGTAATGGGATAAATCGCCGCAGTATCGCTCAGGGCGTACGCGACATGCGCGGCAGCGGTGTTGCCGTCGATGGTCTGAGTTCTTTTCGCCATGTCTTCTCTCCTGCGATTGCTTACTTGGTGATGTCCTCTTTATCCTTTCCATTGCTTGGAGGAGCTTGGCTACCTTAATAGCCGAGCATGACAAGGTCAACGCTCAGCTTTAGCAACCAAACGCCGCTCTGTCAGTTTTTTTCTCCAAGGACCTCGGCGGTGTGGAGCACCCGGAAGGATTCGCCCCGGTTTTGCGCGGTTCCCCGCATCTGGAGGATGCAGCCGGGACAGTCCGTAACCACCTGCTCCACATTGTGGCCCCGCCAAATTTCCAGCTTCTTGTCGATGATTTCCCGGGAGACCTCGGGGAACTTCACGGAATAGGTCCCGCCCAGGCCGCAGCAGGTTTCTTCCTCGTCGTTGGATACGTACTCCAGATCCGCCTTGCGCAGCAGGCTGCGGGGGGCCTCCTTGACGCCCATGCCCCGGCAGAGATGGCACGGGGCGTGGTAGGCTGTCCTCGCAGACCCGGACTTGGCCGGTTGATGGCCCAGGACGTCCTCGAGGAAGGAGGAAAAGTCCATGACCTTGTCCGCGAGCTGTCCGGCCTTGGCCGCGATTGCCGACTGGTCCCCCAACAGGTCCGGATAGTCCTTGAGGTGGGAGCCGCAGGAGGCGCAGAAGACCAGGATATAATCATAATCAGCCGGATCCAGGGCGGACAGGTTGTGCGCCGCCACCTCTTTGGCCGGCCCCGGCTCGCCGAGCATGGACAGGGGCAGTCCGCAGCACCCCTGCTCTCGGGGAAAATGCACCGCCACGTTTTCCCGGTGTAACAGGTCCAGGCCTGCCACAAGCTGTTCCGGATAGACGAAGTCCTGCAGGCAACCGGAGAAGACCGCGACCCTATAGCGCGGGGCGGACAGGGAATGGACATAGTCCTCTTCCCGGTAGCGGTTGCGGAAGGGCTGCCCGGCGAGAGCGGGAAGCTCCTTGTCCCCGATGTCTCCGAGAAGCGCGAGAGGCATATGCCGCAGGTATCCCTTTCGCGTCATCGGTTTCTGGGCGAAACGCGCCGCCTTGAGGCAGGAGTGGAAGAGTTTCCTGTGGGTCAGGAGAGCGGATGCTGCGCTGTTGATCCAGGGGCGGCCCTCCTGTTCCGTGATCGCGGCGCGTACCCCGCTGATGAGCCTGGGCAGGTCGATGCCCGCGATGCAAACCTCCCTGCAGGCCTGGCAGTTGAGGCAGTTCTGGACCAGGTCGCGGTCCTTGTCCCGGCCGTGCATGAAATAGGTCAATACCAGGCCGATGGCCCCGATGTAGACGTAGCCGTACTGGTGTCCCCCCACCAGCCGATAGATGGGACACACGTTGGCGCAGGCCCCGCAGCGGACGCAGCGCAGGGCCTGGGAGAAGACGGGGTCTTCCGCCATGGCCCGGCGGCCGTTGTCCAGGAAGATGACGTGGGTGACCTTGTTGTCGCCCTCTCGGGCCAGGCACTCAGTGTTGCCGGTGATCCAGGAGACGTAGGAGGTGATGGCCTGCCCCGTGGCGTTGCGGGGAAGCCCACGCAGGATGGTCAGGGCCTGGTCCATTCCGGGAATGAGCTTGTCCAGGCCGGCTATGGCCACATGCACCCGGGGCAGGGTGGAAACCAGGCGCGCATTGCCCTCGTTGCTCACGATGCCCAGGCTTCCGGACTCGGACAGGGCGAAGTTGGCTCCGGTGACGCCCATGTCCGCATCGGCAAAGCGCTGCCTGAGCTCGCGCCGGGCCACCTTGACCAGGTTTTCGATATCCGTTCCCTGGTCCCTGTCCGTAACCTGGGTGAAGAGGCGGCTGACCTCGTTCCGGGAGAGGTGGATCGCGGGCAAGACCATGTGACTGGGGCCTTCCCCGCGAAGCTGAATGATCCACTCCCCGAGATCCGTCTCCACCACCTCCAGGCCGGCGCTTTCCAGGTGCTGATTGAGGTGGATTTCCTCGGCGGTCATGGACTTGGACTTGACCACGCGCTGGCAGTCGTTCTCCGCGGCGATTCGCTCCACGAGGTCGTTGGCCTCAGTGGCGGTACGGGCCAGATGGACGCGCACGCCCTTGGCCTCAGCGGCCTCGCGGAACTGCTCGAAGAGCTCCATCTGCCTGTTGGAGGCATCGTCCTTGATATCGGAGATGCTTTGCACCAGGCGGGGCAGGTCGATGCCGGAAAAGTTCTTTTCCCGGCCCAGCCTGTACGAGGTGGTGAAGTTCTCCAGGGCCTTGCGCTGGAAAGGCTCCTGCATTGCCTCTTTGATCTTGGATCGGTAGGTCTTGAGGGTTTTGCTGGACATGGTGGCGCCTTTTTTTTATATGAAAATGTGTACAACCTGTTGAATTGTTACGTTCAATTGTCGGGCGCGGGGAGACGGGGATGTGCGCTGAAGCCGTGTTTCATAAACAGGCGAGCCCTTGTTGTTCGCGATATGGGGATCTAGCAGGTAGCGACCGTAAGGTTCGCGATGCCACGTGTTTGTGGAGAACCACCGGTGTCTCGCGGGCATGAGTCGCTCAGCGTGAGTCCTTCCCTGCACTGGACGCCGAGATGAAACACAGGCATCAGCGCAATCCCCGACTTGCCCTGTTGAATGCAGCGTAGCTGCCCTGCCGAAGGCAGGATTCAACAGGGCTCCCCGCGCGCCATTTTCATGCTTGGTTGTGCCCGGGTCGGCCCGGGAATGAGGGTTGTATGAAAA
>JAZKRN010000113.1:0-9062 GCA_036628655.1 Desulfohalobiaceae bacterium | reverse complement strand
GCCACCGAGAGTCGGGTGGGGGCAGGGATGCCCCCACGTGGCGAGCGTTAGAAAAACCAGAGTCGGAGCTGCATGAGGCAAAACACCCCGTGTCGGCTTACGGTTTTGCAAGGTGCTGAATAATTACGTAGGAACTTCATTATCATGACGGGTGACTTGTAACTGGTGACTGGTGAAATCCAGACGTCAGACGTCAGACATCTGACGCAAGCATGAAGAATCAGAAACCCGAAATTCAAAACCCAGAACCAGAACGGGGAACTCGGAACCCAAAAATTGATGTTTCCTTGCTGTACAAACTGGGCGCCTGCCCCAGCGGAAAAGCTCAAAAAAGAAAGTCCCGGACCCATGATGGGCCCGGGACCTTTTTCGCGGATATCCGGCTGGTTCCGGATCAGTGTTTCTGTTCCGCCGTCGTGGTAAAGATGGGCAGCTGGGTCACGATGAGCTTATACAGGAAGAGCCCGGCGGAGACGAGCCCGACGGTGATGGCGAACTCCTGCCAGGAGGGGAAGTAGGCCGCCGCCCCCATGTTGGACTCCGTCAAAAAGACCACGTTGAAACGATTGAGCACCACTCCGAAGATGACCATGCCGTGCGAGGCCAGAAGCGCCGGGATGGAGAAGCGGATGCTCTTGCTGGCGAGCAGGAGCATGGGAAGGACCACGCCCACGCCCACTTCCAGCAGGAAGAGGCTGCTCTGCAGGCTCCCCTCGAACATGGCCGTGATGTTGCCCTTGATCGCGAGATCGGCGATCCGAACCAGGAAGTAAACCAAGAGGGCGATGGCAGTTCCCCGGGCCAGACCGTCCAGGATGCCGGTCTCGTGCTCCTTGTTCCGCATGTTGGCGCTCACGATGGTCTCGCAGGAGACCATGGACAGGCCCACGCACACCGCGGAGAGGAAGAAGAGGTGATGGATGAACTGGGTGTACCACAGCGGATGGAGCTTGGCCGGAGTGATCAGGAACAGCCCGCCTAGGGAGGACTGGTGTCCGTAGGAGAGCATGATGCCCAGAATGACCAGAGTGAACAGCACGGAGCGCTTCTCCAGAAAGTCTCGCAATCCGGTGAGCACGTTGAGCCGCTCCAGCAGCCAGGGCAGAAACTCCAGAAAGAGCACCAGGGTGTAGAGGGTGATGCAGATGACGATCTCGAACATGACTGACGTGGGTTGCCAGAAGAAGATGGGGTGCCAGATGGAAAAGGGCTTGCCGATATCCAGGAACACCCCGAAGACCACCAGGAGATAGCCCAGAAAGGCCGTTACAGTGGCCGCTCGGGCGATATGCTTGAATTTATCCCAGTTGGCTACGTACGCGGCGAAGGTTACGGTGAAGCCTCCCGCGGCCAGAGCAACTCCAGTGGTGACGTCAAAGGCGATCCACAGGCCCCACGGAGTGGAGTCGCTGAGGTTGGTCGCCGGGCCCAGCCCCACGGCCAGCCTGTACAGGGCCACGATGGCGCCGAATACGGCCAGGCCAAGGAGTATCCACGTCTTCAAGGTGAAAAAGGGATAATGGTCGCTGCCTTGCCTGTTCATTTCTGGCCCTCCTCATGATTGCGTCGGTTTCTGAGGTAGAGGATCCCGCCCAGGACGGCCAAAAGGCCGGCTTCTTCCCACAGGATCTTGGAAAGGCTCGGTTTCCAGGTCATGGCGGGATAGGGCTTGTCCGAGACGTCGGTGTTGAACCCGAGCTCCCGGAAGGGCCGGTCCGAGATATACATCCAGGAGGTTCCGCCGGCTTCCCGGTAGCCGTAGATGTGGTTCACATATTTGCCTGGAAAGCTGTTGATCCGTCTTTCTGCCTCCTGGGCGACCTTGGCGTAGTCGTCGAAGTACATCACGTCCATGGGGCAGGCCTTGATGCAAGCCGGCTCCATGCCAGACTCCACGCGGCTCGCGCAGAAGTTGCACTTCTGCACCCAGGGATCCGTGGTGTCCCATTCGTATTTGGGGATCTGGAAGGGGCAGGCCAGCATGCAGTAGCGGCAGCCGATGCAGAGCCACTGGTCATAGACCACCGGCCCCTGTGAGGTCTTCTTCAGGGCTCCCACGGGGCAGGCCGAGGCACAGGCCGGATCCTGGCAGTGCAGGCACTGGTCCTTGACGAATTTCCAGCTGGGTTGATCCCCGGTTTTCTTCTCAAAGAACTCGATCAGGGTATAGCAGTCCGCGCTCAGCTTTTCCGGACTGGTGTAGGTCCCACTCGAAGGTTTATATCTGGCGTCCAGGTCATGCCAGGCCTTGCAGGCGATCTGGCACGACCGGCAGCCTATGCATCGGGTTGTATCCACGAGAACGCCTTTGGACATGGCGGGTTCCCTCCCTGGTTAGAGCTTTTTCACGTTGACCATGAAGACCTTGGTTTCGGGGATCAGGGTGTTGGGGCAGCCGGTGGTGGAAGTGAGGAGGTTGGCGCTGTCCCCTGCCTGGACGTCTTCGGGATATTGCCACCCGAAACACCACAGGGTGCCCACCTGATGGATCCTCTGGCCCATTATGGTGAAAGGCTGCAGGCGGTTTGTGACCACGGCGGCGGCCTTGACCCTGCCGCGCGCGGATTCGACCTCCACCCGGTCTCCGTCCCGAATACCCTTGAGCTCGCCGAGCTCCTCGCTCATCTCCAGGATGAGCGTGGGCATGAGCTCGAGGAGCCAGGGGATGTGGCGGGTGAGCACTCCGGTCTGCCAGTGCTCGGTCACTCGGTAGGTGGAGCAGATGTAGGGGAACCTGGGGTCCGCCAGGGCAAAGACATCTAATCCCTTGTCCTGCTCCTCGTACGGGCTGCAGAAGAAGGGCAGAACCGGATTCACCCGCTGGCTGTTCTTGGGGATGGGGTTCATGGTGAGCGGGCTCTCCAGGGGCTCGTAGTATTCCGGCAAGGGCCCGTCGGGGCGCCCCGGGCCGAAGACGCTGGCCACTCCGGCCGGCTTCATGATGAAGGCCTTTCTGCTGTCTTCGTTTTTCGAGCCGTCCGGGTTCTTCAGCGGCGGCCAGCCCCCGTCGGGCACGTCTCCGACCCACTGGCCGCGGTCCCACTGGATCACTGGCTGCTCGATGTCCCAGGGGCGGCCGTAGGCATCAACCGAGGCCCGGTTGTACAGGATGCGGCGGTTCACCGGCCAGCACCAGGACCACTCCGGATAGAGCCCGATGCCGCTGGGATCTTCGAGGGAGCGGCGGGCCATCTTGTTGCCCTCTTCGGTGTAGGAGTTGCAGTAGAGCCAGTTCCCGGAGGAGGTGGACCCGTCGGCCTGGAGATAGGCGAAGCTGGGCACCAGGGTGCCCTTTTTGTAGGTCTTTCCGTCGATCACGGTGTCCCGCATGAAGTAGCCGTTGATCTCCTTGGCCAGGGCGTGGGTGTCCATTTCCTTGACCTTGCCCTGGGAGTCCTTCTCCCCGTATTCCCAGGAAAGCTTGGTCACAGAGTCCGGATGGGCTCCGCCCTCCTTTTCGTAGAGGCTCTTCACCCGGAAATAGAGCTCATTCATGATCTCCGAGTCCGGCATGGACTGGCCCTGGGGCTCGATGGCCTTGTAGCGCCACTGGGCCCAGCGGCCGGAGTTGGTGATGCTGCCCTCCTTCTCCACAAAGGAGGCGCAGGGCAGGAAGAAGACCTCGGTCTGGACCTCTTCCGGATCCATGTTCGGGCCGCGCCAAAAGGACCCGGTCTCGTTGTCGAAGAGGTTGATGTTGACCATCCAGTCCAGGTTGGCCAGGGCCTCGCGGACCTTGTTGGCGTTGGACCCGGAGCAGGCCGGATTCTGGCCCCAGGCGAAGAAGCCCTGGAAGGTTCCCTTGTGCATCTCGTCGAAGAGCATGAGCCAGGAGGCGTTCTGATCGTCCTCCAGCTTGGGGAGCCAGTGGTAGCCGAATTCGTTGTCTTCCGTGGCCTCTTCCCCGTAGTGGGCCTTGAGCAGGCTGACCGAGTATTTGGGGTAGTTGTTCCACCAGTTGGCGCTCAAGGGCTCGTCCGTGGTCGGGGTATAGGCCTCGTTGTACTCTTGCAGGCTCTGCTGGGAGGCCTTGGGGGTTTTCAGGTATCCGGGCAGGATATGGAACAGGAGGCAGTGGTCCGTGGACCCTTGCACGTTGCTTTCCCCGCGCAGGGCGTTCACCCCGCCTCCGGCCACGCCGATGTTGCCCAGCAGGAGCTGGACGATGGCCATGGTGCGGATGTTCTGGGTCCCCACGGTGTGCTGGGTCCAGCCCATGGCGTACATGATGGTTGCCGCCTTGTCCGGTTTTCCGGTGGCGGTATAGGTCCTGTAGATTGTGCGCAGAAGCTCTTTGGGCGTACCGGAAATGTCGGAGACCGTGTCCATATCGTAGCGGGAATAGTGCCTCCTGAGCAGCTGATACACGCACCTGGGGTGCTGCATGGAGGGATCCTTGCGGATCACCCCGTTCTCATCCTTGGCAAAGGCCCAGGCGCTCTGGTCGTAGGAGCGGCTTTCGGGATCGTACCCGGAGAAGACGCCGTCCAGGTCCTCGGGGAGCTGGAAGTCCTCGTTGAGGATGAAGGTGGCGTTGGTGTAGAGGCGGACATACTCCTCGTGTTCCAGGTTGTTGTCCAGGATGTACTTGATCATGCCCCCGAGCACGGCAATGTCAGATCCGGAGCGGAGGGGGGCGTAGTAGTCGGCCTGGGAGGAGGTCCTGGTGTACCTGGGGTCCACGTGGATCAGGGTGGCCCCTTGCTCGCGGGCCTTGGCGATCCAGCGGAAGGAGACCGGATGGTTCTCCGCGGCATTGCTGCCCATGATGAGGATGACGTCCGAGTTCTGCAGATCGATCCAGTGATTGGTCATGGCCCCGCGTCCGAACGACTCTGCCAGAGCCGCTACAGTCGCGGAGTGTCAGATGCGGGCCTGGTGCTCGATGTAGACCAGCCCCAGGGAGCGGAGCCATTTCTGCAGCAGGTAGCACTCCTCGTTGTCCAGGGCGGCGCTGCCCACATGGGCCAGCCCTTCGGTGCGGTTGACGATCTGTCCCTTGTCGTTCCTGTGGACAAAGGTCTCGTCCCGCGTCTTCTTGATCTTCTTGGCGATCCGGTCAAGAGCCCAATCCCATTCGACTTCTTCCCACTCCTTGGTCCCTGGGGCCCGGTAGCGGGGCTTCATGACCCGCTTGTCGTTGTTCACGAACTGGTACAGAGAGGCCCCCTTGGGACAGCTCTGTCCCTGATTGATGGGATGCTCGGAGTCCCCCTCGATGTGGATGACTTCCCCGTCCCGGGAATAGACCTTGAATCCGCAGCCCACGGCGCAATAGGGACAGATGGTGGTGGTCACCTGGGCCCCTTCGAGCTTGTTTTCCGGGGCCTGAGCCTGGGCCGTCTCCCGGGAGAGGCTTACAGCGCTTCCGGCTGCAGCCGCTCCTCCGGAAATCTTGAAAAAGTCCCGTCTGGAAATGCCCATTGTTCCAACCTCCATGCTTTCATCGGTTGTGATGATATAGCGGGAAAAACGATGAACGCCACATATTAGTGGGGACCGCGGGTTGCCGGATGTTGCCCTTGAAGCGGAGTTGCAAACGGAATCCGCTTCACTGCAGGAAGCGGACCTTCCCGTGGACCCGGTGATCGTTGCGGGCCAGTTTTTCCTTCATGTCCTTCAGAGTGACCCGATCCTCGTCAAAGGTCACGGTGACCATGTGTCTCTGGATATCCACCTCCACATCCATGACTCCAGACATTTCGCCGAGGATGGTGTTGACCTCGTCAGCAGAGGCGTCACAGGTGCAGGTCCGCACGTTCATGACCGCAACTCGCAGATTCTGGGCCTGGGCGGACCAGGTGCCGATGAGCAGCAGAAAGACCGCTACGCCGGCTAATGGGAGCAATTTTCTGGAACGCATGTCTCTCCCTCCCCTTGTTCGGGTTCAAGGATTGTCTAAAGATTATCTGTTCCTGGCGTCTTCTCCCTGCCCGCGGGTGGTATTGGTGGACCCCTTGTCCCGTTCGTCCGCAAGGGAGCGGATTTCGCTCAGATCAAGACGCATTCTGTCCAGACCCCGGTGATAGGCGGTCTCGGGGCTCAGGTGAAAGGCGCCGGTGATGGCCCGCATACGATGCCGCCGGAACATGAGCCCGAGGAGCTGTTCTTTGCGGGAGCTCGCCTTGTACAGGCTCGTCAAGTCGGGAAAAATCGAGGTGGTGTCCGAACCGGTATGGTTGTCGGTTTGGGTGTCTCGCGATTCAGCAACCGTGCGCAGGGCCTTCGCCAACAGGAGGTCGGCTGTCTGCAGAACGTCCTCGGCATGGTCCAGCTCCCTTTTGATAAGGGAGGCTTCGTGGCATCCGAAACAGTTTTTTTTCATGCGGATGCGCTCCTTCTGCCAGGCCAGCTTGCTGGAGCGCACGATCCCTATTTTTTGCATCCTCTGGAACTGCTTTGTTTCGCGGCCCTTTTCATCAATGTATCCCAGGGCCCGGAATATATCCTTTCGGGCGGCGCTTTCGGCGGTGCCCTCTCCGGACAGGGGCCATTTCAGGCCCTGAGAGCCCCAGGCGGTGCGCACTCCGTGCTTTCCCTTCTGCATATGACAAGTCTGGCAGGTCGGAGCCCTGCTTTCCTCGGGCAGAAGGCCCTGGCGTTTGAGCTCGCGGCGCTCGCCGTGCGGCGAGGAGGAATAGGCCTTCCATTGGGGGCGGTGACAGGGGAGACAGGTCCGGGGTGATGCGGCTTCCCGCGGGGAAAAGGCGTGGCTGCTGTGGCAGGAGCCACAGGCAGCTTCGGATGAGGTGGATGTATTGTTCGCCGGGCTTTCCAAGTCCGGCGCAAGGCCGATCTCGTGGCAGCGCATGCACTCCGTCCTGTTGCGAGTGGCGGTCATGGAGGGCCAATGCAGGGGCTGTCCGTATTGGACAGCTTCACGGGCCAGGGCGTGCTTGCCCTCGGCAAAATCGGCGCCCTGCTCTTCGTGGCAGGTGCGGCAAGTGTTTGCCCCCGGTATTTTTGCCTGGGACACATCGTCCGCTGAACGATGTCCCCGGCCGTGGCACACGGAACAGGAGACATTGTTTACCTCACGGGAATGTTTGCTCTGCTCCCACTGGGCCACGACATTGGGTGTCACATTCCTGTGGCAGGGAAGACACCCCAGAGTGGAGCTTTCTTTCTCCTGAATGGGGTAGCCGGCTTCCACCCACTCCCGGAATCCCCCCTTGAGTGCGAAGACCCGATCAAAGCCCATTTCCAGGAGATCGCGCCCGGCCCGGGCGCTTGAGCTCTCCTGGGGTCAGGCGCAATAGGTGACCACGGTTTTGTTCCTGTCCAGGTTTTTGCCCCATTGTCGGGCCCGATAGGGGTCTTTGTGCGTTGCCCCGGGGATTTTTCTGGAGCTGACAGCCCACTGTCCAGTTGGTCGGACATCAAGGAGGATCAGGTCTGTGGTGTCCAGGATGGATTTGAGCTCCTCCTTGTCCATCCTGGACACTTGGGCCGCCTTGACGCCGGAAAGGGCCAGGATGCTGAGAAATAGCACGAGGCAGGCGATGTAAGAGGGTTTCATGCTCCAATTTCCTGAGGGCTTCAACAGACACTTGCCATTAGCCTGCGCATGCATCCGTGATTCGTGCCAAATCCAATATTTGAGATGGCATCTACAACGTTTTGAGCAATATGATTGGATGCGCGTTTTTCAACGTTTTGTGATTGCGGATTTGAGGGACTCTTAAAATCAATCTGTTCGTGTGAACATCTATTCTTGAGTTTATAGGTCAAGAATATATATAAGTAAAATCGGGTAAGTTTGCTTGATGCGGAAATACATTTTGTGGTTGCGTGAGGTCTATATTCTTTTTACTGCCTGTTTTCCAAATTTGTCAACAAGAACAAAAAAAGTAAGAAAGATTCGTATAAATGCTCAAAAAAATTATTTGCCAGGCATATACGTATACTTTAAATACAAATAGAATTTTTAGGCATTGTTTTTATTGTCCTCATGTCCTGAGCACATAGAGGAATAGAAATTTTGTAATCGCCCATGATAGAGAGAGGATAAATTGGATACAAAAAGATATGCTTTGAGTGTTCCAAGGGAGGGGAGGATATTGCCTTGCGGATAACCTGCAAAGCAAAGAGATTTCGTTGACTGGCTTAATGGGTTAGACGGGAAAGGTATATATGAGCTCAGACGCCGTACCCGGACGCCCGGTTTAAACGGAAAGGAAACGTCGATACGAGTTTTGGGGATCCCAGTTCTTGGTTCTGGGTGCTCGGCGCTGGGTTCTGGGTTTCGAATTTGGGATATCGGGGTCTGGTTCCTGGTGCTGGGATCTGACTTCTGAGGTCCGATGTCTGGGATTCACCGGACAGCAGTTACAAGTCACAGGTCACGATCATCAAGCTCAGCACGAGACAGCCGGACAAGCGGTGAAGTCTTTCAATCTTCATTATGGGGCGGTCCCGGCCCCAATGAGCGTGAAAAGTTGCGAATCCCGCCAGGTTGTAATCCTGCTCCCAGCAGGGCCGCTATGATGCATTCATCCGGGCGAGTCGTGTGGTCCGCTGAAACCTGGGTTTCATCCAGGAAGAACTGCCGGGAACAGAACAAGCTGAGCAGATTGTGGGTTCGGTAAAAGTGTGTTTACTGCATAGCCTAGGAACCTATGAATTTATAGGATTACAAAAAAATCGATATATAGAGTTGAATATATGCAAACAGACATATAAAATACATATATTGACACACTATCCGTATGTCATGGCACTTGATTTCCTTGATGTTTCAAATAATAAATCGATTTTTTATATAAAAAAACCACAAGATAAGTTTTAAACCTATACAATCTATCAAATACATAAAATCATAATCTGAATAAAAAAATTCACAAATAGTTTTTCAAAGACTGATATTTAGTTTGCAATTGAACATAAAAAATCGATTTGAATATTAGTTTGGAAGGTCTATCGGTAGGTTTTTCGTCCTGTATGGAGCTAATTATTGAATCTTGGATACGATCAGGGAGTCATTTTCAAATATAAACTGAAGAAAATTGGTAACTATTCACCACCCCACTAACTATTGTAAGTCGACACGGGGTATTTTGAAT
>JAZKRN010000112.1:0-9135 GCA_036628655.1 Desulfohalobiaceae bacterium | reverse complement strand
TCCTGAATGCCATTCAGGCGCTCTCCCAACTGAGCTACAGCCCCTTCCCAATTCCCTTTGTATCCATTTCCGCCTTTGCTGTCAAGCACTGTAGAGGCACCTTTTGCGACCCGACAGGTGTCGGTGGCGTGGGGTCGTTTGCAGTTCGGCGGCAAAACCGGTATATGGACGCTACGGGGCGAAATGGTGTAGACTGAAGGAAATTATGCTGGAATTATTGCGCATTCAAAATCTGGCCTTAATCGAGGACCTGGAGCTGGAGTTCGCTCCTGGGCTCAATGTCCTCACCGGCGAGACCGGTGCCGGCAAGTCCTTCATCCTCAGAGCCCTTGATTTCGTCCTGGGGGAAAAGCTTCCGCCGGACAGCATCCGCCCAGGCGAGGACAGGGCACGCGTGGAGGCCCTGTTCAGCCTCCCCGAAGGGGACTACGTGATCAAGCGGGAGATTCTCCGGGACAAGGGGCGGACCCGCATCTACATCAACGACAGCCTGAGCTCGCGGGAAAAGGTTGGTGAGCTGCGGCCCAGGCTGCTCATGTACACCAGCCAGCACGGCCAGCAGCGTCTGCTCTCCCAGGCCTACCACACCAGGATACTGGATTCCCGGATCTCTCAGGACATCCTGGCGGAACGCGACGAGGTCCTGGACAAGCTGCGTCAATCCCGGACACGCCACAGGGAGATCGCGGAACGGGCCAGGGAGCTTGAGGAGAGGCGCGAATTCCTGGAATACCAGGAACAGGAGATCGCCAAGGTCGATCCCCGGCCGGGAGAGGAAGAGGAGCTGGAGACTCGCAAGCAGGAGCTCCGGGAACAGGCCAGAAGCACGGAGGGTGTGCAGCGCTGCCTGGAGCTGTTGGAGGGACAGGAATACAGGGTCCTGGACCACGTGTCCCAGCTGCACTCCGAGGTGTCCTCCCTGGCGGACCACGACCCGGATTTTTCCGAGGAGGCCTCGCGACTGGAGGAGATGCGCCTCGAGCTGCAGGAGCTCGCGGTCAAGCTCAAGGACCGGCCTCCCCCACAGGACTCGGAACAGGAGCTGGAGCGGATCGAGTCGCGCATGTGGGAGCTGGGGCGGCTCAAGCGCAAGCTGGGCCGTTCTGTTGAGCAGATCTCCGATCTGCAGAGCGAGATACGGGAAAACCTGGACTTTCTGGATGGCTGCAATCTGGAGCTGCAGCAATTGAGCCGCCGGGAGCAGGAGCTGGAAGAGCGCCTGGCGGACGTGGTGCAGCGGATCAACCGGGCCCGCGAGGAGGCCGCCTCGGAGATCTCCGAAAAATTGCGGGACGAGTTGCGGGATCTCGGCTTTGCCCAGGACATGGAGGTGACCTTCGAGTTCAACCCGGTACAGCTGTCGGAGCAGGTCACGGAGAAGCGGGCCAGGCTGATGTGGATGCCCAATCCGGGCCATCCGCCCCAGCCGCTGGATCAGATCGCCTCCGGAGGCGAGCTTTCGCGCTTCCTGTTGGCCCTGGTGGGGCTTTTTTCCCAGGATCAGGCCCCGACCCTTCTCTTCGACGAGGTGGACGCCGGGATCGGGGGCGTGACCCTGTCCCAGGTGGGGCAAAAGATCGACGAGCTCGCGGAGAGACAGCAGGTTATCCTCATCTCGCACTGGCCCCAACTGGCCTGTCTGGCCAAAAAGCATTTCCTTGTCTTCAAGGAGGTGGAACAGGGGCAAACCTCCACCAGATGCCGCACCCTGTCCGGAGCGGAGGTCAAGCAGGAGCTGGCCAGAATGGCCGGAGGCGGGGAACAGGGTCGCCTCCTGGCGGGACAACTCATGGGAGAAAGCGAGAATGAAGGCTGATGCCAAGAGCGTGACGCTCTTTCAGGATATGCGGGTCCAGGAGCTCGTGAGCCTGGACGGGAGCGAATTCTACTGGCTGCGGCTCAATCCGCCAAACTGGTCCTGGACACCGGGGCAGTTCGTCATGCTCCGGCCGCAGGACTGGAGCGCCGATCCCTTCCTCCCTCGCCCCCTGTCCATCGCGGACCTGAACGAGCACGCCCTGAGCCTTTTCTGGCAGGTTGTGGGCAAGGGGACCCGGAAGATGACCCATCTCCGGCCCGGGGATCGCATCCGCCTTTGGGGGCCCCTGGGTCGGGGGTTCGATTACGATCCGGATATACCCACCCTGCTTCTGGCTGGCGGAATGGGAATCGTGCCCTTTATCGGATTGATCCGGAACCATCCCAAGCCGGAGAATCTGGAGCTGATCTTCGGGCACAGGCAGGATGTTGCCAACTACCCCCTGGCAGAGCTCTCCAAGCGGGTGCTCACCTGGAATCTCCAGGACCGCACGCGCAAGGATCTGGCCCGTCTGGAGCGGGCCGTCCGGGTCAAGATCCAGGGCTACTCCGGCGACGGCCGTATTCTGGCCTGCGGACCCGATCCCTTCCTGCGCATGGTGAGCAGGCTTTCCCGGGAAAGCGGCGCCAGAACCCAGATCTGCATGGAGACGCCCATGGCCTGCGGCCACGGGGTCTGTCTGGCCTGCAGCGTCAGCGGGGCCGGGGGAGAGACCTATCAGGCCTGCACGGACGGGCCGGTCTTTTCCGCTGATCAATTGGCCCTGGACGAGCAATCCTGAAGAAAAAGCAACCGCCAAGGCGCCCCGGTGAAATCCTGCTTCGCAGGGCCGGCTACGCCGGCATTTCACCAGGCAGGCAAGGGCGCCAAGAAGAGCATTTTCTCTTCGGCGGGTAACGCCGAAGAGAAAGGCTTCGCCAAAGGCAGAGGAAAAGTTTTTCTTGGTTCGGGTATGCCCTTGGTGGAGCATTCGATGGGAGCGGGCGGTTTCCCATATTCATTAACCGCTTTTTCGCTACGCTCACGAGACAGTGGAGAGCTGGAGGGATAGGAGTAGTTTATTTCTATGAAGAGAAAGGTGAAAGTTGAGTACTGGAAAACGACTGCAATGAATGATTGGACTGTAGCTGGTCATCTTTTTGAGAAGGGAGATTATAGCTATGCCTTGTTTTTCGGTCATTTGACTTTGGAAAAGCTGCTCAAGGCTCTTTATGTGTTTCAAACAGGTGAGACCCCACCCATGACTCACCGTTTGGTACATTTGGCTGAAAAAAATGGTCTCGACTTAACCGAGAATCAACTAGAACTTTTGGAGATAGCTACAGATTTCAATATGGAAGCCAGATATCCTGACGAAAAGTTTTCATTTCAACAAAAATGCACAAAAGATTTTACTAACCGCTATCTCAAACAGATAGAGGAGATGAAAGAATGGTTGATTCAAAAGATTTCATAATCAAGGATATACAGAGATACCTAGTTGAGCTGAAAAAACACGGTATCCCAGTTCAAAGAGCGTTACTGTTCGGATCCTGGGCCAGAGGTTATCCTGGAGAGGGAAGTGATGTAGATGTTGCCTTGATATCACAGTCCTTCTCCGGAGATCGCTTTGAAGATCGACGAAAAATTGTTCCCTTTCGCAGAATGATCAACAGCAGAATAGAGCCCATTCCATTTACTCCTCAAGATTTAGAAATGGGTGGCAATCTTGTTGATGAAATTCTACAACACGCAGAAGAAATTGTCTGACCTTCTGGGAGTACGCAGGGAGTGTATGGTTACCATTCTCTTTGACCGCCCTTTTGCTAGGCTCACTCGACGTAGTCATTCAGGGGGATAGGCATCTTGAACAGTCAAACCGCCAAGACGCCCCTATCAAGCAAACGAAAAGCGGATTACGATAGATGGATATGGAACAAGCGGTTCATCTGGCCAATTTGAGCCTGAAGAATCCGATACTGACCGCCTCGGGGACCTTCGGATACGGAGCGGAGTACTCCGCTTTCGGGGATCTGCGCAGTCTGGGCGGAATCGTGGTCAAGGGCCTTTCCCTGGAGGCAAGGAAGGGCAACTCCGGACGGCGTATCGCGGAAACACCGGCTGGGATGCTCAATTCCATCGGGCTGCAGAACATGGGGGCCGGGCCTTTCGTGCGGGAGGTCCTGCCGGAGCTTCCCTGGGACAAAACCCCGGTTCTGGCCAACATCTACGCCGGCGACTACGACGAGTTCGGCGAGTTGGCCGCCTATCTGGCGGATCAGGAAGGCATCGCCGGGCTGGAGGTGAACATCTCCTGCCCCAATGTGCGCGCGGGCGGGGCCTGCTTCGGCCAGGATCCGCTCATGGCAGCCCGGGCCTGCGCCGCTGTCCGGGAGAGGGCCGGGAACAAGCCCGTGATCGTGAAGCTGACCCCCAATGTGACGGACGTGACCGAGATCGCCCGGGCTGTGGAGGATGCCGGCGCGGACGCGGTCTCCCTGATCAATACTCTGTCCGGAATGGCCGTGGATATCCAGAGCAGACGCCCTGTTCTGGGCAACGTCATTGGCGGGCTCTCCGGCCCCGCGATCAAGCCGGTGGCCCTGCAGGCCGTCTATCGGGTCTGCAATGCGGTGAATATCCCCGTAATCGGAGTCGGCGGCATTGCCTCCGCAGAGGACGCCCTGGAGTTTATCCTGGTGGGAGCCCATGCGGTCCAGGTGGGCTCAGCCAGCTTTACCGACCCCTCACTCGCCTTTTCTCTCATCCCCCGGATGGAGGAGCTGTGCGAGGAGCTCGACCTCGTCTCCTGGGAAGAGTTTCGGGGGCGGTTGGAGACGGGCTGAACCCGGTTCCTCTCACCGCCAAAGCGCCCTGCGAACCAGGATTTCATCGGGGCCTCTTGGCGGTTCGTTTCCTTCTCACCGTCAAGAAAGTGCTTCAAGGAAGATTCGGAGCTATTTCATGAGACATAATCCCAAGGTCTGCGTGGTCGGGGCCGGAGCCATGGGTTCCTTTTATGCGGCCAAGTTCTTTGACCGAGATCCGGAAAGCGTCTTCCTGCTGGCCGGGGGAGAGCGCTTTGACCGGCTCAAGCGGCACGGCCTCGTGGTTAACGACACCCACTATCCCTGCGCAGTGCGCAGGCCAGAGGACCCTGGCGAGCCTGCGGATCTGGTTCTGGTCACGGTCAAATACCAGCACCTTCCCCAGGCCGTCAGGGAAATGACCGGCGTGGTGGGGGAGAACACTCTTATTCTTTCCGCAATGAACGGGATAGACAGCGAAGAGATCCTGGCCGGGCACTTCGGTTGGGAAAGGGTTCTCTACGGGGTGGCCCTGGGCATAGACGCCCAGCGGTCGGAGAACCGGGTCAGCTATACCAAGGAGGGTGTCCTCTACTGGGGCCGGGCGGAGAACGCCGAGCCCGAGCCGGAGGTGGAAAAGCTGCGGAATCTCCTGGACGCGGCGGGCATCCCCAACGAGGTTCCGAGGGACATGCTGCGGGTGCTGTGGTGGAAGTACATGATCAATTGCGGGGCTAACCAGGTCTCGGCCATGCTCAGAGTCCCCTACGGGGCCCTGCAGCGCATCGAGGAGTCGCGTCTGCTCATGGAGTCCGCCATGGCCGAGGTTGTGGATCTGGCTTCCGCACTCGGGGTGGATCTGCGGCGGGAGGACATGGATACCTGGTACTCCGTGCTGGACAGCCTTTCTCCGGAGGGACGGACCTCCATGTGCCAGGACATCGAGGCAGGGCGCAAGACCGAGGTGGAGATGTTTGCCGGCAAGGTGCTGGAGCTGGCCGGGAAGCACGGTCTCAGTGTTCCGGCGAACCGTTTTCTGTTCCAGGCGGTGCGGAGTCTGGAGAAATGGGCGGAAACAGGCCCCGGGGCGTGAGCCGCCCCGGGGCCTGTATGGTCCGGCGGAAGGTCAGGCTTTTTGCGTCTGTTCCGCGGGGGTGGGATTCTTGAAGTAGACGATGGCCTCGATGATCATCCAGACTTCCAGGAAAAGGATGATCAGATTGATCCCGAAGAGCAGCCAATTCCCGGAGGCGTAAAAGTCGCCCAGGTTGAGCAGCATGGCCCAGCCGGTCATGATGATCATGAAGAGCATGGGGATGAAGGTGTAGAACATGGGGACCTGTTTGCGCACCAGATAGATGGTGATGACCAGTAGGGCCAGTCCGGCCAGGAGCTGGTTCGCGGCTCCGAAGAGGGGCCAGAGGGTGAGCGCGCCCTTGCCGGATCCGTTGTAGAAGGCCAGGATGAAGGCGGTGATGACCGCGATCAGGGTGCCGGCATGGCGGTTGCCCAGCTGAGGCACCTTGATTGCGTTGCCCAGCTCGCCCACGATGTAGCGCTGTAGCCGTGTGGCCGTGTCCAGGGTGGTTGCGGCGAAGGAGACCAGAAAGACGCCCATGATGGTGATGGTGATGTTCTTGGGAACGGCATAGGAGTTGATCAGATTGGCCGATCCCTGCACAAAGGCGTCGATCTTGGCTCCGAGACCGCTAGCCGCGGCCCAGGAGGCGTAGTGGTTGCTAAAGGCGGCGGTCCCGGTCAGGACCTCGCCGCCCTCGGAGGGCAGCCCCAGCCCGATGCCCGCGGCGCAGGCGGCGATGACCAGGGTGGACAGGGTTCCCTCCATGATCATGCCCCCGTACCCCACATAGCGGGCGTCGCCTTCGGAGTAGCACTGCTTGGAGGAGGTCCCGGAGCTGACCAGGCAGTGGAATCCGGAGATGGCCCCGCAGGCGATGACCACGAAGAGGAAGGGCCAGATGGGCGGCGCCCCTGTGGGGGACGCGTTGTACGCGGGTGCGACCATGTTCGGATGGGCCACGATTACTCCCAGAACGAGCAGGAACAGGGCCACGTAGAGCTGGTGGGAGTTGATGTAGTCCCTGGGCTGCAGCAGGGTCTGCACCGGCAGGCTGGAGGCGATGTAGGCGTAGACGAAGAGAATGATCATCCAGGTGATCAGGGCGTTACCGCCGCTCAGGCCCAGGGCGGTCAGATCCACTGGCAGGTAGGTGCCGGCCACGATCAAGAGATAGAGCAGGATCACCGCCACGATGCCCAGGCCTACATGGCTCTTGCCCCGCTTGTAGATCTGGTGCCCGAGCCAGACAGCGAGGGGCAGCTCCAACCAGACCGGGATGACCGCCTGGGGATACATGGTGAAGAGGATGGCGATGACCAGGGCAAAGACTGCGATCACGATGAGTAGCAGAAAGAAGATGATCAGCAGGAAGAGAATGCGAACCCGCCGGCTGATGAGCTCCCCGGAGATGTCCCCGATGGAGCGGCCCTGGTGCCGCAGGGAAATCACAAGGGCCCCGAAGTCGTGCACCGCCCCGATGACGATGGATCCCAGGAAAACCCAGAGCACCGCCGGGAGCCAGCCCCAGATGATGGCCACCGCCGGACCGACAATGGGCCCGAGCCCGGAGATGGAGGTGAAGTGGTGCCCGAAGAGGATATTCCGGTTTGCGGGAACGTAGTCCACGTCGTCCCGCAGCTCGGTTGCCGGACAGACAAAGTCCGAGGCGAGGCGGAATATCTTCCCCCCCAGGAACTTGCCGTAGGTGTGGTAGGCCACCAGGAATCCCGCAATCATCAGAACAGCCAGAAGCAGGGAATTCATGCGCACACCTCCTCGTTTGAGCCGTTGCTCCGTTCCGCCCGAATGGTCGCCCTGGGCAGGTCTTCAGCCGGGATCGGGGCGTTAGAGGGGGATCCGAACCCCGTCCGCATACAGTCCGGAGAGCTTCCAGAGCCCCTGCTTCTTGATCGCCACCGTGCCCTCAACCCTCAGACGGGGGTCCACAAAGACCTCCACCCCGTCGACCTCCAACCTATGGTAGTGTTCCCTGTTACGGGGATATCCGCATTCCACCTGGACCTCCCTGGCGAAGCCGACGCTATCGCCGGTCTCCGTCTCCACCAGAGCAACCACAATATTTTGGCGGCCCAGCTTGTGAAGGAGCTTTCTCGCTCCGTTGGAAAGGGTGGCTTGCATGGATAAACCGGTCCATTTTGTGTTGTAATGCCCGAGGCGGCAAGATTCCCGAACGGGAAATCTCTTTGCCCTGCGGCGAGCACCGCAATGCAAGAGCTAGCTGATTCGAATCCGGGAAGCCCTTCGCCGTCCTGCAGGGCACCTTGCTCTTTTCTTCGATTACCCGGCAAAATTGCGGTGGTTCACAGCTTTTCGATCTGAGTACGCTGTTTCAAAAAGGCTCAGTCCAAAAAAGTGACCAATGGTCGCAAAAAGAGCAAAAGAAGGGGATTCACAGCGAATGCTGTGCCTTCAAATTATGGGAACGTTATACGAAAGTCCCTGGTTTTGACAAGGGGTTGTACGGACTGGGGTTTTGACAGGCGAGTTCCTTGGGCTCGAGAGTGGTGCGGCAGCATTTCTGCCTGTGCGGTGCTTACAGGTCTTGTCGGAAGGCGCGGTTACGCTGTTCAATACGGCGTTTGAGCTCATCAACCTGCTGTTGATCCATGCCGCGGAAACGTTTCTGGGCCCGGAGGTAGCTCTCCACGGGCTGGGGGGTGCGGGGCTCATAGGTCCTGCGCAGAAGCATGTCCTCCCCCATTTCCAGAAGGGGAAAGACGTCGGATTCCACAGCCAGTCTGCTCACCTCCAGGGCATCTCCGGAGTCGATCTTCCAGCCCGGAGGGCAGACCGAGAAGAGATGCAGGAAGCGGAATCCCCGTTTTTCCTGCGCTTTTTGGAACTTGGCGTAGAAGTCCTGGGGATAGGCGGGATTGGCAGTGGCCAGATAGGCGGGATAGTGACTGCGGACGATGCCCCACAGGTCCTTCTTGGGGGCCTCCAGCTCCTTGCCCTCCGGCGTGGTGGTGGTCCAGGCGCCTGGTGGAGTGGCAGAGGACTGCTGGATTCCGGTGTTCATGTAGGCCTCGTTGTCGTAGCAGACGAAGAGCATGTCCTCCCGCCTGTCCGCGGCCCCGGACAGGGCCTGCAGCCCGATGTCGAAAGTCCCTCCGTCCCCGGCCCAGACCATGACCGTGGCCTCGGAGCGTCCCTGCGCCTTGAGGGCTCGGCTAATTCCGGAGGCGCAGGCGGCAGCCGTTGCGAAGGGGACGTGCAGAAGGGGCACGGACAGGGAGGTTGTGGGAAAGATCCCGGCGAGGATGGACCAGCAGCAGGCCGGGATGACCACGATGGTGTCCTCTCCGAGCGCCTTCAGGGCATGGCGCATGGACAGGGCCGCCCCGCAGCCAGGGCAGGCCATGTGCCCCTGATTCATATGCTCGATATAGGAAACGTTCCAGAGCATGGATCCTCCTTTGGGCTCTTCC
>JAZKRN010000111.1:0-9210 GCA_036628655.1 Desulfohalobiaceae bacterium | reverse complement strand
CTTCGGGGGAAAAAGTGAGTGCCGGGTCGCGCCTTGCACTTGAAATTTTTGAACGCCCTGCCAGATAAGGATATTTTCAACAGGCTGTTAGTGTCTTGCCCCTTTTCAATTCTTGCAGATGCGAATACATGAACATCTTCTCAAGAACCAGCAGGAAAAGACGGTTCCCGTTTGGCAAGACACTGGTTCCATCTCTTATCCAAAAAAATCACCATTCGCGGACCGAACCGGCCACGACGAAGCATGAAAATGCGAGGCGAGTCGGGGTGTGCGCTGCACTCATTCGATGAATGTATGCGGAGCAGGCCTCGCTCTGAAATATTTTTTAAAATTCAGCAGGTTAACCACAATACATACAAGAGATCTGTACTATAATCCTCTGATTGTCCCGCTTCTTCTCGCGCCCCAAGAAGAAGCAAAGCTCGTTCCACATGCGGAAAATGTTCTTTCCGGACGCGAGCTAGCTTCCCTGCTCCAGCAGGGCCCTGGTTTCCCGGATCAGGCGCTCCGGATCCGGCGGCTTTTCCAGATAGCGATCCGGATCCGGAAGCTCTTCCGCTCCCCCGGCCCGGAGCATATTCACCGAGTGCCTGAAGCTCTCCTCCTCAACGGCAGAGAGGACAATTACCGGAATCTCCCTGAGCCAGGGATCGGCCTTGAGCTCCCGGAACATCACAACCCCCCCCTGTCCGGGCATCATCAGGTCCAGCACGATCACCTGCGGCATGTGCTTGTGCGCCTCCTGCAGGCCGGTCCGGCCGTTCCTGGCCAAAACAGGGGTGAAGCCGTTCGTCTCGTACACGGCCTTGAGCAGGAAGCGCATATGCATGTCGTCCTCCACCACGAGCACCTTGCCGGACACAAGCACCTCCGGATCACATATCCACGACCTTGTCCGGATGGTTGACGCTGGCCACGGGACAGGCCGCACGCAGCACAACCTGTTCCACCGTGCTGCCCAGGTCCGCCTGCTCCGGATCGACATCCCTGGCGTGATGGGCCATGACGATCAGGTCCGCCTCCTTCGCCCTGGCGAACTTGAGGATCTCCACGTAGGGAATGCCCTCCCAGACCTCCACATCGTAGTTGTCGTAGTCCTCCATCTGGGAGATGTAGTGATACTTGATCTTGCGTTTGGCCTCATCAATCTTCTTTTCGATCTCCTCCTGGCCGATCTCCTTCCCCGCGTACATCGAGGAGAGATCCGCAGCATGGAAGACATGGAGGCGGCAGCCCACGTCCCTCGCCGTCTTGTAGGCGAACTGGAAGGCGTAGTCCGAGGCCTTGGACATGTCCACCCCGACAACGATGTGGGAGAAGTAGGACCAGCAGGTATCGCAGGGCCTGTTGACGATAAGAACCGGTGTTCGCGAGGATTTGGCCACTTTCCGCAGGGTATTCCCCGCAACCGCCCTGTACTTGGTTATGGCCACATCCTCGTCCTTGGTGTGCGCCCCCAGGACCACGATATCGGCATTGTTGCTCCGCGCAGCGCGCAGGATCTCCCGGGAGGGCCTGCCAGTGGCCAACTGAATGCTCCAGTTGCCATAGCTCTGCATCTGCAGCTCGTAGGTGTTCTTCAGCTCTTCCTCCACCCATTGCCGATAGTCCTCGCTGACCTCCTCCTCCTCGCCGGTCCGCACGTCGCGGACAAGCTGACTGTAGCCGTGGGAGGGCAGGCCGAGCACGTGAAACAGCATCAAATGGGCCTCGTGCACCCTGGCCAGGTCGAAGGCGACCTTGGCCGCGTTGTCGCAGGCAGGCGAACCGGTTGTGGCGAATAGGACCCGTTCAAACATGACTCCACTCCTTTTGGATTAAAGGATACATTTATCGGGTGCGCCCTGAAAGCTCAAATGCCAGATAATGGTATCTACCGCTTCGAAAAGGGTGTAGCTGGTGGCGAAGTCCAGGCTGTCCAGGGTGTCCCCCAGGATCACGTGCCGAAGGGGTCCCATACTGAGGGGTTGATCCAGGAGCTCGCCATAGGTGAACTCCTTGACATCACGGGCCTCCTCTTTGCCTGCTCCGTAGAACAGGCAGTAGATCTGCAGACTCCGTTCCCCGGGCGCTCCGATCAGCTCCACCCGCTTCATGAGCTCCAGATGCCGCAATCTCGGTGTTGTGCAATCCGAGGACGGCCACCGCGCGACTTCCTCGAGGCTCGTGGTGAAGAAGGGACTGAGTCGAGCAAGATCCGGATAAACCTCAATGCAGCGGAAAAAGGAACGCAGTGTGCAATCCTGATCCAGAGTGAGACTTGAGCCGAGCGAGGCCAGGGGATCCGTGCTCAGGGGGTCCCCGGCCTGTGTTGCGAGCACGCCCTCGGCGGTCAGGCGCAGACCCTCCTGGGCCATAATGTCGCTCCCGGTTAAGGGTTGATCATGTGAATGCCCGTTCTCGCTGGTAACCGGATCAGGCTCCGGACTCCTCCGTGCTGTTCCCGCTGTCCGCGGACTCCGGCAGCCACACGCTGAAGCGGGTTCCCTCTCCGGGCTCGGACTCCCACTCCAGGGTCCCGTTGTGCTCCACCACGGCCTTCCTGCTGAACATCACCCCCAGCCCGAAACCTTCCCCGCTTTTGCCGCTGACAAAGGGCAGGCCCAGCTTGCCTTGCACTTCCGCGTCCATGCCGCAGCCGTTGTCCTCCACCTCCAGGAACACCCCCGACTCCGGGGCCTTCCTGCTGCGCAGAAGCACTCGCGGGCCAGCGTCCTTCTGCCCGCCCTCCAGGACAGCATCGAAAGCATTTTGCACCAGATTCAGAAAGCATTTGCGCATGGATTCCGGATCCATCCGCAATCGGGGCAAATCCGGATCCAGGGACGTTCCGAGCTCTATCCCCAGGGATTTGGCCTTGTCCTGATACAGGGCGTGCACATCGCAAAGAGGCGTATTCGGGTCGGACCATTCCAGCCTCAGGGACTCGGGCCTGGCCAATTGGAGGAGCTCCAGGGAAAGGTCCTTGAGCGTGGAGACGTTCTTCTTGAGCATGTCCCAGCCCTGGTCGCGGTATTCGGCACACTCCCGCTCCCGGCCCTGTTCCAGAAGATAGATGCTCCCCTCCAGCCCGCCGGCGATATTCTTGATCGTATGGGACAGCCCCAGAACGGCCTGGCCGGCCAGGGCCCACTTGCGAGCGTCCCAGAGCTCCCGGCTTTGCTGCTGCACCTGGTTTTCCAGGCTGCTCGTATACGCCCTGACCCCCTGTTTCAGCTCCAGGCGCTCCTCGGCACGCCGCAGAGCCTGCCTCAGAACATGGTCCTGGACCGGCTTGGCCAGAAAATCCGCCGCGTCCCAGCGAAGCCCCTGCACCGCGGTATCCATGTCCCCGTACCCGGTGAGCAGAAGCACCTCCATATCCGGCTCCTCGACCTTGATCCGTTTCAGGAGCTCCAGGCCGCCCATGCCGGGCATCTTGATGTCGGAGATAACCATCTCCGGACGAAACTCCGGCATTCGGGACAGGGCCTCCTCCCCGCTCGAGGCGATTTCCACCTCATAGCCCATATCCCGGAGGCTGATGGAAAACACCTTGCGGATGCCCGCCTCGTCGTCGACCAAAAGGACTCTGCGCGCCATCAGGCATCCTCCACCCGCTCAAACTCAAGGGTAAACGCGGTGGAGCGTCCCTCCTCCGAATCCACCCGCATCGCCCCGCCGCAGTCCTGAACGATGCGGTAGCTGATGGACAGCCCGAGACCGGTCCCCTTGCCCACCTCCTTGGTGGTGAAGAAGGGCTCAAAAATACGGTCCATGAGGGCCCTGGAGATGCCCCGCCCGGTGTCCCGAACCCTCGTGAAAACCCGATCCCCCTCGGCCCAGGTGGTCAGCTCGATGCGCTTCTCAGCCTCGGGATCCCGGCTTGCCTTTTCCTCGATGGCGTCGCGCGCGTTCAGGAGCAAATTGATAAAGACTTGCTCCAGCTGATTCGGCTCCCCGCAGATTATCGGCAGATCCGGATCAAGGTCCCAGGCCACCTCGATCTCGCGCAGTTTGAGCTGCTGGCTGAAAATGTCCAGGGCGCTCTGGAGCACGGAATTGAGCTGAACGCTCTCCAGGCGCACCTCCGGCTTACGGCTGAATTCCCGCAAATGGTTGATGATCTTGGTGGCCCGCTCCACATTGGCGTCGATTTCCTCGAGCATGGCTCCCGCATGCTCTTCGGAGAGCGCGGCGGGTTCAAGGCGTTTCCGGGCCAGAAAGTTGCTCGCCGTCCGGATCACGGTTAGCGGCTGATTGAGCTCGTGGGCGATCCCCGAGGCCATTTCCCCCAGGGTGGTCATCTTGCTGGACTGGATCAGCTGCTGCTCGGTTTCCAGGCGCTTGGTGATATCGCTCGCGGCAACCAGAAGCACCTTCTGATCGTTGTATTCCGACGGGGAAACCCGTATGGAGGTGTACACGACAGACCCGTCCTTGGTCCGCTGGCGACTTTTCTGGATGTAGCTCGAGGTGCCGAGGAGCTCGGCGTATTCCTGATGTTCCTCCTCCAGAAAAAGATCCAGAAAGCTCGTCTGCAAAATCTCCTGCTTCTGATAGCCGTACAGGGACGGGACTCGCTCGTTGCAGTCGATGATGGTCAATTCCTCCGCGTTCAGGACGAAGACCGGGTTGGGAATGTTGTTGAAAATGGCCCAGTATTTGTTCTCGGAACGGCGCAGATCCTCTTCCAGCCTCTTTCTGGCGGTGATGTCCAGGCACATTTCCATAACCGCCTCCACCTTGCCGCGCGGATTGAAGATGGGGGCTGTGGTGACCAGCCAGTGGGCCTGGCTCCAGTCCTTGACGTATCCCGATTCCTCGCTGGTGTGGACCCTGCCGTCCTCGAAGGTCTTTTCCACGGGGCAATCCGGGCACTTTTCCTCACGTCCCTTGTACGCCCTGTAGCAGTGCTCCCAGCGCTTGGGAGCAAACATTTGCTCGAACTCTCGATTGTAGCTGATCAGTCTGTATTGCCGATCCTGGACCGTGATCAGGCAGGGAACGAGCTCATAAAGCTGTTGATATCGCTCCCGCTCCCGATTGATCTCCTTGTGCTTCTGTTCGATCTCGCGGCCCATGCTCTCGATGGCCCGGGCCAGCTCCCCCATTTCATCCCGCTGCTCCACGTCAAGGCTCACCGGCTGCTTCCCGCCGGCTATCCGCTGGGTGGCGCGGATCATCCCTGTGACCGGCCTGTTGATGAAGCGCTGTACGAAGAAGACAAAGGCCAGGTAAGCGGCCAGAAAAACAAACACTGCGAAAAAGACGGTGTGCCGTTCATACGCGGCGAGTTTTTGCTCCGCCTCTCCCAGATCCACAACCACTTCCAAGTGCCCCAGAACTGTCTCGTTTTTACCATGGGCATGGCATTGGTTTTCATAGCAGGAGGGCTCGTTGAAGATGGGCCGAACAACACCCATAAAGCGCTGGCCGGCATCATCCCGGAAAACGCGGATCCCCTTGCCTTCCTCCAGAGAGCTCTTCATAGGGCCTTGAGCATGGCAACCACGACACCGCGGTTCGTCCTTTTTCGCGCGCTTGCCCAGCTCCTGCTCGCGATTGGAGAACGTGACTGCTCCTTCCTTGTCGAAGATGCGGATATTGTGGATGTTCTCCTGTCCGCCCACATTGTTCACGATCTGCTTGATGTCCTGCCTGGCATTGTGGAGCATGGCGTAGCGGGTGCCCAGCCTGATGGTCTCCGTGAGTCTCAAGAGACTGTTTTCCGCGTTGCCCATGAGTGTATTCTTCTGATAGGTTATATTGAAATAGGACCACACACCGATACTGCCGAGCAGAATGACCCCCACGGTCAACAGGACCTTGAACAGGAGTCTTCGCCGGATGTTCCGCAGGAACCGCACCATATCCACCTACTTGGAGGTCGAAAAATGAGGCTTTCCACACGGACCCGCTACGGCCTGCGCATGCTTGTGAGCATCGCCAGGGCCGAGCAAGAGAGCTCTCACCCCATTCCGCTCTACCCCATCGCTGTGCAACAAAACATCTCCTTCAAATACCTGGAAAAAATCTGCCGCATCCTCACCAAGAGCGGCTATCTCCGGGGCAAACGGGGGCCTGACGGCGGACACCGCCTCACAGTCCGTCCTGAAGAGATCCCCCTTGGCGAGTTGGTATGGACCCTGGAAGACGGGGTGAAACTGGTTGACTGCTGCCTCTACGAGACAAGCTGCTCCCGAAGCGACACCTGCCCCACCAAAGACCTTTGGCAGGATCTGCGCCAGACCATCCTGGCCAAGCTCAATTCCTACACCTTGGCGGATCTGATCCCCGAGTTGAGCTCCTGTCCCGCTGAGGCGGAAAGCACCTTCTTCAGTGTTTGATCCCTCCTTCCGCTCGCGTTCCCCACCGGCTTCAAGCCGGCTTTTCCCAAGCATATCCGCATTCCCTTCGACTGTCCCTTTCTCGCGCAAACACCACCGCGATGGGCGTGCCCCTGCCAAAACCTCCACCCGTGTCATCGCTCACCCCGAGCCCTCCGATCCCATTGTTTTATAACTGGATCCACAGCAGCACATTTTTTGTTTTTTTTCACGCATTACCGTGTTAAGTGTATGTACTTTAGAATATTGAAAACCAAGCAGTTTTGAATCTATTTTACCAAATACTATCAATTTTACAGTCTCATGCAATCGTTTTATGAATTTCAGACTTGTAAAGTATGAAATTATATGGTGACGCACTCTTTGAACTGTGCTATATCATCCAAAAGTGCCTCTACATTCCACCACTGGAGCCGCGTTATGCCTGAAGAGCCGGATTGGAGCCACGGAGAGCAGACTCTCTGCGATCTCCAGAACCTTCCAGAGGATACCCAACGTATCGTGGAGCTCAGCTTCAGCCCCGACGGAGCACGGGTAGGCCATATTCTGAGCTTCTCGGAGGGGGAATGCCGAATCGGCAGCAACGGGACTCTCCAGGAAGAGGACTTCGACAATGCCTGGATGCTCCGCTTTACTGCCGACAACCGGCTCACCGCGCTCGTCTCCAGCCTGGGTGCGTGGTCCGTGCGAGTTGAGGAGGAAACATGGCCCGATGGATACGACTTCATCTGGGATCCGCTGTTCAGCGAATCAGGAGACGTCATATCCGCGGCTGTGCAAAAAGAGGGCCAATACGGCATGGTCCGCAATCAAGCCACCTGGAGTGAGCTGTTCCCCTACGCCACGGACTATACCATGAGCCCGGACGGCTCCATGTGCTGCTGCGTGGTGCAGACCGGAGCCCTGTCCGAGGGGGACATCAATGCCTTCCGGGAGAAGGTGTTTTCCGTCGCGGTCAACGAAAGGGTCTGGTCCTGGAATTTCCTCAATGCATGGACGCCTGTCCCGGACCCTCTCACCGGCAGCACGGCTGCGGTTGTGCGGCGGGACTACCAGGACTACAGCGTGGCCGTGGACGGACTGGCCTGGCCGGAGCATTTCGCCAACGCATGGGAGCCATTGATCGCTCCGGGTGGGGACGTCTTTGCTCCGGTCCAGGTGGGCAGCAAGTGGGGGCTTGCCCGCAACGGGGAGCTTACTTGGCCGGCGCGATACTGCCAGCTCTGGCACCTGCAAACGGACTCCCGGGGCAAACGCATCGCGGCGATTGTCTCCCCGAAATTCGGACGGTTCACCGTCCGCATTGGGGAAAGCCTCTGGAAAACGGCCTATCCCGTCCTGACTGACCTGCGCCTCGGCCCCGAGGGCGAACGGGCTGCGGCAGTGGGTGCCTCCCGAATAGACCCCGAACAGCCGGACACTCTCTTCAGTCCCCCCAGCTGGCAGCTTGTCGTGGATGATCAGCCTGCCAGCGGCTGGTTCGACCAGGTTTTCCCTCCTGTGTTCAGTCCGGACGGGGGACAGGTGGCGGCTCGGATCAAGCACAACCGGGGCTTTGGGTATATTCTGGACGGCAGGACCTATCCCCGGGAGTTCGATATGGCCTGGGACCCTGTCTTCAGCCCCGACGGCGGGCGCATCATGCTCAGGGTTCGCGAGGGGGACCGTCTGAAACGGATTGTCGCTTCACCAGAAGAGTTCAAGTAAGGCTTCTCCCGCGTGGGCACGCACAACGGGGCGCGCACCGCCTCCGGAGAACTCCACGAGGAGGGAACAAGGGACAAGGAGAACGCCATGAACGCGGCCTACCTGTTTGTTACCGGCCCCTTGGCCTGGGCGGCTTTCCTCGTTTTCGGGCTGGGTTTGATCGGCAAGCTGGGATACTCCTTGTACATGGCCCGTGCGAGGGATCCGGAAGTGCTTCGCTATTTCAGCCTCAAATACGCCCTGCGCTCCATCCTGAGCTGGCTGTCCCCATTCAGGGCCAGAAGCTGGCGTCTCCAGCCCGACCTGACCGGAATCACATTTATCTTCCACATCTGCCTCATCCTGGTCCCCGTCTTCTTGAGCGCCCACATCGTCCTTCTGGAACAGAAATGGGGCTTCAGCTACTGGAGTCTGCCCGATAGCGTGGCCGATGTTCTCACCGTTGTGGTCATCCTGTCCTGTCTCTACTTCGCCGGACGCCGGGCCCTCTCCCAGCAGCTGCGTTTCACCTCGGGGCTACAGGACTGGCTGATCCTCGGGCTCGTTCTTCTCCCCTTCCTCACGGGATTTGTCGCCTATCATCAGCTCGGCGGGTACCAGGTGGTGCTCATTCTGCACATCGTGTGCGGGGAGATCCTTCTGGCAGCCATCCCCTTCACCAGGCTGAGCCACATGTTTCTCGGCCCATTGCTGCGAGCCCATATCGGCTCCGAATTCGGCCTGATCCGCAGGGCCAGGGACTGGTAACCATCCGAACATCCCCTATTAACCATTATTTCCGGGTCATCCGGCAAGAACCAAGCATGAAAATTGCGCGGCGAGCCCTGTTGAATCCTGCCTTCGGCAGGGCAGCTACGCTGCATTCAACAGGGCGAGTCGGGGATTGTGCTGATGCCTGTGTTTCATCTCGGAGTTGAATGCCGGGAACAGCACAAACTGACCGGCCCCAGCTCATTTGAGAGAGTGTATGTTCTCCTCTCACAAGCTACAGCGCGGGCTTTCCTGGAGCTATTCACCAGATTTGCCTATCGCTGATGGCGACAAGGGCGCGCCCGTATATGAAACACGGTTTCAGCGCACATCCCGACGAGCCGCGCCAAAAAATTCCTCAATAATTCAACAAGTTGGACACATTTTCATACAACCCTCATTCCCGGGCCGACCCGGGCACAAC
>JAZKRN010000110.1:0-9216 GCA_036628655.1 Desulfohalobiaceae bacterium | reverse complement strand
CATGCCCGCGAAACACTGGTTGTTCTCCACAAACCCGTGGCATCGCGAACCTCACGGTCGCTGCCGGCAAGATCCCCATATCGCGAACAACAAGGGCTCGCCTGTTTATGAAACACGGCTTCAGCGCACATCCCCGTCTCCTCGCGCCCGACACTTTCACCAAACAATTCGACAGGTTGGCCACATTTTCTTACAAAAAAAAGGGATGGCTTGCCTGGGCACAAACTTCGTCCCAAGGGCCATAATGTGCGAATGATTATTCTCTTTATATAATCATGGAGTGCCATCCGTAAAGCGAAGAGCTCGAATCGCAGACGCTCATAGCCTGTTTTCACCCAAGGTCCGATTCCAGCTCCAATCCCGCTTCTGGGCCATCCTCTTTCACCCGACTGGACGGGGCTTCCCGTCCTATTCGGTTTCCTGTTTGGCCTTTTCCCGCAAGCGGATCCCCGCCTCGCGAAGCTGCTCCCGGCTCACTGCCGAGGGGGCCGCGGTCATGAGGCAGGTGCCCTTCTGCGTCTTGGGGAAGGGGATCACGTCGCGTATGGAGCCTGAACCGGTCAGGATCATCACGATACGGTCGAACCCGAAGGCGATCCCGCCATGCGGCGGTGCACCGAAGTCCATGGCATCCGCGAGGAAACCGAACTTGGCTTTCGCGTCCTCGGGGTCCATGCCCAGGGCCTTGAACATGGCCATCTGGGTCTCCCGCCTGTGAATACGGATGGATCCGCCCCCGATCTCCGTACCGTTGAGGACCAGATCATAGGCCCTGGCCCGCACCGTCTCCGGAGCGCTTTCCAGGCGGTCCCTGTCCTCGCTGAGGGGCGCAGTAAAGGGGTGGTGGCAGGCCTGCCAGCGCTTGTCCTCGGGATTCCATTCCAGAAGGGGGAAGTCGGTGATCCAGGTAAAGCTGTATTCCTCCTCCGGGATCAGGCCGAAGCGATGCCCCAGCCGGACCCGCAGATTGCCCAGGGAGTCGTTGACCACGTCCCGGGAAGCGGCCTGGAAAAACACGATATCCCCGGTTTCCAGGCCGAGCCGCTCGGTCAGGCCCTGTTTTTCCTGTTCGCTGAGGAACTTGGCGATGGGGGACTGCCATTCGTCGGAGCGGACCTTGATCCAGGCCAGTCCGGTCGCCCCGAAGTCCTTGACCCATTCGGTATAGTCGTCGATCTCCTTCCGGGTCAGCTCGCCTCCTTGGGGAACGCGCAGGGCCTTGACCAGCTCCGCGTTGGCAAAGAGGTTAAAGCCGGAGTTCCTGACGATGTCGGACACATTCTCCAGGAGCAGGCCGAATCGCGTATCCGGACGATCCACTCCGTAGTTGGCGATGGCCTCATCGTAGGTCATGCGATTGAAGGGCCTCGTGGGCTCAATTCCCAGTGTCTCGCCGAGCAATTGACTGATCATGCGCTCGGAGACGTCCATGACCTGCGCCTCGTCCACGAAGGCCATCTCCATATCGATCTGGGTGAACTCCGGCTGCCTGTCCGCCCGGAGATCCTCGTCCCGGAAGCAGCGAACAATCTGGTAGTACTTGTCCAGCCCGCCGAACATGAGCACCTGCTTGAAGAGCTGGGGACTCTGGGGCAGGGCGTAGAAGCTTCCCTGGTGGATGCGGCTGGGGACCAGAAAGTCGCGCGCCCCCTCGGGGGTGCTCTTGGTCAGCACCGGGGTCTCCACTTCCAAAAAGCCCTCTTGCTCCAGAAAACGGCGCGCGCTCTGGGCGGCCTTGTCCCTGATGAGGAGATTGCGGGTCATCTCCCTGCGCCGCAGATCCAGATAACGGTACTGCAGGCGCAGATTCTCCCCGGTGTCGATGCCGTCCTCGATGGGGAAGGGAGGTGTCCTGCTGTTGTTCAGCAGCTTCCAGTCCCAAACCACAACCTCGATCTCACCGGTGGGTAGCTTGTAGTTCTCCATTCCCTCGGGACGGCGCCTTATCGTGCCCCGCACGGCGAGCACATACTCCGGACGGAGCACATGGGCTTGTTCATGGGCCTCTGCGTTGTGGTCCGGGGAAAAGACAACCTGGGTCAGTCCCTGGCGATCCCTGAGATCGATGAATATGAGGCCCCCGTGGTCCCTTCGAAACTGGACCCAGCCCATGAGGCAGACATCCTGATCCAGATTGTCGCTTGTGAGCTCCCCACATCCGTGGGATCGCTGCCATCCGTCCAGATCCTGCAGCAGCTCTTCCGAACTGATTTCGGGCATATCGCGCTCGTCCTTGAAGCCTTTTGGTGTTCTTATCGCCCCAGAAATTCCGGGAGGGTCTCCGCCTCACGTTGATACTGCTCCCCGGAGCCCATGTCCCTGACCGTAAGCCGGCCGCTTTCCAACTCGTCGCGGCCCAGAAAAATGCAATAGTGCGCACCGATACGATCCGCGTGGCGGATCTGGCTCTTGAGGCTCGCCGTCTCGTAGCTCATTTCTCCCCTGAGCCCCTTGCGGCGCAGATCCTCACAGATCCGCATTCCCTCGGGGAGACCGTCGCCGTCCAGAATGGCCACATAGAAATCCGTTTCCGCAGGGGCGGGATCGTCCAAGAGCAGGCTCAGTCGCTCCATGCCGCAGGCGAAGCCGATTGCGGGATGATCCGGTCCCCCGAGCTGACGGACAAGGTCATCGTAGCGCCCGCCTCCGGCAACCGAGGACTGGGCCCCTATTTCCCCGGACATGACCTCGAATGTGGTCCTCTGATAGTAGTCCAGCCCCCGGACCAGCCTGCTGTTCACTTCAAAGGCGATCCCCATCCGCTGCAGGTTGTCCAGCACGGTGTGAAAATGGGGCCGGCAGCTCTCGCAGAGACAGTCCAGCATGGAGGGGGCCTCGTGCATGAGCTCCTGACACTGGGTCTGCTTGCAGTCCAGCAGGCGAAGGGGGTTCCGCTCCCGCCGCTCGCTGCAGTCGCTGCAGAAGTCGTCTGCGTCCGTGTCCCGGAGATACTCCTGCAGACGCTTCGCGTACTCCGGCTGGCATGCCCGGCAGCCCAGACTGTTGATCTGCAGGGTCAGATCCGTGAGGCCCAGCTCGCTGAGATAGGTCCAGAGCATAAGCACCATTTCCGCATCGAGCAGGGGCGAGGCGGAGCCGAAGGCTTCGGCGTTGACCTGGTGGAACTGGCGCTGCCGACCCTTTTGCGGACGCTCGTAACGGAACATGGGGCCCACTGTGAAAAGCTTAGTCAGGTTCTGGCCGGCATAGAGCTTGTTCTCGATATAGGCCCGAACCGCGCCCGCTGTTGCCTCCGGACGCAATGTGACGTATCGTCCTTTCCTGTCCGGAAAGGTGAACATCTCCTTCTGGACCACGTCCGTGTCGCTCCCGATGCTGCGGGCAAAGAGTTCCGTTCGCTCCAGCAGGGGCAGTCGGAGCTCGTCGTAGCCGTAGCGGCTAAAAACGATTGATGCCGTTTCTTCCATCAAGCGGAATTTCCGGGCCTCGGCCCCCATTATATCGGAAAAGCCGCGAATCTTGCGAAAGTTGCTCATATGATCGTCCTCGATGGAGCGATTCTCGCGCTGAATTGAACTCCGCTGGGCCTGCCCCTCACCGGACGCCTGAACGCATGCCCCCGGAACGTCCCTGTTTCCGATTCTCCGTGCCGCCCCGGCCGCCACGCTTTTTCACATGCATGAACCCGTCTGCGGCCCGTATCTCATTAGACCAAGGCACGGCGTATGTCAAAAGCAACTCTTTCGCATATCTGCCCCACTTTGTCCAAAGCCGCCAAGGAGGTTCCACCATGCGCGCAGTACTCCTCGCCGGGTACAAGGACTCCGGGAAGACCGAGCTGGCAACCTCTCTCTGCCACAGACTCCGGGAAATGGGCATCAGGGTCGCCGTGGCCAAGTTCAGCCACCACACTCTGGACCGCACGAGCTCGGATACGCAGAGACTGGCCCAGGTCGCCGACGGAACGATCGCCTTTGACCCGAAGACCACATCCCTGACCCTGCCCGGACAGCGATCCCTGCAGGACTTTCTCCCCCTCGTATCCGCCCAGGTCCTGATCGTCGAGGGCGGCAAACACCTCGGCTGCCTGCCCCGAATCATCCTTCCGCGAAAGGGAGATAGCCGCCCGGAGCTGGACCAGGACCTTGCGCTCGGCCAGTGGTCCGCCTCCCCCGTATCCGGGCTCACCGAGCTTGCCGACTCAGCGCAGGCCGCGCAGCTCATACTGGAGCGCGGTTTTCTGCTGCCGGATCTGGACTGCGGGGGGTGCGGCCGCGAGGACTGCTATGAGCTGGCCCGGGAAATCGTTGCCGGAGAAGCGGCTGTTTCCGAATGCACCGCACTCTCCCCTCAGGGGATCGAGATCACGGTCAATGGCGAGACCATCCCTCTCAACCCCTTTGTGCGCAATCTTATCCAAAACACGCTGATGGGCATCCTTTCCAGCCTGAAAGGCGGTAGCACAGGCCAAGTCGAGATCCGGTTCGATATGTCGGACCAGTCGCCATCCTCGGGCCAAAGCGGCTGATGCCGTTCATGGGCACCGCAAAAGCCCCATGCCTGCGCAGACGCAGGCACAACAAAGCATGAAAATGCTGCGTGGCGAGTCGGGTCGTGCGCTGAAGCCAGTGTTTCATTCCTGCGTCCAATGCCGGATGGGCTCAAACTAAGCGGTTCCGGCAGCCGAGATACTGTATGTTCTCCTCACACCTACTGCAGCGCGGGCTTTGAGGATGATATCGGCAAGGTCTTCATATCGCGGACAACAAAGGCTCGCACGTTTATGAAACACGGCCCCAGCGCACGCCCCGTCGAGCCACGCTTGGTTCTTTCTTCTGATAATTCAACAAGTTGGATACATTTACATACAAAAAGTGTGTTCACGAATACTCCCATGTTCTGGAAAATGGGCTGTGAGATCATCCCCATCCGGCCCAAAAGTCCGCAACCTGTTACGCTTTGCCTGTGAGGCCGATCATGAACGAACAGTTCTTCCATGTCGTCGATGTGGCCACTTTCAGCTCACTGCTCCGATCTTTCCCGGTCATCTCCCGGACGGAGCACCTTCCCCTCAACAAAGCCTGCGGACGGGTTCTCGCCGAGGATGCAGTGGCCCGTGAGCCCATTCCCCCCTTTACCCGTTCCTGCATGGACGGTTATGCCGTGGCCGCGAAGGACACCTTCGGGGCATCGGAGTCAATCCCCGCCTATCTGGAGCTCGCGGGACAGGTCGACATCCAGAGCATGCCGGAATTCGGCCTCACCAGCGGCCAGTGCTCCGCCGTGGTCACCGGGTCCTGTATCCCGGAGGGGGCGGACAGCGTGGTTATGATGGAACACTGCCACCGGCTTGGAGACGGCGCCCTGCAGGTGGCGCGCCCTGTGGCACCTGGGGAAAACATTCTCTACCGCGGCGAGGACTGCGAGAGCGGGGATACCGCCGTATTGGCCAACTCCGTCCTCGAGTCCGGCAGAGTGGGGATACTGGCCGCCCTCGGTGCTTCCTCCGTTCCCGTCTTTCAGCAGCCCCGAGTGGGACTCATCGCCACCGGGGACGAGCTGGTACCCGCGGATCGGCCCGTATACGAGGCGCAGATCAGGGACGTGAACTCGCCGGCCGTATCCTGCCTGATTCGGCAGAGCGGAGGCGAGCCCATCCCCTACGGCATCGCCTCAGACGAGGAGACGGAGCTGGCCGAGGTGCTCTCCACTGCAGCTGCGGAATGCGACGTCCTTCTCGTCTCCGGCGGCAGCTCAGTCGGCGCCAGGGATATCACGCTCGACGCCATGGGGTACCTTCCCGACTTCCGCCTCATGGCCCACGGCGTTTCCATGAGCCCGGGCAAGCCCACTATCCTCGCCGCGAGCGGAAGCCTCCCCATTATCGGCCTTCCCGGACAGGTTACCTCCGCCCAGGTCGTGACCATGATCCTGCTGTGCCCATTTTTGAGGTATTTGCAGGGCGACGAGCGCGCCGACCGGGAGGAAGTCCGCCGCCGCAGGGCGACGCTATTGCGCAATCTCGCCTCCAAGCAGGGGCGAGAGGACTATGTCCGGGCCAGGCTCACCGAGCGGGACGGCGAGCTCCAGGCGGAGCCCGTCCTCGGTCCGTCTGGGCTGCTCCGGACTCTGCTCGAGGCGGATGCCCTGCTTCGTATTCCGGAGAATGTGGAGGGCCTGTACAAAGGTCAGAGCGCCGAGATCCTGCGTCTCTAGGCCTAGACCATTTCCGGTTTCGTGCCAAGCGCCCTCAGCGGGATCCCCGCGCTTTCCCTCTGCAGATCCGCCCGCACCGCATAAAAGGCCCCCCAATCCGGCGGGTAGTCCGGGCGATTCAGAGAATCAGCCCACGGCGCCTCCTTCCAGGTGCTTTGCGGCCCTGGCAGGACCGAACGCGCTTGCACATCCTCAAAGGGTATGCATTCACGGAGCATTTTCTTGAGCCTGTTCCAGGGCAGACTGGAAACAGGATTTCTTCCCTGACTGGTGATCCCCAACTGAGCCGCCTCCTGCGGCGTGGGCTCGGGACAGCGGTTGAGCACGCCTATCAGAATGCCCTTCCTTGCCACGCGAAAGCCCTCCCGCAGGACGGTCTCGGGATCGCTTGTCATATTCAGGGTGAACAGGATGGCCGTGTAATCGAATTCATTGTCCTCGAACTGCAACCTGTCGCTGGAGCCCAGGTGCAAATCCACCGCATGGCCCAGCTTGAGCCTGGCCCGAGTCACAAAGTGCGGATGGCTGTCCTGTCCGCTGACCTCGAAGCCGGCCCTGTGCATGGTTTCCAGAAACAAGCCCGCGCCGCATCCCGTCAGCAGCATCCTCCTGTTTCTTCTGGGCCAGTAGTAGATCAGCCGCAGCAGGAGCCTTTCCGCCCGGCTGAGCAAATAGCCGCCGCGTTCCAGTGATTCCAGGCGAAAGGGAATCTCGCGGGGATCTCCGCTGCCTATCCAGCTTCCATGCACAGGCCGTAAACTCCTTGATCCGCTTCAGGATGGTTTGCAAACAGCGCCGCGGGCCGCGGAAGTCGCTTGCCTGGCATATCGCCGCAGAAATGGGGAATCCACTTCCTTGCTGGGCGGAGTCATCTCTTTCTTGCGCCGCTCGATCTCTTCGTCCTCGAGCTCTGCATCGATGCGCCTTTGGGGGATGTCGATGCGCAAAGCATCACCGTCCTTGAGCAGCCCGATCAGGCCACCCTCAGCTGCCTCCGGGGATACATGGCCTATCGCCGCTCCACGCGTTCCCCCGCTGAAACGCCCGTCCGTGAGGAGGGAAACCTCGGACGCCAGCCCCATTCCGGCGATTGCGGAAGTTGGCGCGAGCATCTCCCGCATTCCGGGACCGCCCTTGGGCCCCTCATAGGAAATGACCACGACATCGCCCTTGTGGATCTCCCCGTTCAGGATCGCCTCCACCGCTTCGGACTCGGTGGAGAAAACGCGCGCAGTTGCGTTTTGGACCTTCATTTCCTCCGCGACAGCGGATTGCTTGACCACGCATCCCTCGGGAGCGAGGTTGCCGTAGAGGATGGCAATCCCTCCGTCCCGGCTATAGGGGGCCTCGAAGCTGCTGATCACCGTGCCGTCCGCATGAATGTCCTGGATACGGCCCAGATTGTCCGCAACGCGCTCTCCGGTAACAGTCAGACAGTCCGTGTGGAGAAGCCCCTTTCGGTCCAGCTCTTTCATGACCACGGGCACTCCGCCCACCCTGTTCAGGTCCTCCAGGTGGTACGCACCGGCCGGAGAAAGCTTGCACAGGTTCGGGGTTCCCCGGCTAATCCGGTCAAAAACCTCGAGGGGAAGCTCGATGTCGCATTCCGCTGCGATCGCCGGCAGGTGGAGCACCGTGTTCGTGGAGCCGCTCAGGGCCATATCCACGGCCACTGCGTTGTGCACGCCCTGCTCGCTCACAATGTCCCGAGGGGCGATGTTCTCCTCGAGAAGCTGCATCACTCTTCGGCCCGACTCCTTGGCCAGCCTGATCCGCTGCGAATACACCGCAGGTACTGTGCCGTTGCCCGGCATAGCGACTCCCAGGGCTTCGCTCAGACAGTTCATGGAGTTTGCGGTAAACATCCCGGAACAACTGCCGCAACCGGGACAGGCCTTCTTTTCCAGCTCGCTCAGCTCCTCCTGGCTGATTTGCCCCTTACGCGCGCTGGCTACCGCCTCGAAAACGCTGACCAGATCCACGGAACGCCCCTGATGCTCGCCAGCGAGCATGGGGCCGCCGCTCACACAGACCGCCGGAAGATTGAGCCTGAGCATGGCCATGAGCATGGCCGGAACGATCTTGTCGCAGTTGGGGACGAAGACGAGCCCGTCAAAGGGCTGGGCTGTGGCCATGGCCTCGATGGAGTCAGCGATGAGCTCCCTGCTGGGCAGGCTCATGCGCATGCCGGAATGATTCATGGCCAGACCGTCGCAGATCCCGATCACGGGAAACTCCATGGGCGTGCCTCCAGCGGCGCGCACGCCGTCCTTGACCGCCTTGGCCACGTTGTCCAGGTGCATGTGTCCGGGAACGACCTCGTTGGCCGCATTCACCACCCCGATAAGGGGCTGATGCATCTCCTGCTCCTCCATACCCAGTGCGTAGAGGAGGGATCTCTGCGGCCCCCTCTGCACTCCGGATTTCATGATATCGCTACGCATGCGGCCTCCTTGCGTCTGCATGTGCTCTAAATGCCCGGTCTGTCGCCAGACGGGCGCACCCTGTCTTCCAATTTACACAGCCTTCATTCCCTGGCCGTCCCCGACCATCGAAACGAAACTTTCGAGGCGAGCCCTAACTCCACCATTCAATAAAATTCAATCGGTTATACGCATTTCCAACCAGCAAATCCGGTTCGCCCTGGGCACAACCTAGCATGGAAATAGTGCGCGGGGAGCCCTGTTGAATCCTGCCTTCGGCAGGGCAGCTACGCTGCATTCAACAGGGCAAGTCGGGGATTGCGCTGATGCCCGTGTTTCATCCCGGCGTCCAGTACAGGGAAGGGCACACGCTGAGCGACTCATGCCCGCGAAACACTGGTTGTTCTCCACAAACCCGTGGCATCGCGAACCTCACTGTCGCGCCAGCAAGATCCCCATATCGCGGACTACAAGGGCGCGCCTCTCTATGAAACTCGGCTTCAGCGCACATCCTCGTCTTCCCGCGCCCAACACTTTCACGAAAGAATTCAACACCTTGGCCACATTTTCATACAACCTTCATTCCCGGGCCGACCCGGGCACAACCAAGCATGAA
>JAZKRN010000109.1:0-9236 GCA_036628655.1 Desulfohalobiaceae bacterium | reverse complement strand
ACTCCCTGCACGGCAGTGGGCTGCGTGTCGGGATTTTGGACAACTTCGGTCACCATCCCAAGCTGGAATACAAGCGGATGGTGCTTTAGTCCACGAAAGAAAGAAGAGAAGATATCAGCCACTAAACACATGAAAAGACCCCAAAGAACCACGGCTGACAATACTTTTGTCAGCCGTGATTCCTTTTTTTCGTGCTATTTCGTGTCATTTCGTGGGCTGACTCTGTATACGATGCGGGAGAAAAGCGATGCGGGAGATAATCACCCTGCGCACGAGCCAGCGCGAGGAGCTCGTTGATATTACTGGGAAGGTCGAGGACGCTGTGCGTCAGACCGGAATCGAGAACGGACTCGTGTCCTTATACGCCCACGGCGCGACAGCCGCGCTCATGATCCAGGAGGGCTGGGACGACAGTGTGGGAACGGACATGGTCCAGCTCCTGCGCCACGTGATCCCCAGAGGGGTTTGGCTCCACGACGCCCAGGACGGCAATGCGGATGCTCACCTCAAAGCCGGCATTGTGGGGCCCTCTGAGACCGTTCCTCTCATGGAGGGCAGGCTGGGTCTCTCCCGCTGGCAGGACATTTTCTTCTGCGAGTTCGATGGCCCGCGCAGGGAGCGACGTGTGATCTGCACCGTGCTGGCTGTCTGAGGAGGAAGAAGAACGAACCGGAGAGGCAGGGAGATCTCGGAGGAGAGCTCAGAGGGTGGTGGATTTTAAGAGAAGCGCTGAAAGGTATAATAGCCTGTGAGGGCGGAGCCCACTTGGCCTCCGCTGGCGTCTCAGCAGCGGAGGCCAAAGAAATGCTCTCCGTGAAGTCCTCAGTGCCCTCCGTGCCTCAGTGGTTCAATCCTCTTCCGGGTGGCAGGCTTTCTAAGGGTGAAAAGAGAAAATGCACCGTAGAGGCCCCTGAGGAGGGCAAAGAGAGACTCACTCTGAGTCCTCTGTTGCCTCAGTGCCTCCGTGGTCCTCTTGCCGCTCCTTGAGCCGGACTTTCTCCCTGCGCTCCTCGCGGATGACCTCCTCGCTGGATTGGCCCATCTCCGAGCCCATGGCCCGAAAGATGAGCCCGGCGAAGTTCGCCAGCCGCTGCAGCCGCGAAGGGCGTTTCTCGGCATCGGATTGTGTCATGGCCCCGCCTCCTTACCCCTTTCTTTGACACATTCCTGTCCGTGGGGCAAGAATGTCTTATACAACAAGCCCAAACCTGGAGGAATCCATGCGGCTCTCCGATCTGATCCTCGTCCTCGGTCCCGTCATCCTGATCGCCTTCGCCCTGGGCGTCGTGGACGCCGCATTCATCCGGGTGATCGTGATCACCGCCGTTGTCGCCGCGGCAGGCTATTGGTTTGCAACACGGCTTGCAGGTAAGCATAAGAAGGCGCGCGGCTCCGGAGATGCCAATCAGGATGAGGAAGGGCCGGACAAGGGCTGATTGCGAATGCGGCATGCAAAATGCGCGATGCTTCATGTGTTATGCTGTATGCGGCATGCACCATGGAGCATGCGGTAGCCTTCCCCCATCGCCAATAGCCTATCGCCCATAGCCTCTGGCCCATCGCCTATTTCCAATAGCCAATAGCCTGGATACTATGCGCCTCATCGCCTTAGCCTACCTCGCGCATTTCCTGCGCCACGGCATGGTCTTTCCCCTGATCCCGCTGTTCGCACGCGAAATGGAGGCTTCCGGAGCCCTGATCGGTGTTGCTGTGAGCGCCTTCAGCCTGCTTTCCCTTGTCGCGGCCGTACCCCTGGGCAGGCTGACCGACCGCATAGGGGCGCGCAACATGCTCCTGGCGAGCGCCCTGTTCAACTGTATTTACAGTCTCCTGCTCCTCGTGGCCGATGGAATTCCCGGTCTTGTCGCCGCCCAGATGCTCGGAGGGCTCGGCTTCCTGCTGCTTATCGTCTCCAGCCAGGGCTGGGTCAGCAGGCATGCGGACAAGGGGATCCGCGAGCGCGGTTTCGGTTTTCTCTCCCTGGCCGCGGCGGCAGGCCAGAGCCTCGGCCCCGTCCTCGGCGGTACGCTCCTGAGCCGCACATCCTTTCCCTTCGTATTCATGGTCGCTTTTGGCCTGTCCCTGATCGGATTCTGTGTTGCCGGTCTGCGCGAGCAGAGGGGCGATTCGCGCGAAATGGGGCAAGAGGGCCCGCGATTCGGGCAGGTCCTGCGCTGGCTCGCAACGGACCGCAGGATGCTCGCTGTGCTTATCTTCAGCTTCGCCGCGATATTCGCCGTGAGTCTGCGCAACTCCTTCGTGCCCGTGCTCTTCAAGGAACGCGGGCTGCAGGAGGGCGCCATCGGATTGCTGCTCTCGGCCTTCGCCCTGTCCATGACCCTGGTTCGCGTGTTCGTCGGCAGACTCATGGGCCGCTTCGCGCGCAGACATCTGCTGGCCCTGGCCCTTGGGCTCATCCTGGTCGGGACAGCGGCCCTGCCTGCTGTCCGGCATACCTGGGCCACAGCCGGGATTATGCTCCTGTTCGGCGCGGGGTTCGGCATTTCCCAACCCCTGTCCATGGTCATGGTCTCGGACAGGGCCAAGGAGGCCTTTTCCGGGCTGGCCATGGGAGTCCGCTTCACCGTGATCACCCTGGGCACACTGCTCAGTCCGGCAGTATCCGGCCTGATCGTGGACTCGGCGGGCCTGGAGTCGGCCTTTTACAGCGTTGCCGGTGTGCTTGTCGCGGCAGCGGTGCTTATCTGGATCATCGCCGGACAGGGGAGTGAACCACAGAGGCACGGAGGGCGTGGAGGAGGATGCTGAGGGGAGAAGAAATGAACCACTGAGGCACAGAGAGCTCGGAGGAGAGCTCAGAGGGGGGTGGAAGAGAATCTCTCCGTGAGGCCCTCAGTGCCTCTGTGGTTCTATCTTCGAAAGGGGAAGGCTCAGATCTCCAGGTCCAGATCGGGGCTTTCGCCCGAAGTGGCATCAGGCTTAATGATGTTCACGAGTTTTTGGGGAACAGGGCGATCAAAGCGGACGTGAAAGGTGTGCTCGCTGAATGAATGTGACTGTAGGGCAACCACCTGTCCCACTTTCCTGATCTCCTCCTGGGAGCCCTGCGCATGAACCCGGGTCTTGAGAGCGATCCATCTGCCCAACAGAGCCTGGGCTGTGCTTTCCTTCTTAAAGGAATTGGAGAAGGAAACTCCCTGGGAGGAAATGTCCAGGAACTCGCCCGTGAAAGGCCGGCTCAAAGGATTGCCTCTGCTATCCATGACTCTGACAGCGAGGGTGCCCTGAACCGGAACTCTGTTCTCTTTCCGGCGATCAGTCTTATGCTTTTTCAAAAAGTCAGCTATGGGGTCGTTCCTGAAACAGAAGTCATACAGGACCGAGGGCAGATTTTTCGCCTCCTGTTGCCATTTTTCTGTCACCGAGGGGTGGAGGGCATTGACGGTTACAGGAGTGACAGGAGTGGCAGTGAAGGTGCGCTCCCGGGTTCTGGCGAAGAAGGTTTCCGCGCCAACCGTGTCACCGGGGCCTATGGTTCCCATGTAGAGCTCCTTATTGCCCTTTTGGAAGCTGAGTCGAATAAGTCCCTTGTCCAGAAGGTAGAGGTGGCGGTCGGTATCCCCTTCACGGAATAGGGCAAAGTCCGGCTCGTAATCATGGGAGGTCAGGGAGTAGTAGAGCGCGTTCGACTCCTCCAGGGAAAGATTATTGTAGAGGTCTGCCCACAACTGCATGTGCTCATTGTCTATGGCCTGGCTCTTTTTCTGCTCGATAATGTCCCCGGATTGGGCGATTTCCCTAATGGCCAAGGGATCGATTTGATAGAGACGATCCCTCAGGGTTTCGGCCTTGGCAAAGTCGCGGATCTCGGCGTAGGCGATGATGAGCTCGTACAGGCCCATCACAGCCGCTCCAGTGTTCCCTTTTCGTATTGAATTTTCAACTCGGGATTCCTTCTCCTTGAGATCCTGCATACAAACCTCGTGGTGTTCCAAATTTTAATGCTTTGGAAGTCAGTGGACAAATGACTGATTCCAGTTTTTATTGCTATGGTTAGATCCTATCAAAAGTAAATCCTGGAAAATGGGGAGAATCTTTGTCGAAAACGGTTCGAAAAAATTCCCTGAACGTATCCTCAAATGTGTTAACGGGATCTTAAAGAGGAGCGAGCATAATGAACTCTCTATTCAACTTGTTGAATTATGCAAAAATACTGGATGAACATCGCTTATTGGCAAAAGGCTTTGGCCCCCATTTTTATGCCTCATTGTGCCTGGGTTCGCCATTACATGCTGATTCTATTCATAAATTAAACCCCAACCCGATCGCCTTGTCAATAGCATGACCATGAGATAGACGGGCGTTATTCACTGCTCTGCAGCAAACGCGGGATGATTCGTGTGCTTTATAGCCTGGAAGAGGTTTTCAGCTGTTGAAACGTGAAAAGAAATCAAAGAGGTGGTTTGAGTCGTCGCTGTCCACAGCGATCTCCGGGCCGCTTTTCGGGGTGGGCATGACCTGGTAAACGTGGACCAGGATCCGGTCCAGCCAGTCCATTTCCGCCCGTACAGCCTCCCTGTTTATGCTGAGCAGGGATGCGCGCTGGGTGAGCAGGGTTTCCACCGCGTGGGACGCGAGGTCCTTCTCCTGTTGCCAGGCCCGGTCCAGGGCGCTTTCCAGCTGGAAGCGGCGGGAGAGAAGGGCGGTCACTGGTTCCGAAGCAGCGGGAATCTGCGGGGCCAGCCCGAGAAGATGCAACAGGCCCTCCTCGAAGTCGGGCTCCTGGCATAGTCCCTGAATGAAATCCGCAAGCAGCCTGCGCGCCGGATTGGAAAACGGCTCTCTGCAGGCACGCAGGTGGACCCTGCAGCGCAGCGCTTGCTCGCGGGAGAGCCAGTCCTCCAAGAGGCCCGCGATTTCCGGATCAGGAGCGCGCAGGGGATGGAGCCTGGAGAGGAAGAGTTCCGTGCCTGTGCGCGGGGTCTCAATCTCCAAGGTGCCGGACTCGCCGAGAAGTCGTGTGCGTGGGGCGATTCGGAGCGTTTGCTCCGCGATTCCCGAAAGATCCTCACTGCAAAATGTGTGGTAGCGCAGGATCGGCTCCAGCTGCAGGCGGGCAGTCATGTCCGGGAAATACACGAGCTCCAGGAGGGAGCGCTGCTCGGGATGATCCTCGTCGCACAGGATGGCGGGCAGCTCAGCCGGGTCCTCGCACCCGGCCACGGAGTCCAGATAGTGGAGGGCATCCTCGCCGAGAACAAGACCGTTTTGAAAAATCCCGCCCACTGCCTGGGCAAGCTCGCGGCAGCGATCCGTCTTCTGAGGGGCCATTCGATTGCTCCGTTTGGGGAGATTGCAGTTCAATGGGAAAAGTTGAAAGGTATAGGGCCAGACGTCGGATGTCGGATGTCGGACGTCGGACGTCAGAGGTCAGACGCCAGACATCAGATGCCTGAGAGCGGGGATCGGAGGTCCGAAGTTGGATTCAGGAGCGCAGCATGCAGCGTGGAGCATGCAACAACCCGGAACCCGGAACCCGGAACGGGGAACGGAGAACGCAGATGCTCGTTTCCGTGGTGATCCCGGCCTATAACAGGGGTGCCATGCTCCGGCGCGCCGTCGCGTCCGTGCTCGACCAGACCCATACCCGTCTCGAGGTCATCCTAGTGGACGACGGATCGACTGACAAGAGCATTTCCCAGATCGAAGGGTGGGCCGATTCGCGGCTGCGGATCCACCGGCAACAGCAACAGGGCGTCTCCGCTGCGCGGAACGCCGGCATAGCTCGGGCACGGGGTGACAGGATCGCTCTGCTGGATTCGGATGACGAATGGATGCCGGACAAGCTGGAGCAGCATCTGGACTTCCAGGAGGAAATCGGCTTTGAGGTTTCGCAGTGCGAGGAGATATGGATCCGGCACGGAAGACGGGTCAATCCCGGGCTCAAGCACCGCAAGCGGGCGGGCTGGATCTTCGAGGCCTCGCTCGGTCTCTGTCTGGTCAGCCCGTCCTGCGTGATGTTCACCAGGTCCTTCTGGGACCATGTGGGGCCCTTTCGCACCGATCTTCCCGCTTGTGAGGACTATGACCTCTGGCTCAGGGCCGGGCTGCGCTATCCCTTCGGTCTCATGCCCAGGGGCCTGGTCCGCAAATACGGGGGTCACCCGGACCAGCTCTCCAGGAAGATTATCGGTCTTGACCTCTACCGTATCTACAGCCTGCTGGACATCCTGAGGCGAGAATCGCTTTCCGGACGCCAGAGATGGCTGCTCAGGGAGAATCTGGGCCTGCGGGTGCGTCGCTACGCCCAGGGCTGCCTCAAGCGGGACAAACCCGAGGAGGCGGAAAGAGTGAGGCGACTGGTGGCGGAGATCGGATGACGGAGGTCGGAGATCAGAGGTCGGATCGGAGGCGGGAAGAAAGGGGAAAGAGATGCGCCACGGAGGCACCCCGGTTAAATCCTGCTTCGCAGGGCCGGCTTTGCCGGCATTTAATGGGGCAGGCGGAGGGCGCGGAGAGCATCTCGACCTTGGGGCCTTTGTTCGACAATTCCGGGGTGCCCGGTACATGAAAAAAGGCATACAAAAAGACGGGAATTCCCGTCTTTTTGTATGCCATACAGCCTGTTTCGGGCTGCAGAATGTTTGCAGCTTAAACGCAGCCGGTGGGCTTGGGGAGGCCGGCCATCTTGCAGGCGCCCTTGCCGGGGCCGGAGGGAAACAGCTCGTAAATCTTCTTCAGCTTGAAACCGGTAACCTTGGACAGGATCCGGACCATGGGAGCAATGCCGTTCTTCTTGTAGTAATCCTGCAGAAAGTTGATCACTTTCCAGTGCTCGTCGCTGAGTTCCTTGATGCCCTCATATTCTTTAACATAATCGACCCATTCTTCACTCCAGTCGTCGAAATTCTGCAGGAAGCCATCCTCGTCGATCTCGAATTTCTGGCCTTTGTGTTCCACCGTTGCCATTTCCGAACCTCCTTGAAACAAGTGTTCTTGCGACTTATTCGTTTCCCTTCGTAAAACTGAAAAAGCCTTAATATGGATGCCTTGAGAAGTCAAGGCATCCTTCTTCCAGGCGCCTCTTTTCATTACCTAATATAGAAAGGAGAGTGCACGCTTGTCAAGCGAGCCGAAAAACGTCCCAAAAGGGATTTGCCGCTGGGCCCGCGCCCACTACGCTGCACTCCAACCTCCACATTCCGCGTGCTGTATAGTACATTTTTCAAGCTCAATTCCGGCCTCTGTCGTCTGGCGTCCTGCCTCTGTTATCCGGTGTCCGAGGACAAATCCCGCAGCTGGCTCCTGGCGAAGTCCAATGAGGGGTCCATTTCCAGGGCTGTTTGCAGAAAGTCCGTCGCAGCCCCCGGTTTTCCCATATTCTTGTAGCAGAGCCCCAGATTGGCCATATCCACCGCAGAGCCCGCATCAATCTCCAGGGCGGCGCTGAACTCCCTAGCGGCCTCTTGGTAGCGGCCGGTGCGGAAGAAGGCCACCCCGCGCTGATTGCGGAAAGTGTGGTTCGAGGGGCTGTGCTCCGCAGCCCGGTCCAGATGGGGAAGGCTCGCCTCCCACTCATCGCGCAGGCCGAGGCTGTATCCGCTGTAGAACGCGGCCAGGGCCTTGCTTTCATCAGTTGGCTGAAGGGGCTCAGCGGAACGGAACCATTCCAGGGCCTCTCCGGGGTCTTCCTGTCGCAGGCTCAGAAGGCCGCGAAAGAAGGGCAGGAAGTGCGCCCCCGGATAGATCTTTTCCAGACGGTCCAGGCCCCGGGAGGCGCTGTCCGTGGGGTGCTCTTCGGCGAGAATGCGACCCACAAAGAGGCCCAGGCTCGCTTCTGGGGCCCGTTCCCGGAAGAGGAGTCCGGGAGCGATGGTGTAGGTCGCTGGAATAGCAAGTCCCGCATGGGTGGTATCCACTGAGTACAGGGAATAGCCGCGCTCCCGGAGGCGATTCGCCAACAGCATGGCTTCCCTGCCGATATCGGTGTCGCTGATATCGGGAAGATCCTGAAGGGATACTGTCTCACCCCGGCGGAGCCATTCGCATTCTTCCAAGCTCCCGGGCTTGTCCAGCCCGGAAGGATCGTAGCAGCTCCCGGTATGGAAGTCCCCGGCAAGCTGGGCCACCTCGGTGAGGGCCCTTATCGCGGCATTATCCGGTGATGTGGCTGTACCCGCGGTGAGCACGATCTCGCTCAGGCCCGGGAATGTGCTCGGATCAAAGGCCAGGGCGCCCACTGAGGGAACCCCCATGTCCATGCTGAAATCCTTGAGCAGGACCCGGATTCCCTGATCTGTGAAGGAGCGCCACAGATCGAGGAGCACCGGATCGCCAAAGCTGTTCGGATCCAGAGTGGGCAGTGCGGGGCGATCCCTGTCCGCCAGGGCGCTCACGTGTCTCTCGATGAGCTCGCAGCCCCCCTGCAGCACGGCTTCCTCGACAGTGTTGCCCGCAGAGGAGCCGTTGAACTCGTTGAGCTTCTTGAACCAGTCCATGGGCAGGACAAAGTCGCTCTGCTTGTCGATGTGCCAGGCGCTGCAGAAGTGCCATCGGATAAGGTCCAGCACCTCTTCCGCATGTTCCGGGGAAATGGTCTCGTTCACGGACCGCAGCATTTCCTCTACCGGAATGAGACGGCTTCCGAAGTGCTTGCGGGCCTCGCTCCAGGTCATCTGCTCGAAACGCGATTCATCCTGCCGGAAGCTGAACAGGCTGTAGCGTTCCACGAGCTCCATCAGGGCCGAGGCCTCGGCCTGTTCCGAGGTGGGGCCCTTGCCCATCTGTTTGGCGGTGGGCATGATTTCCCTGGCCATCTCCCCGCAATAGGAAAGATACACAGGAATGCCCAGCCTGCCCGTATCGATACGTTCGGTGCGGGTGAGAACGCTCTCTCCGCATTCGTCCACGATCCGTTTGACCATGGAAACGGTGTCCGAAGCGGGGCGAGCCTTGTCCAGGACCGCCTGGCTGCTTTTGGGGCACGATTTGAATGGAAGCATATTGAAAGTGTTTATGTGGTTATGTGGTTATGTGCTTTTTGCATGTAAATGTATGTAACTTGTTGAGTTATTTATGAATTGGTCGCGAGGCTCGGCGGGTGGAGTGCTTCGCCGGGTTCCATAATACACCTTGGCCTTGTTGGTACCGCGCAAGGTGAAATCGAGTCCGCTCCAGAGGAAAGACACATCAATTGAATCCTGTTTCAAAGGACGTGAGACCGAGAATGTCGATGAAGGTGTCGCGTATCCCGTCATGTGAAACCCGGGATGAAA
>JAZKRN010000108.1:0-9257 GCA_036628655.1 Desulfohalobiaceae bacterium | reverse complement strand
CGGCTCCAGCTCATTTGAAAGAGTGTATGTTCTCCTCTCACACGCTACAGCGCGGCCTTTCCAGTGGCTATTCACCAGATGCGCCTAACGCTGACGTCGACAAGGGCGCGCCCGTATATGAAACACGGCTTCAGCGCACATCCCGACGAGCCGCGCTAGACAGTTTCTTGCAATAATTCAGACAGTTGGACACATTTTCATACAAATGCTGCGAGGCCCTAGGCGATAAGGAAGGCATGGAACATGGACACCCGGCGAACAAAAAGGCTCCTCTTTTGTGCGGCAATCTTGCTCGGCCTTTTGATTCTTGGAATTCTGATCAGCCTGTCCGACATCCAAAAGCTTGCGGAAATCGGCAGGGAATTGGCATGGCCCTGGATATTGCTTGCCGCTGCCGCGGCGATCGCTTCCTTCTGGGCCTTCGGTCTGTGTTTTGCCGTTCTGGTCCGGCATCTGGTCCGGGCTTCCGCGATTCCGGACATCATCAGGATCGGGTTTGTCTCCTTCACCTTCAGCGAGCTGCTTGTCTCCGGGGGGCTCAGCGGGTATGCCGTGCGCAGCCTCCACCTCGCCGGTCACGGGATTTCCTATCTGGAGACGCTCATCTACAGCCTGGCCCGGGCCTGTATCCACTACTCCGCCATCTTCCTGGCCTTCCTGCTGACCGTGGGCCTATTCATTCCCTCCATCCCGGAAGGAATAGGCGGGAATGTGCTCCTTTTCCAGTTCATCCTCTTCACGTTGCTCCTCGCCTACGCGGTGCGCATCTTTTCCTCCTCATCCGCAAGGAACAGATGGGTGCGTCTGGCGGGGTACTGCCTGAACGCCCTCGCTGCGATCAGGGGCAGAGAGCGATGGTTCGATGCCCGGGTCCAACACCGCGTGGAACGAATCATGGACGGGGCCATCGAGGCCCTATACACCCTGGGATGGCGCGTATTCCGGGCCTTTCTGGTGGATTGCGCCGGACTTATGCTTCGTTTCGCCACGCTGTATTGCGCTTTCCGGGCCTGCGGCTCCAGCATCGATCCCGCGATCATGATTGCCGGCTTCATTATCGGGACCTTCTGGGCCTTCTTCGTGCAGATCCCAGGTCAAATGGGCGTCATGGAGGGAGCTGTGTCAGGGGTGTTCACCACCTTCGGCATCCCCTTCGAGGTCGCCCTGGCCGCGTGTGTCCTGTACAGGATCACCTACAGCCTCTTTCCTTTCCTCGTGGGCTTTGTCTTCCTTCCCCGCCTGGCGCGTCAGACCCTGTCCTCCTTTCTTCACGGCGGGATCGATTCGCCTGGTGGCGATCCCCATAAACAGGAGTGACTCGGCTCATTTCCTGTGAACCGTCGAAAGCGCGAATCCTGCGAAGAGTGAGAGGCTTGTCTTTTCCCCGGTTCACCGCTAGGCTTGTCTCCTGGAATCCTCGAGACCATGCGGCCCCATCACGCAAATTCGAGCACAGTCACACCATAAAGGGCGGTATGCCGACATGCCCAGGTTCCTTCGGCTCCTCACCTCGCTGATCCGTTCCCAGCTCCCAAGCATCCCCCAAACGAACCTGCGCGACATCTCCCTGCTGGGATTCGCACTGGCCATCGGGCTCCTGGCCGCGCTGGGCGCCGTAGCCTTCCGCTCCCTGATCGAGCTGTTCCAGTTTGTTTTCTGGCCCTCGGGGGAATCCTTTCTGGACCGAGTTCTAGCCGCACCCTGGTGGATGACCCTGGGCCTTCCCGCGGCAGGCGGCCTCATCACCGGACCGATCATTCAGTATCTCGCCCCCGAGGCCAGAGGCCCGGGCGTGCCCGCGGTCATCCTCTCCGTCAGCAACCAGCAATCCACCATTCGCCACAGGGTAACCTTCCTCAAGGGGCTCGTCTCCAGCCTCCTGTTGGGAACCGGGGCCTCTGTGGGCCGGGAAGGTCCGGTGGTTCAGATCGGGGCCTCAGTGGGTTCCTCCCTGGCCCAGCTCTTTCGCCTCCGTCCGGATCTGCGGCGCGTATGCCTGGCCTGCGGCGCAGCCGCGGGCATCGCCGCCACCTTCAACGCGCCCATCGCCGGCACCCTCTTTGCCCTGGAAATCATCCTCATGAACCTCGAGGTGGGCTCCATCAGCTACATCGTCATTTCCGCCATCACCGGTTCCGTGCTGGCGCGCGCGTTCTGGGGGGAGTTTCCCACCTTCGAGGCGGTCACTTTCGAGCTGGGCAGCCACTTCGAGCTCGCCGGGTACCTCCTTCTGGGACTCGCCGCGGGTGTTGTCTCCATTTTTTTCGTGCGCCTCACCTACGGGCTGGATGGCCTGTTTGCCCGTCTTCCACTCCCCGGCTGGATCAAGCCGGCCCTGGGCGGGCTGGGCCTTGGCTGTGTCGCCCTGGCACTGCCCCAGGTCATGGGCGTGGGCTACGAGACGGTCAACGCGGCCCTGAACAACTCCCTGCTCTGGAACACGGCTCTGCTCCTTTTGGGAGCCAAGCTGCTGGCAACCTCCCTGTGCCTCGGCTCTGGCATGAGCGGGGGCATTCTCGCCCCGTCCCTGTACCTGGGCGCCACCCTTGGCACAGCAATGGGCTTCCTCTTTACACAGCTCGGATTCGCGCAGGGCCTGCATCCGGCCTTCTTCGCCCTGGCCGGGATGGGGGCCGTGGTATCCGGAACCACTCTGGCCCCGATGACCGCCATCATGACCATCTTTGAGCTCACGCTGCAGTATCAGATCATTCTGCCCCTCATGCTCGCCTGCATCAGCTCCACCCTGGTGGTGCGTCTCCTCTTCGGGTACTCCGCGTACGAAATGAAGCTGGCTCGCGATGGGGTAAACTTCGTCCGAGGCCACGACGTGGGCATATTGCGCAACCTCTCCATCCGCGAGTTCATGCACAGGGAATATGCCTGGATTCGCGAGGACGCCCCCCTTCAGGAGCTTTACAGACGGCTCATGGAATCCCCTTTTCCCCATTTCGTGGTTCTCGACGCAAAGGAAGAGCTCGCGGGAGTGGTCAGCCTTCGGGATCTCCGGCCGGTCCTCGACCGCTTTAACGAGCTCGAGGACTCCCTGGCAGTCCGGGATGTCATGACCCGGAGCCCGGTCACTCTCGAGGAAAGGGATACCATGGAGCGGGCCATGCACGTGTTCGAGACCCATCAGTTCTCTTTCGTGCCCGTGCTGGAGAATTCCGGCTCCCAAAGGGTGAGCGGCATCCTGAGCAAGGACGCCCTGCTTACGGCATACGACCAGAAGGTGCTCAAGGACCGGGTCCTTTCCTGTCCCCTCACGGTTAGGTAAGAGCCCCGCCCTTGTTCCACGCAAGAAATCCCCGACCGGAATCCGGCCGGGGATTTCTTGGACCTCGCGCTAAGATGCTTTAATCAGGCCTTCTTTTTCATCTCCTCCCCACAGCAGCTAAAGGCGCAAGCGCTCTGGTCCGAGGTACACCCGCACTTGCTCTCCGATTCATCGCAATCGCACTCCCTGGTTACCTGCACCTCCAGTCCGCAGTCCCCGCAGACATAGACCTCGCCCTTTTTCAGATCGTGACACGTGGGCATAACCGCCTCCTTGTTCTCCTGTTCGTCAACCTCCCGCCCCTTGAGGCGCCCTTACCGAGAAAACACCGGCATTGCGCGCAAGCAGGCGGGCATAAGTCCATTTCTTAAATTATTGTAGCACACAATATCCACGGGCCAAAGAGCTCAGCCGAACACGGGCTGTTGTGCCATGCGCTTCTGGATTGAAATCCCGCGGGAACATCTTCGAAAAAAACCTATTTTTCCGGAGGGTTGCAGTTGTGGAGCTGGAATCCGTCACGAGGGGCTTCGAGATGTTTTGGAAAGAACAATGCCTACGGCTCCGAGCTCTCCTCCGCAGGCGTAATGCGCAGGATCCGATCGTCGCCTTCACGGGGCTGACCGCGTCCATCGCGATTGCTGGTGAGCACGTACAGGGCGCCGTCCGGACCGGCCACAGCGGTACGCAGCCTGCCGAAAACCCCGCTGCCGCGATCAGAGGCGAAAAGCCCCTGAATGCGGCGCACCCCGTAGGAACCGGCCTCGTGCTCAAGGTCAATGCGCATCAGGGCCTCGCTCCTCAGAGTGGCCACATAGAGATCACCCCGCCAGAAGGCCATCCCCGACGGCGGAGTGGTCTCCTTCCACAGCACCAGGGGGTCCGCATACGCCTCGAGTCCGGCTGCTCCGATCTCCTCGGGCCAGCCGTAATTCCTCCCCTTGCGGATCACATTGAGCATGTCGTGGCCCTGCAGGCCGAACTCGCCGGAAGGACCGTGCTCCGAGGCGAAGAGGTCGCCAGTTTGGGGATGCCAGGCCAGTCCCTGGGGATTGCGGTGGCCGTAGGACCATATGGGGGAATCCGGGAAGGGATTGTCCGTCGGGATTGAGCCGTCCGGGCCTACACGCAATATGGTTCCGGCCAAGTTCTCCCTGTCCTGGGCCATTTCTGCCCGGAAGTTCTCCCCAGCGGTGACATAGAGCTTTCCATCGGGCCCGAAACCGAGCCGACCGCCGTTGTGATAGCGCGCTCCTGGGATGCGGTCCAGAACGATCCGCCCCGGCTCGAGCCCTTGTCCGGTGTCGCGGAAGCGCTGCACCCGGTTGAAGAGCTCGCCGTCCTCGCGGTGGGTGTACATGGCGTAGATGAGCGACGGATCGGGAAAGCCGGGATGTGCCGCCAGGCCCAGGAGCCCCCCTTCGCCGATGGTTGCCGCGTCGATCCGCGCATAGGGCTCGGCCGCAAGCTCGCCTTCCCGGATGAGCCGGATCCTGCCGGGCCGCTCGCTCACCAGGGCCCGCTGTGGGGAGAGGAAGACCAGGGACCACGGCGCATCCAGGCCCTCGACCCAGCTCTGGACATGGATATCCGTGGGATGAGGCATGAGTCGCGTTTCCGCTTCCTGGGGAGCCTCCCCGACAGCTGGTCCCTCGCGGGCCCGAGCCGGTCCGGCCACCACGAACGATAAGAGGAGAATGGTGACAAGAGCCGACGCCAATGCGGCACTCCTTCCCGAGCCGACCGTCCTACGTCGCGTTCTCCGTCTCATGGCATCCCCCCGGATTGCAAAACCCTTTCCCTTCCGGTGGCAAGCTCTGCTGCGGGAAGCGCTCAATTGATCCACAAGCTGTGCCCTTTGAGGTCGGAGAAGAGCTTCTTGCTCACCGATCCCATGCCCGATTGCTGGGAAAGCCCCTGTTTACCGCTACCGGAATACCCGACCGCCACCGCGGCGTAGCTCCCCTCCTCGGCCTCCTTCTGGATGGCCTTGGCCACATTGCGTCCGGACCCCGACCTTTCCGCGATTCTGGAGGTATCGATGCCGTTCTTTTCCAAAGCCTCCCTGGCCCTGGAAAAGATTTCCCCGGAGGCGTCGGACGTTTTGTCCGGGACATGGAAGAGAGTGACACCGTGCTCTTCAGACCCCTCCAGCATAAATCCCACATGATCGGCCATAACCAGGCTGGATTCCGATCCGTCCAGACAGAGCAGGACCCCTGTGCGGCCGGTTTCGATGCGGCGACAGATCCAAATGGGGGCACTGCGCTCCTTCTCCAGCACCTGCGTGCTCACGCTGCCGCCAAGCATCTCCTCCAGCCGGGTGGTCCCCCGCCTGCCCAGAACCACGGCGTCGTACTTGCCCCGTTCCGCCTCACGGAGGATATCCTTGGCCGTGCTCATGGCCTTTATCCGGTACTGGCACAGGGTATTTTCGGCGGAAAAACCGCTCTGTTCCAAAAATCGGCCGGCATTGCGCAGGGCTTCGTTTTCCAGCAGCTTGCATTCCCTTTCCGTAGGCTCTCTCTCGCCATACCCGGAATCCTGTCCCTTGGCGGGGACCACATGGACCAGGGTCAGCTTGATCCGGGACTTGTCCTGAAAAAACGAGCTCACAAAGCGAGCGCCATCGATAGAGCTGGGCGAATCGCTGACTGTAACGAGGAGATGTTTATGCATTCAGCCTCCCTTATGCGCTCGTTGCCCACTGAAAATAGCTTTCCCAACCTTCGCGGATCGCGTCCGGAGCTTCCGGGTCTTTCCACACCGGTTTCGGGGTTTCGTCCATTTATAGTTTCAAGCTTAGAGCAGATCCCTCTTTTTTTGCTCAAACTCCTCCTTGTCGATCTCACCCCGGGCATAGCGCTCCTTGAGGATCTCCAGGGCCCGACCCTGCGAACCACCGCCAGGTGCGCTGCCCTGATCCCTGGCGGGCCCCTGCAGCAGCCACTTGATCAATAGTCCCAGGACGACGAGGAGCACAATCCAGAAGACAATCTGAAAGATCATGCCCACCCAGCCCATGCCGCCCATCATCATGCCGCCCCAGGGATGCATGGAGGGATTTCTCTGATACTGGGCAAAAACCGGGCCCGCACCGGAAAACGTTGCCGCAAGCGCGGCTGTGGTTATCCCAATCGAGGAGAATGGTCGCATCGCCTAGCCTCCCTTTCTCGTTTGGCGCTATTTCCCGTATACACCGCTATTGGGTACACTGTAACAGCCATTGTATCAGGATAGCAGAAAGGGGAAGGGCCACAAAGGGGGCAGGGACAAACGCAATCGATTTTTTTCGCGTTTCCAGGTTGAACGCCTGGAACTTCGGCATCGAGCTATCGCGTGGAGGCCTCGTCAGCGCAGGAGTGCCTCGAGACACCCAAGGACATGTGGTCCTACAGAAAAGCACCCTCCTCGAGCTGCTCGATCCGCTTTTGGTGTCGGCCTCCCTGGAAGCCCGCCTCGAGCCAGGCACGCACGATGTCCGGAACACGATCCGCATCCAGTAGACGCTGGCCCAGGGCGATGAGGTTGGCGTTATTGTGTTCCTTGGCCAAACGGGCGGACTCCGTATTCCAGCAGACAGCACAGCGCACCCCGCGAACCTTGTTGGCAGCAATGGCCTCCCCGTTGCCGGAGCCTCCGAGCACGATGCCCGCATCGCACTCCCCCTTTGTCACCGCCAGAGCGGCGGCCCGAATATAAGGGGGATAGTCCACCCGTTCCTCGGAGCTGGTGCCGAAATCGCGCACTCTGTAGCCCCAGTTCTCGAGGACCGACTTGATCCTCTCCTTGTAGCGAAACCCCGCGTGATCCGAGGCCAGGGCTATCACCATGGAAGTATTCTCCATGCCGACATCTCCTTTTCCTGCTGCCGGAATCCTTTCCGCCTATTTTTAGATGAAAATGCGCTCAATTGTTGATTTATCGGGGAGTTACTCGCGAGGCAATGGCGGGTGGAACGCTTCGTCAGGGTTCATAATAGACCACGGCCTTGTGGGTACCCTTTGGGGTAAACTTGTTGTTACTCCGGTCAGAATACGCACCATGAAAACCTTGCCTCCAAGGACGTGGTGCGGGTATGTCGATACGGTGCAAAGTATCCCGTCAGGTGAAACCCGGGATGAACCCCGCGCTTCAGCGTCCACCCGCCATTGCCTCGTATTGTATGCTTGGTTGTCCCCAGAGTCGCCCGGGAATGCAAGTTGTATAGTCTGGCCTCTGACCTCTGGCGTCTGACCTCTGGTATCCGATCTCCGACCTCCGACCTCTGCCCTCCCGGCCCCTGACCTCAGGCCACGAGCTGGACATTCTTTCTGTAGGCATAGGCCAGCAGGAGGGCGAAAAGCGCGGCTCCCACCCCGATCACAACGTCGATATAACCGGGGCCTGTCATGCTCAAACGCACGAGAAGAGTGGCAATGGCGTATCCGGAATTGCGGAATATGTCCTCGAACCGGGGGAAGAAGGGTTGGGAAATGAGGACGAGGAGAATGTCGCCGAAGACGAGAATGGTGAAGAACTCGGCAAAGAAGTCCACTCCCTCGAAACCACGAACCATGGCGACACAGTTGTATACTCCCAGGACCAGGAAGAGAATCAGCAGCACCAGTCCCACTGCCTTCTTGGCCCCCACGAAGTGGAAGATCCGAACACCCTCGTTCTGGGATTTCTGCCTCTTGAACTGCTGTCGGTAGTAATAGCTGACGCAGATAAAGATGAGCAGGGCCCCCAGGCCATAGGCCCCGATTCGGAGCAGCGGATCTATGTGCCCGCTCAGCCGGATGGGTTCGGTAAAATGGATGAGCTCCTTGAAGGCGTTGCGCAGGAAATAGAGGATCAAAATCTCCAGCTGCTTGCCCACGGAGCGGGAAACAGACGCGGGCACGACGAAGATGAGATTGATGACCTCCACCACAAGGAGCAAAGAGAAGGTCAAGTATACGGCATAGAAGGGATTGGTGGGAAGATTTGGAAAAAGGCCCGCGGGCAGCAAGCTGTTCCGCTTGAGCTCGATGAGCCCGAGCAGGACCACAAAAAAGATCAACAGCACCGCGTTCACCACGTGCTGGGTCTTCTTGCACTCCCAGATGTAGTGCAGCTCGTCGAAGACGAGGTGCATCCACTCGCACAGTCGGTTCAGCATGATCTTAGACACTCGTCTCTTTTTGCGGAGACACCACAAAGCGCTCGGCGCGGGGAAACCTTTCCGCAATCAGTCTGTATTGGCATTCGCCACCACCCGGTTGCGTCCCCCTTGCTTGGCCCTGGAGAGAAGACTGTCCGGCCGAGCCTACCACTTCTCGAAATGCCGAACAATGCGCCTTCAGCTGATTGTGCCTCTTCGGAAGCGATTGACACACACTCGGCGATCACCGATGATATAGTAAGGATTATTTATGTTTTCGTCGCAGCCTCAAGCTGCAGGGTCCAGGTCTGATCCGAGACAGGAGGAACAAAGCGCTCCGAGGCTTTCGGCACAAGGAAGTCGCCGTGGGGTCTACTGAACACAAACAGGAGGTTGTGGCATGAGCTGGGTCACTGTAAACCGTTTTTACCGGACCGAAAACACCGAACAGGACGCCAAGGAGGCCACGGACAGGGTATCCAGGCACTGGGAGAACGTCGCCCTGGATCTGGGCTATGACCCCAACAAAAACGTCAAGGTCGAGGAAGGGGAGAAAATGTACGCCGTCGCCATCAGCGAGGAGCTGGACGCGACCATGCGAGAGGAGCCCGGGGACTGGTGGTAACGGACCGCTCCTGACTCCCCTCTCACCGGCTGAAATCCAGGAGCCCGGCGCAAGGACCGCATCACTTGCGGCGGGCTCCTCCTTCCCGGAGCTCAGCAACCTGTTGAAAAATCCTTATCAGGCAGGGCGTTCAAAAATTTCATGGGCCAAGCGCGACCCGGCACTCACTTTTTTTCCCGAAGTTCAATATATTACGAGCAAACATAAAAAAAGTGAGTGCCGGGCAAGGT
>JAZKRN010000107.1:0-9314 GCA_036628655.1 Desulfohalobiaceae bacterium | reverse complement strand
CCATTGCCTTGTTCTTCGTGGTTGGTCTTACTTCGCAAGCCTTTGCGCAGAGCCGCGCCTTCCAGCTGAGTTTAACTCCCGGGATTGCTTTGCACGACCGCGATGTCATGATTGAGGGCGTGTCGCTGGGCGTCTGGAGTGAAAACCCGCAGAAATCTTTGACATTGGGCGTCGTCAGCGGAAGCACCGGTGACAGCTCGGGCTTCAGCTGGTCCTTTCTGATGAACTATGCCGACAGCTACAAAGGGGTGCACTGGGCGCCGGTGAACTATACCAAGCAGGATTTCGTCGGCTGGCAAAACGGACTCGTCAATTACACCAAACAGGACTTCAAGGGATTCCAGTCGGCAGCAGTGAATTATGCGGGCCATCTGAAGGGCCTGCAGCTGGGGCTTTTCAATTACGTCGAAACTGCGAGCAGCGGTGTCCAGATCGGCTTTGTGAACATTATCCGCGAAAACAGGTGGTTCCGTGATCTGCCCAGTTCGGTGGCGCCGGGAATGGTTATCGCGAACTGGCGCTTCTGATCGGGATTGCGCTGATGACCGGGAAGGAACACATGACCGGAGCAGGCTCGGTGCCGCTCCGGTCATTTTTGTGGCAGGGCAGGAAAAAGAGACTCGAGATGTCCGGTGCCTGTCTCAAAGGGGCGAGCGCTTGCGGGGCGACGTATCAGTGAATCGGTGAATTGGTGAATCGGTGAGTCAGTTATTCAATGGGTTGGTAGATCATTGTATCCGATCTCAGATCTCTGGAACGCGCCAGTCACCAGTTACAAGTCGCCAGCCACGATCATGAAGTTTCCTGTGAATGATCGCTTGTGGGGCGAGAAGCAGGCGAGTCCTGAGAGCTTTTATCCGGATGGGTTGCCTGTTTTCGGGCGAGAACGCCTTGCATCCATCGGGCCAGGGCAAGGCCGAAGAGGCGGTTGTACCCCGCCTTGCCGCCCAGGCCCTTGGTCCCGAAGAGGAAGTTGATTTCCAGCAGGACCGGTTCCGTGTCCCCGGGAAAGGCGATATCGAAGGCCGCCAGGTCGATGCCTGCGGCATCGGCAGCCTCCCGGGCCAGATTCTGTCCTCTGCGCTGCAGCTCGGGATAGGCCTCTTGCTCGATTTCGGCCCCTTGGGCCACATTGTTGTAGAAGCCGTCCACTCCGACCCGGAAGTAGCTGCGCACCTCCCCGCCGACAAGGACAACCCGCAGATCCTTGCCCCCTGTTTCCACCCATCGCTGCAGCAGGATCGGCTCGTCATCGCGAAGTCGCCTCAGGCGGTCCAGAAGCTGCCACTGGGTGCGGACGGGGAATACTTGCGAGCCGCCGGCTCCGCGGTCTCCCTTGAGCACACAGGGAAGCTCCAGGGCCGGACCGTGTTCTTCCGTGTGCCGTTTCGCCTCTGCAGAGCTTTGAAAAAGGCGGGACTCCGGATGGGGCAGGCCCAGACGGCGCATGAGCCGGATCTGGTCCGTCTTGCCTCGATAGTGGTAGCGGGCCTCGATGCGGGGAAAGATATTGTCTGTCAGGGAGGCCACCGTACGACAGCGTCCCGGTGAGAAATAGCGGGGCAGGAGCACGCCGGCAGCGCCCCGGATCAGCTCTCTGCGCTGCGGGGTGAGCTCCGCAAGGGCGGGGATGTTCACGTCCAGGCCGATGCGGTGGTGCAGGGAAACGAAGTACGCGTTGCGCGCCATGGCCAAGTTGTGCCTCATTCGGCGTTCGCCATCAAGGGCGGGACTTAGCCCAGATTTACGTTAGGCATGCCTAACGTAAATCTGGGTCAATTACTCTATTTTCACCCTATTGGCCCATATCACGTGGAGCTTGGCTGTAGCCGTCCTCGTCTTTAAGGTCTCCGGAGGGCTCGAATAATCCAAAATCGCTCAGGGAGAACCGGGTGTGGAGGCACAGGGCCAATGACTTCAGTAACCATGAAGTAGTGACTGTACACTTTCCGCTTGTCGCTTAAACAGGAGTTATGGCGTGTCCCCGGGCACGTTGTTCAGGGACGAATCATAAAGGTTCTTCTCAATGTCGATGATTCCCCGGCAGCTTTTGCTTGCGCCCGGCTCTGTATACTGCATGATAGACTTGCTCACTCCGGCTTCACTGCCTCCGAAATTCACACGGAACCACTCGTAGATGGAGGAGCCCACCAGATTCCCGTTTCCAATAGCTCACTCCTCGGGGATGCTTGACGTACTCTGTGGTATTCTTGCCCAAGAGAGCGGGTGAGGCTCGCCGCACTCCCAAGAATGGCGCGGCGAGTCCATTGGAATCAACCCAAGAGGGTGGGCAATTTTGGGTCATCACACCTGGTCAACTTTCGGTTGTCACTTAGATCATCTGGAAATGCCAATGGCTTCAGTGTCCATCGTAGGTATCCGTGAGGAGACCATAGGTGTTGTAGGTATAATCATATTGATGCAGGGCGGGATCGATTTTATGGGTGAGTAGGCCATCCCGAGTATATTGGAAGCTGTAGCTGCCGCCATCGGGCAAGGTTATGCCTTTGAGGTGGTTTTTGGCATCAACTCTCAATGTTGTCCTTAGATCGTCCGAAGAGACTGTGGACTCAGGAGAGCTGTCGCCTTGGCGCTGGATGTTCACAGTATTTCAAAATTGGTCCCTGATGGTGGTCAGTTTATTATACCGGTATATTGAAATTCATGGGCAGTCTTGCCTGTAGCTAGATGTATTGACATAACAAAGCTAGTGTCTTGTCAACTCAAATCATCGTACCCTTGTATGTATTTTGAGCTGTTTTTGTGTGTTCTCTTTTACAATAGGTGAAATATGACAAGACAATAGCTTTACTTTTGCTTTTATAAAAGAACAGCAATCAAATCAATTGATTATATCACAATTTTTTGGGGAGAAAGAAATGCCTGCTTGTTTCAGGACGATAACTAGCTTTTGACGAGTCTTTTTCCGATTATTTCATCTATTGATTGACCAATATACGACGAACGTTTACTTTACTCGATCACAACCAGATCTTGCCAATTTCTTGACCTTTATGACTATTCAGGAAAGCCTCAACAGGCATCTATGGATGCAGTCTCTCCGGATAGGCAAACACGGGTTTTCACGTTGTGCTATGTGCCGTCATTGAGTGGCTGATCAATTTCTCCTGGTTCCGTAACCGCCAAGCTCCATTCAGGGAGCTGCTCAGCTCATACTGACTTCAAGATATGGAAAAATTTACTCTTTTGGCCATAGCCGTTTTGGCCTCCCTGAACATCCTGACAGCCCTGAATATCTTCTTGATAAGGCTTCGCAATGATCGTGTCGGCCAAAAGATGGTCAGCCTGGAAAAAAGCTACGACGCCCTAATCAACGAGGCCCGCCTTGGAGAGGTTGACACAAACAAGGTCCGAGGCCTCCTTTCGCGAAGACATTATCCCTATTTCCAGCGTTACTTGCGAAAAAGGATTTCCGGTACTTACGGGCCGGATCCATCGGTCGAACGTAGGATAGCCAGCCTGTCCGGATTCAGTAATCACCTCAGGGACAGAACACTGAAAAGTGCAGGCTGGAAAAAGGCCCTGGACCTTAGGACTCTGTCCTACCTCCGCGACAAGGAGAACATTCCCGCCTTTCGCCAGATCCTCAGGACGGAAAACCATTTCCCCTGCCTTTTGGCCGCCAGTTATGGGCTCGCTTTATGCGGGGATACTCGATCGCTCCAATTGATCGCCGACAAGGTCTTTGACAGGAAAAGACCAAACAGGGATCAGCTCCTGGCGGTTTTGCATAGCTTCGGCCCGGAGGCTGCACCAGAGATCCACACATTTATTGACGAGGAATTCCTTCCCGAGGACAAAGCTACCGTCTTGGTCGATCTTCTGGCTTTGTATAGATATCGTCCTGCCGGGCCTACTCTGGAAAGGATCGTCCAAAGGACTGCTAGCCCGGAGCTCAAAATCCATGCCGTCGAGGCCTTGGGTTTGATTGGCCACGAAGAATCCATTGAGATACTCCAGTTGCTGCTCGAAGACGAGGACTTCAGGGTCAGGCTGAAGACGGTTCGATCCCTGGCCTTGTTGGACGGAGAGAGAAACCGGGCCAAATTGAAGGCTATGCTGGAGGATGACAACGAATGGGTCAGACTGAATGCTGCCGAAGCCATGCTGGAGAACCTCAAAACTGGGGAAAAGGTCCTGAGAGATTTTTCTGACTCAGACAGCGCAAGGGCGGGCCACATAGCCAGATTGGTTCTGCTTGACAATGATTTCAACAGAAAAAGATGGAGATACAAGCATGAAGCCTTTGCTTCTTGAGGCCATATACATTTTCAATTGGTTCGTACTCTTTTATTTTTTTCTGCTTAATCTTTTCTACCTGCTCCTTCTGATTATCTCCAAATGGGCCATGAGGGAGTACAACCTGGATTATAAGCTGGCCGAGGGAATCAGTCTGCCCAGATACTTCAACAAGCCCTTCACTGTTCTGATTCCGGCATACAACGAGGAAAACACGATTGTCGAATCCGTGAGCTCCCAGCTCCAACTGGATTACCCGGAATACGAGGTCGTGGTGATCAATGACGGCTCCGGGGACGCCTCCTTTGAGCTTCTCAGCAGGGCTTTCGATCTGGTCAAGGTCAATGTCTCACTGTCAGGACATTTTCAGAGCATGAGTGTGCGGGGGGTTTACTATTCCGGAACTCATCCCCGGCTGACGGTCGTGGATAAAGAGAACGGCGGCAAGTCCGACGCCTATAATGCCGGGGCCAACGTGGCTAGATATCCCTACATCTGTTCCGTGGACGCCGATTCTCTGCTTTCCGGAGACAGTATGTCCAAATTGATGCGACAGTTCATCCTCTCTCCGTTCATTGTCGGCATCGGGGGAATCATAAGACTGACAAACGGCAGCACGATTGTAAACGGACAGGTTACCCGACTGAGAATGCCCGGCAAGCTGGTGGAGAAGATACAGGTGGTGGAATACCTACGGGCCTTTCTCTTCGGACGACTGGGATGGTCCAAGTTGAATATACTGATGATCATATCCGGGGCCTTTGGTGTTTTTCGACAGGACATGCTCAAGGCCCTGGGCGGTTGGAGCAGAAAGTCCGTGGTCGAGGACATGGAGCTCGTACTCAGAATGCAGAAATGGATTTACCGAGAGCACACGAATTACCGGCTGGCCTTCGCCCCGGATCCTGTATGTTGGACACAGGCCCCGGATTCGTTGAAAGGACTTTCCACTCAAAGGGACCGCTGGCAGCGGGGCCTGATGGATACGCTCCTGAAGAACCTGGATGTCTTTTTCAATATCCGGTACAGGCGGCTGGGCCTGATTGGCTATCCCTATTTCTTCCTTTTTGAGTTCTTGGGGGTCTTTATTGAGGTCACCGGTTATATCGCGGTCTTGACCTCCTTTTTCCTGGGCATTCTCGATATGCATTTCCTGTTGCTCTTTCTGGCAGTAGCCATCCTTTGGGGAATGTTCGTCTCTCTGTTTTCAGTGGCCTTGGAAGAGTCCACCTACCACAGGTATGAGACGAAGACGGACCTGTTCTGGATGATAATCGCCGTGATTCTGGAAAACTTTGGCTATAGGCAACTTCATTCGTTGTGGCGCTTGAAGGGGATGATCAAATACATCACGGGCAGGCGATCGGGCTGGGGCACAATCAGAAGGACGTCCTTTCAAACTGCCGGGAAGCACTAGCCATGCCCAACAACGGGAAATTCCTTGTCTTTTTCCTTCTCTTTGCTTTCCTTGCGGCCTCCAGCACTTTGCTGGCGGCTCAGGGATATCGAGAGGCCATGGATCGGGCCAAAGAACTTCGCACCAGCGGAAATTTCAATAAGGCGAAAAACGTCTATGACAAAATCCTGAACCAACATCCCGACAATGCAGATGCCTTGGTGGGAAGGGGGTTTTGTCTGTTTTTCCTGGACTTGAATGATCGAGCTCTCGCAGATTTTCAAAAGGCTGTTAGACTCGCCCCTAACTATGTCGACGCCTATATAGGCCAGGCCAAGGTGTACAAACACCAGGGCAAATGGCGAAACGCCGAAGCAGTCCTGGAAAAATGCCGAAAAGTCTTGGACGGCGAGGAGAAGAAACTCAGATATTTGGCTGTATCGGCCTGGAGGGAGGGCTTCTTCCACCTGGCCAAGCGACTGGATCGAGAGTATCCCCCTGTGGACTCGCGCCAACTCGTCGAAAAACCAAACACAGTGTACTTTACCTATTCCTACGATTGGGTCGAAAACAGAGACGATTGGAGGATGGAGAAATCGACCTTTGTCAGGACGGTGAGACCAGACCTGTCATGGTGGGTCTCGCTGGGCCGCTATCATCGATACGGCCAGGAGGACAGCGAGATGGGTGCCGGCATGTCCTATCGCTATTTTAACCGTCTCGGCTTTTCCTACGACCTTTTCCTTAGCGGGGGGAGCAATTTTCTGGCTGACCAGAGACACCAGCCCAAAATGAGTTTCTTGGCCCTGCCGTCAACAAGCATCGGATTGGGGGCTGATTTCCTGGAATACGACGGGGACTGGGCCAAATTGGCTCGACTGGAGCTTAAAAAGAATCTTGACAACTGGTACGGGAAATACAGCCTGATAATCGGAAAGGACAGCAACAGCCAGAATGGAGATACATCGATTTTTGAGGTCGGCTATAGCAGGGAAAAGAATTATCGATTTCGATTGGGCTTCTCCTCTGGAGATGAGTCGGTTGAGGAAGCCGGTGCCAGAGAGCTCTCGCAGGATCAGGTCCGGTCCGTCTATGCGGTGTCCAGGTATTTTGTGACATCCAGCTGGGGGCTCATCGGATCCTTTTCCAGGGAATGGCGGGACGACGAGTTTTTTCGCTCCTCTGCCTCTCTCTCCGTGTTCAAGCGATTTTAACCCTCGCCGCGTGCCCTGTTTTTTCCTTGAGGAAAAAACAAGTGGAGATACGACGGCTTTTTAGGTTCGTTCCCAACGGCCTCTTCGGCATCCTCGCCTTGTACACCCTGGCCTAGGCGCACCGGCTCATCTTTTGCGGCCTGCATAGAAACCTTGCCCGTAGCATGGGGGCACGGTCGTGCAGTGTCCGGAACCCTTGCCCTCGAGCGAGACTCAGGCCGGCATCCGACCGCACATGCGATATGTCAACCTGCAACGGGGAGTGGCTGCAGAGTTGCAGCGCTGTGGTAAAGAGGAAGAAGGAGGTTTCAACTAGCAGACAGATTTCAGGCTAAAGGCGATAGGTCATAGCCTGTAGACGCCAGGGCAGATGTACACGGTGAGGTGAGCGTCTTGCTGTTGCCCCGGAGGGTTTGAGAAAGCGATAAAGCGGAGAGCTCGAATATTTCCACGCCCGAACGCTCCACCCGGAAGCACAGCTCGAGACACTGGCCGCCCGGGCGTGGAAAGACCTTACATTGAAACCATGTGCAGCTACACCTCGTGCAGCTTTTCATTGGGATAAACACCGCATGCTTATTTTCTTGGGTCCTATGTTGGAGCAAAACAACTTACTGATTCCATCAGGGCGAGCCGGGCGGGATCTTACTCCCCCGACCCGATCAGGGGCAACTCCTTGTCCACCCGGAAGTGGACCAGGAACTTCGCCTCGGCGTGGATTTGGTCGTCGTCCGGATAGGTGCGTCTGCGCAGGAGACTGATCTTCTCCTCGTCCTGCTCCTCGTCGACCTTGGTCAGATACAGGCGCTTGCCCTTGTATCCCACTCCCTCCTCCATGAAGAGATAGGCCGCGCGGGGATTGGACTTCAGGTTGTGATGGGAGAGGCGGTCGCGCATAATCAGGGCAATGGTGCCGTCCTCCATGAAATGGGGCCTGGCGTAGATAGCGCTGTCCACATTGCCCTCGCTGTCCGCGGTGGAGAGCACGCCCACGCCCTTGGTGTTCTCGAAGTAGTTTTTGAGATCCATTTTTTCTCTCCGTTGCTTGTGGGTTTACGATCCGGGTCGGCTCGAGCTCAGCTTCTTCTTTTGCCCCAAAAAGAAGCCGGAAACTCATTGGATGATAGCATACCTGTTTTGTTTCTTTGAGGAAAAAGACATGCCAGCCCGTTTCCTGATGGAAACGAGCTGGCGGGAACGTCCTATTCCTCGAGGTGATCCAGATACCGGCCGTAGCCCTCCTTTTCCAGATCTTCCCTGGGAATGAAGTGCAGAGCGGCGGAGTTCATGCAGTAGCGCTTGCCCGTGGGCTCGGGGCCGTCGTCGAAGACGTGCCCCAGGTGCGAGTCCGCCTGCCTGGAGCGCACCTCGGTGCGGGTTCCGAACAGGGAGCGATCTTCCTGGGTGACGATATTGTCCGCCTCCAGGGGGCGTGTGAAGCTGGGCCATCCCGTGCCGGACTCGAATTTGTGCCTGGAGGAGAACAGGGGCTCGCCGGAAACGATGTCCACGTAGATCCCCTCCCGCTTGTTGTCCCAATAGGCGTTGTCGAAGGCCGGCTCGGTCCCGTCCTGCTGGGTGACCTTGAACTGAATGGACGTGAGCCGCTGACGCAGCTCCTCTTGGCTCGGCTTGGTGAAGGAGGAGCTGCTGGAGTGCTCCTCGGTCTTGTTCATGTATTTTTTCGGGTTGTCCCAGTGCTTCTCGATGAAGTCGTCCCTGCCGGAGAAGGAGCGGTAGATCCGGTAGCGGATGCCGTGCTCGTCCGCGTAGTCCTGGTGCTTCTCCTCAGCGGGATAGAAGTTCTTCAGCGGCTCGATGGGGGTGACCACGGGATCGGAAAAGCGTCCGGACCGGTCCAGCTCGCGCTTGGACTCCTCGGCGATCTCCTTCTCCCGCTCGGTCTGGTAGAAGATGGCGGAGGTGTACTGCTCCCCCCGATCGCCGAAGGAGCCGCCCGCGTCCGTGGGGTCGAACATGCGCCAGAAGGCCTCCACCAGCTGACGGTAGCTCACCTGCTCGGGGTCGTAGACCACCTTCACCGTTTCGCGGTGTCCCGTATCTCCGGAAGAGACCTGCTCGTAGGAGGGGTTTTCCACATGCCCTCCGCTGTATCCGGATATCGCCTCGCGCACACCGGGGATCTTCTGGAAGTCCGCCTCGATGCACCAAAAGCATCCCCCGGCGAAATAGGCCTCCGCGGCCTGGGCGGATGAAGCTTGGGTCAAGCTCATCAGGGAAACCAGAGTAATTGCCAGAAACGTTTTCATGATTGGCTCCATTTGCTTTGTCGAAAAATAACGGCTGCTCCCTTGGGGGAAACAAGAAATTCATATGAGTATTAATAATAAATATTCATTTTGTGGGTTCTGGCAAGGAGGGCGGCTCTGATTCTATCCGGAAATACGAGTTGTCAGCCCACGGAACACACGGAATAACACGGA
>JAZKRN010000106.1:0-9396 GCA_036628655.1 Desulfohalobiaceae bacterium | reverse complement strand
GCCCCGCCGTATCTCCTGTTCATTCAAAGTGTTGGACACATTTTCATACAAAAAACCTGGAACGGTGAACCGTGAACACTCAACTCCCCTGGACCATTGCCGCGCCGTCCTTCGTCTGGCCCGCCAGAGTGGGCGAAAACTGCCATCGTCTGAAGAACATGGTGGACGAGGTGGCGGTCACCCTCTTCGAAACCCGGGGCTCCCTGGAGTATACCGACGAGGATCTCCCCCCGGATCTGGCAGGGCTGGATCTGTCCTACAACGTGCATCTCCCCCTGGATCTGCCCTGGACAGAGGGGGCGGAGGAGGTGTATGGCAATATCCGGGCGCTTGCCGCGAAAATGGACTTTCTGCGGCCGCACAGCTTTGTGCTCCACCCTCCCGGGGATGACCGGGAGCTGGAGCGGCTGATCCACCTCTGGTCCGGCAGCCGCAATCCGGAAAGTCTTTCGCTGGAAAACGTCGAGGGCGACGACCTGCGCGACCACTGGCCCCTGATCCGCGAAACGGGGTGCCGCGTCTGCCTCGACCTGGGGCACCTCCTGGCCTACGGCCAGGAAAGCCTTTTGGAAACACCCGGCCTCCTGGGACAAACGAGCGTGCTGCACCTTTACGCCCCCGGTCCGAACGGGGAACACGACACCCTCTCCCGCCTCGACGACCACGGATTCCGCCTGTTGCAGCACGTGCTGCACAACATGCCCGCTTCGAGCGTGATCGTGCTCGAGCTCTTCCACCCGGAGAAATTCAGCGAATCTCTTGACATTTTCCGTTCCTGGTTTAGGAATGGATATTTGGCTCGCTGAGCCCATTCCAGGACCAGGAAACAGGGTTCGGGAGCCGGGACACAGGACCCGGGATTCACGGAGAGCGGCCCCGTTCAAGGGACAGGACCGCCTATTGGCGTTGTCCGTTTTTTTCGTCAGCCAAACATTTCCGACATCTGAATCCTGCATCCTGTAACCTGACTCCTGATCGCGCAGGCGGCGGCTATGGCATACTTCCGACGAATGACCAACAAGGTGGATCAGCTCCTCAAGCTCCTGAGCAAGAAGGACAGGTGGCTCATCCTGTTCATTGCCGATCCGGACGCCCTTGCCTCGGCCATGGCCCTGAAGCGGATCATGGCCAGGCGTGTGGAGACCGTTTCCCTGGCCATGATCAACGAGGTGACCAGGCCGGACAACATGGCCATGATCCGCTATCTGCAGATTCCCATGCGCAAGCTCTCGCCCCCGTTAGCCGCGCAGTACGACAAGTTCGCCCTTGTGGACTCCCAGCCGCACCACAATCCCGCGCTGGAGAAGTACTCCTTCTCCATCGTGATCGATCACCATCCCATTGACCGGAACAAACCGGTGAAGGCCCCCTTTACCGAGATTCAGCCCAAATACGGGGCCAACAGCTCGCTCATGATGGAGCTTTTGTACAACATGAACCTGCGCCCGGGGAAGCACCTGGCCACCGCCCTGCTCTATGGCATCAAGACGGATACCCACAGCTTCGAGCAGTCCTTCCACGACGTGGACATACGGGCCTTCCGCTATCTGAGCAAGCTGACGGATCACCTGATCCTGCGCAAGATCGTCCGCAGCGAATACCGGGTGGAATGGCTGCAGTATTTCTCCCAGGCCTTCAAGAAAATGCGGCTTCTCGGAGACGGCCTGACCGTGTTCATGGGCGAGACAGACTCCACGGACATCCTCGTCGTGCTCGCCGACTTCTTCCAGCGCGTGCACGACATCAGCTGGGACCTCATCAGCGGGACCTCGGACAACAAGCTGGTGATCATCTTCCGCGGAGACGGGATCAAGACGGATATGGGCAACCTGGCCCAGAAGCTCTTCGGGCGTTACGGCAAGGCCGGGGGCCGCCAGTCCATGGCCCGGGCCGAGATCCCCCTTGGGGAGCTGGGCGAGGAGCATCCGCAGCAGTTCATCTGGGAACGCCTGCAGAGCTGCAAGATGATTCCCAAATCCCAAAACCCCACGAAAAACAAAAGTCCTCAAGCATGACCCTGCGGGAAAAGCTCGACTGGTCCAGTGAACCGGTCTATCTCATTGACGGCAGCTCCTTCATCTATCGCGCCTTCTACGCCTTTCCCGAGCTGAGCCGATCCGACGGGTTCCCCACCAACGCCCTGTTCATCCTGCTTCGTATCCTGCTCAGGCTGCGCAACCGGGAAAATCCCGCCTACTGCGCCTTTGTGATCGACGGGAAGGAACCGACCTTCCGCAACGCCATCTACCCCGAATACAAGGCGCACAGACTGCTCATGCCGGAGTCCCTGTCCCAGCAGATCCCTCCCATCATGGAGGGCATGCGGCGGCTGGGACTTCCCTGCTACACGGCGAGCGAGGGGGAGACGGACGACTACATCGCCAGCCTTGCCGCCCGGGTCCGGCCGGATCACCCCGTGGTCATCGTGGGCTCGGACAAGGACCTGTTGCAGTGCCTGGACCGGGACGTGGTGCTCTGGGACCCCGGGACCAGGGAGGAGAAGATCACCACCCTCGAAGACTTCCGGCGGGAGAACGGAATCGAGCCCGGGCAGTGGCCCGACTATCTGGCCCTGACCGGGGACAAGTCGGACAACATCCCCGGCGTTCCCGGGATCGGGCCCAAGACTGCCAAAAAGCTCCTGCAGCGCTTCGGCGGCATCAGCGAGCTCCTGGAGCGCATGGACGAGGTGGAGGACAAGCTCCGCAAGAAGCTCGAAAACAACCGCGAAGCCCTGGAGCTCTCCAGGCGGCTGACCGGACTCCGCTCCGACTTTCTGGCGGATCACTCCGCGGACACCCTGCGCTCCGATCCCCCGGACACACAGGGATTGACAGAGCTTTTCCAACAATACGAGCTCAAAAGCCTTATGGGCGAGATCCAGAGCGACGAGCCGGATACCGGTGCGGAAGCCGCCAAGACGCACATGCAGGCCCGGTCCTCCGCCTCCGAGCCGGCGGACTTTTCCGGCGCGACCCTGGGCCTGGCCGAGGCCCCGGAGGAAGGCGGTTTCCTCATCGGCACCGAGGAGGACGAATTCCTCACCGAGAAGACGCCTGCCGAGCTCGCGCCCGCCCTGGCCCGGGCGAAGCGGGTTTATCTGCCCAGCTACAAGGCTTTGCTTGAGTCCGACGTCTCCTGGTCCGCCCTGGATACGGACCGGATCCTCGACATCTGCCTCGCGACCCATTTGCTGGACCCGGACCAGCGCAACACCAGCTGGCAGCGCCTGCTGGAGACCCATCTTTCCGGCCTCGGCCTGCACCGGGACAATCAAGGCCTAAGCGCCCTGCGCTTGGGCACAGACTTTGAAGAGCGCCTGGATCAGGCCGGGCTCCTTCTGGTTCTTCGGACCCTGGAGCAGCCCCTGGCAAGTATCCTGGTCGCCATGCAGGAGCGCGGGGTGAAGATCGACATGGAGGCCTTCCGGGCCTTTCTGGAGGATGTCCAAAACGAGCTGGAGGAGCTCACGAAGTCCGTGTACAGCCTCGCCGGGGAGCGGTTCAATCTGCGCTCCTCGCAACAGGTGGCCCGGATCCTGTTCACCGAGCTGGGCCTTAGCCCCGTGCGCAAGACCCCCTCCGGGACGCCCTCCACCTCGAGCGAGGTCCTGGAGGGCCTGCGGAACCAGCACGCCATCGTCCCCAAGATCCTGCGCTACCGCAGCCTGGAGAAACTGCGCTCCACCTACCTGGACCCCCTGCCCAGGCTCGTGGACGACGAGTACAGGCTGCATTCCCGGTTCAACCAGATGAACACCGCCACCGGGCGCCTCTCCAGCAGCGAGCCCAACCTGCAAAATATTCCCATCAGGGGCGAATTCGGCCCTCGCATGCGGTCCTGCTTCGTGCCCGAAGCGGGCAACACCCTGGTCGCCGCGGACTACTCCCAGATCGAGCTGCGGGTCCTGGCCCACTTTTCGGGGGACTCCACCCTCATCGAGGCCTTCACCGGCGGGGAGGACATCCACGCCAAGACCGCCGGGCTCATCCTGGAAAAGGGAACCGGGGAAATCAGCTCCGACGAGCGGCGGCAGGCCAAGACCATCAACTTCGGCCTCATCTACGGAATGGGCCCGCAGAAGCTGGCTCGGGAGACCGGGATCACGGTCAAGGAGGCCAAGGAGTTCATCCGGATCTACTTCAGCAAGCTGGAGGGCGTGAGCAGCCTCTTCGAGAGCATCCAGAAGGGGGCGCGGGAGGCCGGGTACGTGACCACCCTCTTCGGCAGGCGCAGGCTGTTGCCGGACATCAATTCCCGCAACGAGAACCTCGCCCAGCAGTCCAGACGGCTTGCCATCAACACCGTGATCCAGGGAAGCGCGGCGGACATCATCAAGAAGGCCATGCTCCTGGTCGCGGACGACGAAGCACTCGCCCGCCTGGACGCCCGGCTCATCCTCCAGGTCCACGACGAGCTCCTGGCCGAGGTCCCCTCGGAAGGGGCGCAACAGGCCGGGGAGCGGCTCGCGGGGATCATGTCCGGCGTGGCCGATCTGGAGGTTCCCTTGACAGTCGAATGGGGATTGGGCGAAAACTGGGCAAAAGCCCACTGAGGCAGGCTCAACCACGACGAGCCGCTGCTCCTTCCTTATGTCCCTGGTACCGGTGAAGCCGATACGGAGAACGTTTTCACCCGGAACCCCCTAGAGCGGATTTTCAATCGCACAGGGAAGTCAGCGGCCGGGAGCGCATAGATCCATGCTGAACAAAGAGCGACTGCTGACACCAGGCCCCACGGAGCTCGCACCCCAGGTCAAGGCCGCTCTGGGCCGGGACATGATCCACCACCGCAAGGACCCCTTCCGACAGATCATGCACCGGATCCAGCCGGAGCTCGGGCGCCTCTTCGGCACCCAGCAGCCGGTGATGCCCCTGGCCTGTTCCGGAACAGGGGCCATGCAGGCCGCAGTAAGCAACCTCTTCCGGAGCGGGGACAAAGTCCTGGTGGCCAAGGCGGGGAAGTTCGCCCAGCGCTGGGAGGATATCGCCCGCAAGCAGGGCCTTGAGGTGGACACCCTGGCCTACCCCTGGGGTGAGGCCATCCCCCCCGAGGACATTGCGGACAGGCTCAGGGATCGGCCCGATATCGCCGGAGTGCTGATCCAGGCCTCGGAGACCTCCACTGGTGTGCTGCACCCCGTGGGAGCAATCAGCCGGATCACGCGGGAATCGAACGCCCTGCTCGTGGTGGACGGGATCTCCGCGGTGGGCATCTCCCCCTGCCCCATGGACCACTGGGGGATCGACTGCCTGCTCACCGGCTCGCAGAAGGGCCTTATGCTGCCCCCCGGCCTGGCCCTGCTCAGCCTGAGCGAAAGGGCCTGGGAACGGGCGGAGCAAGTGGGCACGGACTGCTTTTACTTCGATCTGGTCCAGGAGCGGGACAAGGTCCGGGACGGGCAGACCCAGTTCACCACGCCGGTGAACCTCATCTACGGCCTGGAGGCGGCCCTGGAGCTCTTCCGGGAAACCGGGTACGAGCAGGTCCACCGCAAGCAGTGGGCCCTGACCCGCATGGCCAGGGCGGGCATCCGGGCCATGGGTCTTGCCCCCCTTGCTCCGAAATATTATACTTGGGGGCTTACCAGCCTTTTGCTTCCCGAGGGCGTTGACGGCAAGGCCCTGCTGGACCGCATCGCCTCGGAATACGCCATCTATATGGCGGGCGGCCAGGAGCATCTCAAGGGGCGGCTGGTCCGAATCGGCCACATGGGCTATCTGGACTGGTCCGATCTGCTCGCGGGGCTCTCCGCGCTGCGGGAAGTCCTCTCCAGGGAGGTCGAGCTCGCCGCGGCCCCCGACTTCCTGGACCAGGCCCTTGAAGCTTACCGGGAGGCCTGGCGGGAACCGCTCCCAACAGACGGCGAAGACGCCGAAAACCTGTATCGTGCCGGGGAGGCACCATGAATCAAGACGACAACCCCTTTGAGAACCTGAGTACGCATCGCTCTCCGGAGGAGCGTCGCGAGGCTGCGGAGAAGTACACGGAGAAGGTGACCGGCAGCCCGGATGAGCCCATGCCCAAGGTGGACATGAGCACCTTCACCATGTCCCTGTCCTCCTCCGTGCTCGTCTACCTCGGGGAAGTCCCGGACCCCGAGACCGGAGAGAAGACCACCTGCAACATGGACATGGCCAGGCACACCATCGACCTTCTGGGCATGCTCGAGGAGAAGACCAAGGGCAACCTCACCCCGGACGAACGGGAAATGCTGAACAACATCCTCTTCGAGCTGCGCATGAAGTACGTGCAGAAGTGCTGATCCCCGTCTCGGACACTGTCCGGGCCGGTCGTCCCTGTGGGGGACCATTTTTTTTACGCTTCAATGTTATAATCCTCGTTTCCGAACGGACCCGGGCACAACCAAGCATGAAAATGCGAGCGAGGCGAGTCGGGGCGTGCGCTGATGCCAGTGTTTCATCCGGCTTCCCGTGCCGGGAATTGCTCAAACTGATCGGTTCCGGCTGCCTGACATCGTATGACTTTCTCCTACCCTTTGCAGTGCGGGCTTGAAGAGTGATACCGGCAAACTTTTCCTATCGCGCAGAACAAGGGCTCGCCTGTTTATGAAACACGGCATCAGCGCACGCCCCGTCGAGCCTCGCTTTACCCTTTCTCCTAAAAATTCAACAAGTTGAACACATTTTCATACAAAAAGGGTTTTTCCGATGCAGGAGACACTGCGCGCAGCAATCGTGGGCATCAGCGGATACACCGGGGCCGAGCTGGCCAGGCTGTTGGCGGCCCATCCCGGGCTTGAGCTCACCGTTGCCACTTCCCGGGAGCACGAGGGACGCCACCTCAGGGATCTCTTCCCCTTCCTGCGCGATACCGAGCAGGGCGAGCTGACCCTCTCTGCTCCGAACACGGAGGAGATCGCCGAGGGCTGCGACATCGCCTTCCTGGCGGTCCCCAACGGCGCAGCCATGGAAATGTCCGCCCTGCTCCTGGACCGGGGGGTCAAGGTGGTCGATCTGAGCGCCGACTTCCGCCTTCGGGAGGACAAGACCTACACCTACTGGTACGGCATGGAGCATAGCCGGACCGATCTCCTGCAGGAAGCGGTCTACGGCCTGCCCGAGCTCTACGCCGACCGCATCGCGGGGGCCCGCCTCGTGGCCAATCCGGGCTGCTACCCCAGCTCGGTCATCCTGGGGCTCTATCCCGCCCTGGCCGAGGGCCTGATCCATCCGGAGGGCCTGATCCTGGACAGCAAATCCGGGGCCAGCGGAGCGGGGAAAAAGCTCAAGCCGGATTTCCTCTTCTGCGAGATCGAGAACGACTTCCGGCCTTACGGGCTGGGAGGCATGCACCGCCACACCCCGGAGATCGAGCAGGAGCTCTCCGGTGTTGCTGGCAGGGACATGACCGTGTCCTTCAATCCGCACCTTCTGCCAGTGGACCGGGGAATCATCTCCACTATGTACGCCGATCCGGCAGTGGGAACGGACGTGGACGAAATCGCGTCCGCCTATTCCCGCTATTATCGGGACGCGGGCTGGGTCCGCGTGCTTCCCCGCGGGGAGATCCCCGGGCTCGCCGCGGTGCGGGGTGGGATGTACTGCGACATCGGCGTGATCCAGGACCGGCGCAGCGGCAAGATGGTCTTCGTCTCCGCGATCGACAACCTCTGCCGCGGCGCGTCCGGCCAGGCCCTGGCCAACGCCAACCTGATGCTGGGGCTGGATATGAACGCCGGGCTCGCGCCGCGGACGGTGTAACGCCGAAAGAATTTTCTCGCGCGGAGGCGCGGAGGCGCGGAGAAAAGTTTACTCCCCCAGAGCCCCTGCTTCAGGCAGGGGCTCTTTTTCTGGACTTCCTGGCTTTACTCAGCTTTTCCCTGGGCAAACGCACTTTTGAAGAATCCTTTGCTCGATCCGATCCTATCTTCCCCCACACAGAACCAAAAAACCGGAAAGAGGCAACCGCCATCCGGCTTGAGAGTCATACTCCACCTCTTTTTTTGCTTTTCTGTCCTCAATTCTTGCTCCTAGGTCCTTGCTCTTGTCCCTTCCCCTAACAACCCTGAACGGGGAACGGTGAACGGGGAACCTGTCACATACATGAGGATTTCACAATCGCACAGCAACGAAGGAGAGGGGTGCGTATTCGTCCAAACCCACCATCAAGCATCGTCGTTGCGGCGGTCCAGGAGCCTCTTGCTCTTGCCGAAGGTTCGGGGCAGATCCCCCGGATCCACCACCTGGACCTCGGGGGTAACCAGAAGCTGCTTGCGCAGGGCCAGGGAGATGGCCCGGCCCAGATTGAGATCGGCGTCCGAGCTCGCCCCGAGCGCCCGTTCCACGTTGAGAAGCATCACGTCCCTGCCCTGATGCCGCTCCAGGACGATCTGGTACTCCGATCCCGCCTCGGGGAAGGTCTCCAGGACCTCGGCGATCTGGTCCGGATAGATGTTCACCCCGCGGAAGATGAACATGTCGTCGGAGCGGCCCAGAATCCGGTCGTGCAGGGGCAGCTCCAGGCCGCAGGAGCAGGTTTCGGGGATCAGGCGGCAGAGGTCCCGGGTGCGGTAGCGGATCAGGGGCGCTCCCTCCTTGCACAGGGTGGTAACCACCATCTCCCCCACTTCCCCCGGCTCCACCGGCTCCAGGGTATTGGGGTCCACGATCTCCAGAATGAAGTAGTCCGCCCAGTAGTGCAGCCCGTTGTGCGCGGGGCACTCCAGCCCGGTGCCGGGGCCGTAGAGCTCGGTCATGCCCGGGATGTCGAAGGTGTCCTCCAGGTCGAAGACCCGCCGCACCCGTTCCAGCATCTTGGGGGTGTGGGGTTCGGAGCCGAAGATGATCTTCTTCAGGGCGACCCGGTCCCGCATGCCCAGCCGCTCCACTTCCTCCGCCAGGAGCAGGGCCATGGAGGCTGTGGAGCAGAGGCAGGTGGACTGCATGTCCGTGAGGAATTGCAGCTGGATCTCCAGATTGCCCGGTCCCAGAGGAAGCGCCGTTGCCCCGAAGTGCTCGCAGCCGAGCTGGAATCCGGCACCGGCGGTCCAGAGCCCGTACCCCACCGCGATCTGCACCCTGTCCAGTCTGGAGAGGCCTGCGAGCTCATAACAGCGGGCCATCATGTCCTTCCAGACATCCACGTCGGCCTGGGTATAGGCCAGGATCTTCCGCTTGCCCGTGGTCCCGGAGGAGGCGTGAATGCGGACCACGTCCTCCTCGGGCACGCTCAGAAAGGGAAGGGGGTATTCGCTCTTGAGGTCATCCGCGGTAGTGAAGGGAAGATGGCGCAGATCGTCCAGGCTGCGGATCGCGCCGGGCTCCGCCCCGACCTCGCGCAGCCTGTCCCGGTAGAAGGCATTGCCGCGCCAGACGTGATCCACGGTCCACTTCAGGCCCTGGAGTTGCCGATTATACAGCTCCTCCCCGCTCA
>JAZKRN010000105.1:0-9472 GCA_036628655.1 Desulfohalobiaceae bacterium | reverse complement strand
GGTTTGAGAAGTGATGAAAGGGAGGGATAAGTGGATCGGGGAAGGAATCCTGTTCACACGCGGATCCGACATCCGACATCCGACGTCCGACATCCGACGTCCGACATCCGACGTCCGATCTACCCGATCCCGGTAGCCTGGGTCAGCTCCATGCGCATCTTGCCCTGAGCCATGCGGATGCGCTTGAAAGATTCCTTGAGGGACTGCCGCTCGATGTGGGTCAGCCGCTTGGGGTGGATGGAGTTGTCCGGCTGGCGCTGTTCCTCGTGGATCATGGCGGCCTGGTGCGAGAGGCGCACCTGCATGAGGTAGGAGTAGGCGTGCTCCAGCTCCTGGGCGTCCTCCATCTCCAGGGCCCCGCTTCGCTGCATCTCCCGGATCCGTTCCAGGGTGTTGGTCTGCGCAATGCGGTTCTTCAGGGCGAAGATCCTGGCAAAGTCCACGATGAGCCGCATTGGGGTCTTAATGTCCAGGGTATTCTTCTGGTCCCCCTTGGATTGCAGAACCAGGTTCCCGAAGAAGTCCAGGGGCGGCTTGAAATGGAGGGCGTTGTCCGCAAGGTGCCGGAAAAAGCCCAGCCACCCCCCAAGGGAGGCGAAGAGGTATTCGCTGAGCTCGTCGATGAGCTCGCAGTCGCCGTACCCGCAGCGGAAATCGAAGAAGATGCTGGCCTCGAGCAGGTTTTCCGGCTCAGCAGCCCGAATCCAGCGGTAGAAGGAGTCCTTCCAGCTGCCCAGAGGCTGGCACCAGTCCGGATTCCGGGCCATGATATTGAAATCGCAATAGGCGAAGCCGATCTCATTGAGCCAGTCGGAGACGATCTCTCCCAGCCGGAGGAAGAAGCGCTGGGTCTCCTCCATTTGCTGGGCAGGCACGTCCTCGAAGACAATGGCATTGTCCTGGTCCGTCTTCAGGGTCTGTTCCCTGCGGCCCTCGCTGCCGACGAGCATGAAGGCGAACTTAACCGGAGGCGGACCGGTCTCCTCCAGGGCGAAATCCATAACCCTGTTCAGGATGGCGTCGGAGACCGCGGTGATGACTCGGTTCAGATGCTCCGCCTTGGCCCCGCTGTCCAGGAGGGAGCGGACAAGGCCGGGAAGCTGTCTGTAGCGGGCAGCGATCTCTCCGATGGATTCGGCGTTCTGCAGCTCGTGCATGAGGAAGACCGGAGAGCGGCCCTGGGTGAGCAGAAGATCTTCCTCAGTGGCGATCCCGAGGATTTCCTCGGATGGTCCGGTGATGGCCAGGTGCTTGATGCCATGCTGCATCATGAGCAGCATGGCCTCGAAAACCCGCGAGTCCGCCGGGAGGAAAACCAGCGGGGTGGACAGGACATCCGCGGCGGGAGTGTCCAGGGGAAGCCCCGCGGCAACCACCTTTTCCCTGAGGTCGTGGTCCGTGAGAAGTCCCTTGTAGCCTCCCGCGTCGTCGAGGACCACGATGGCGCTCCTTTTGTGCTCGGTCATCCGTCTGGCCGCCTCTTGTACCGTATCCCCCTCTCCGCAGGAAACGATCTCCCTGGAAAAGACGTTGCTCAGGCTCTGGTTCAAAAAGCCGGCCTGCTCCTCCGTCCCCCCCTGCCTGGAGCTCTTGGCGATGAAGGACACATAGGGCTGCTGGAGCATGTTCTTCTGGAAGTTTTCGGAAAAGTAGCGGGTGAAGTCGGGATAGCGGGTACACACATCGAGGAAAATATCCTTGGGCAGACGGAAAAGGGTGGTGTCGTCCAGCGTGGTGACCGTGCGGATGGAAACGCCGTTATTGAAGAGCACCGAAAGCCCGCCGTAGATGTCTCCTTCCGAGAGAAAAGTGCGCAGCTGCTTCTCTCCTCCCTCCTTGATATACTGCTCCAGGCGGCCGTCCTGGACGATATGCACATAGTCCAGGACTGTAGTGCCCTGCACGAAGAGGGTCATGTCCTTGTATTGGTGGGAGCGGCTCAGGGAGCCGGAAATGCTTTCCAACTCCTCCGCGGGAAGGATGTCGAAGGGATGAATCCGCTGCAAAAAAGCGATCTTGTCCTTGCTCATAAGCGCATGCTCGAGGTCTGGTTCGCACAAGCCGGATCCGGTGGCCGTATCCGCTCCGACTCCGGCTGGCGTTTTCTTCTCGGGCCTCGCAACCGGGACCCGCGCCGCATCCGGCAGAGTGCCGGACCCGAAACAACGCGGCAGAGACAGCATCTCCCTTATCCCGTAGCACGTTGTATTGAGCGCGTCCAGAGGTCGGCCGGATCGAGGCAGGCTGATTGTGTTCTCGAGCAATTTGTGCGCCAGGACACGATCCCGTTCGGGGAATCTCTCTTTCAACACCGAGTCGCCGCGCCGCTGCGCGAGCTGTTCTTGTCAAAACTTTATTGTCCCCACGCTCTGCGTGGGGACATGTCAGGGACGCTCCGCGTCCAGAATGACCGCGGGAGCGGTCGGAGCACGTTCCCACGCAGAGCCTGGGAACGATAATCTCATGAATCCGTCCCTGTGAGACAACGCAAGATGTACAGGAAAACAGAATCACTCTGCGGACCAAGAGAGGAGGTGGGGCGGGGCGAGTGCCGTGTCTTATAAGTTCTGTCTCAAACAGTGGCAGTTTCTCATGTTGATTTTCTTTTTGAATTCGACCCACTCTTCAATGACACGAAAATTCGAATAACGAAATTCGAACAATGGCCAAAATGTCAAAGTCTCATTCAGTTGTTTTGCTACCGAATTCGATATTTGTTTCGGATTTCGAATTTCGATATTCGAATTTTATATTGAGACGCAGCACTATTCCTCGGATGAGGAATGAGGGTTCTTGCTTCCTCTGGGAGCGTCGCAGTCCAGATTGAACATCCGCCTGGCCAGGGAGATGGAATAGCGGGTGGATTCCTCCTGCTCGGCCTTGCGCTTGAGGAAGGAAATGGGGTGGTGCAGGAGCTTTTTGCTCACCGAATGGGCGAGGGTGTGCATGGCCTTTTGCACCTCAGGGCTGATCTCGTCCTCCCCCAAATGCTGCAAGGACTTGTTCAGCTCCTTCTCCGCGATATCACTGCCATGCCGGACCATATCCTTGATTGTGGGGGTCAGGTCCAGCGACTTGAGCCAGACCTGGAAGCCCTGCACCTCCTCGCTGACAATGGCGTGGGCAGTGTCCGCCTCGTCCCGGCGCTTCATCAGGTTCTCCTCCACAACACCCTTGAGGTCGTCGATGTCGTAGAGATAGACGTTGTCCAGGCGGTTGATGTCCGGATCGATGTCCCGAGGCACGGCGATGTCGATAAAGAACATGGGGCTGTATTTCCTGGCCCGCAGGATCCGCTTCATTTCCGAGGCCTGCAGGATGGCGCTCCGGGCGCCGGTGGAGCTGATCACGATATCCGTCTGAACAAGCTGCTCGCTCATCTGCTCGAAGGGCACGGGGGTGGCGTCCAGGGATTGGGCCAGATCCGCTGCCCGGGAGAAGGTGCGGTTGGTGATCACCAGGGAGCCGAGGCCGGATCGGAGCAGATGGGTCGCGGCAAGCTCGGCCATCTCTCCGGCTCCGATGAGCATGGCCTGCTTGTTTTCGAACTCGGCGAAGATTTCCCTGGCCAGCTCTACCGCGGCATAGCTGATGGAAACCGCGTTCTGGGCGATGCGGGTTTCGCTGCGAATCCGCTTGGCCACGGAGAAGGCCTTGTGCAGGAGCTTGTTCAGGACCACTCCGGTGGTCCCCTCCTGGGTGGCTTCCTTGTACGCCTCCTTGAGCTGCCCCAGGATCTGTGGCTCGCCCACCACCATGGAATCCAGGCTGGAAGCTACCATGAACAGGTGTTCCACCGCGTCGAGGTCGCGGAAGGTGTAGGACGCGGCCTCGAGCCTCTCGGGGTCCTCCTGGCAGCAGGCCGCCCAGTGCCGGATCATGAGGTCCCTGAGAACGGATTCTTCCCCGACTGCGACGATCTCCACCCTGTTGCAGGTGGAGAGGATGCAGAGCTCGCGCACTGGGCTGTTCTCGCCCAGCAGGTCCAGACCCCGGTTGGAACAGTCGGTCAGGGCGAACTGTTCCCGGGTCTCCACCGCAGCTGTTTTATGGTTCAGTCCCAAAAGGCAGATGCTGTATTGCATATATTGGATCGGGGCGTGGCCCCAGCTGGGCTTGAGGTGACGTTTGCGGCTTCTTCCCTGATCAGGAGTCGCTTTTCTTTTTTTTTATATGAAAATGTGTCCAACAGTTTGAATGAACAGGAGATACGGCGCGAGGAGACGGGGATGTGCGCTGAAGCCGTGTTTCATAAACGTGCGAGCCCTTGAAGTTCGCGATATGGGAACCTTGCCGGCAAGCGACAGTGAGGTTCGCGATGCCACAGGCTTGTGGAGAACAACCGGTGTCTCGCGGGCATGAGTCGCTCAGCGTGAGCCCTTCCCTGCACTGGACACCGGGATGAAACACAGGCATCAGCGCAATCCCCGACTCCCCGCGCACTATTTACATGCTTGGTTGTGCCCGGGTCGGCCCGGGGACGTCGGTCGCTTTGCCGGGATTGCGGCGGTTAAAAGCTGTGGTGCGTGGGGACGAAGAAGTTCACGAAAAAGAGCGAGCCCAGGCTGAGGACAAAGATCCATATGGCCAGATGGGCGGGTTTGCGCCCCTTCCAGCCAACAGCAATCCGTTGGTGGAAGAGATAGGCGAAAATGAGCCAGATGAGGATGCTGACCAGTTCCTTGGGGTCCCAGGAAAATACTTTGTCCCAGGTGAGACCCGCCCAGAGGAATCCGGAGAGAAGCCCCAGAGTGAAAAGGGGAAACCCCAGGGCGACCGTGATGTGGTTCAGCCGGTCAAAGGTGTCCAGCGAGGGCGTGTCCTTGCGGAAGGGGCCGATCTTCCGCTTTTCCTTGATCTGGCGGTTGATGTAGAGGTAGAGGATCCCTGCGCCGAAACCCATGGCCAGCAGGGCCAGACTCAGAAAGAGAAGGCCGATGTGGGTGCCGAACCATAAAGAGCTCAGGGTCGAGGGAATATTCAGCGGCTGCGTGCTGATCAGTATGGACTGCGCGAACAGGATCAGGGCCAGGGGAGCCGCGGTCAAGGCCATGAACTGCAGCTTGAGCCGCCACCAGAGCAGGAGATAGATCAGGAGCAGGCTCCAGGCCAAAAAGCTGAAGTAGAAATAGCCCTGGGATATGGCCTGGTATGGCTGGGCAGCTGTCTTCAGTCCCAGACTGAGCGTGTGCAGGCAGAACCCGAACGCGGTGATCCAGGTGGCTGCACGCTTGAGAGCCGGCTTGCGCGCCAGCACGCCCGCCAGAAAGACCAGGGCGCCGGCGCAGTAGAGCAGGGCGATCCCCATATCCGCTATGCTAGAGAAGCTCATCGAGCACCGTCCCTATCTCGCTGTGGAGTTGGCCCGGCAGGGTGTTGCGCAACAGGCGCTCCAGCTCCTCCCGGTTCTCCCTTTGCAGGGCTCCCAGAACCTCGTCCCCGCACAGGGAGCGAAATATGGCCTTGTTGGTCTCCCCGTCCAGCCCCAGCTCCAGAATCAGGGGCCTGAGCCTGCCCATCAGCCGGGTCAGGCTGGCGTATTCCGGGCCGATACAGTCTTCCAGCCGCTCCTTGACGCGTCTGGCCAGGGCCGGGCTCGCTCCTCCTGTGGATACCGCGAAGGAAAGCTCCCCCCGGCGGAAAAGGGCGGGGACGATGAAGCTGCAGAGCTCAGGCTTGTCCACGATATTGCAAAGGATGTTCTTTTCCCGGCACAGAAGGCTGATTTCCCGGTTGACCCGGTTGTCGCCGGTGCTGGCGATAACCAGAAAGCGGTCCGCGAGATCCTCGGGCCAAAAGATCCGCTGTTCGAGGCGGAGGTTGTCCTGATCCCGGGAGAGAGCCACAAGGTCGGGATCCGGGTTTGGCTCCACCACGAGGATCTCTTCGGGTGCGGCGTCGATCAGGCGCCGGATCTTGCGGAGTCCGACCTCTCCCGCTCCCGCGACCAGGCACTTGCGGTCCCGCAGATCGATGGATACCGGGAAATAGTGCATGGAAGTCTTGTATCAGAGAACATCCCGGGTGTAAAACGCGGTAGCCCGGCACACAGGCTGAGAGTGCGATCCCGTCAAGCGAGTTGACTTTATTGTCCCCACGCTCTGCGTGGGGACATGTCAGGGACGCTCCGCGTCCGGAATGACCGCGGGAGCGGTCGGAGCACGTTCCCACGCAGAGCGTGGGAACGATAATCACAAGAATAGCTCGCGCAGAGGCGCGGAGACGCAGCGCCAAAAGACATGACGCAGGAGACCGGGCAGCGTCCGGAGAAATAATTATCCGGCCCTCAGCTTCCCGTCTCCAGAATTCTGGCTCCTGTACATGCGTTGTCCCGCCTGGCTCGCCTCTTGTTCATGGCTCAACCAGGAAGAGATTTTGTCCTGCGAAACAATGGAAGATATTGAGGCGAACAAAACGAGCCTGGGTCAACTGACCGACCATATTGTCAATTTCCGCATACACGGGTAGGCTCCTGAGATCGAGGCATAATTGTGGATTTTCATGCGGAGAAACAGGTGCCTACAAGGAGGTACACCATGCTCGAACAGGAATTGGAGGAATTTCTGAAGGACTGGAATGAGGACGGAACAGGCATGCGGGGGGCATTCGACGATCTGCTCGGTACTCTCCGCAATGTTGAGGGTGTGGAGCTTTCCTTCAAGGCACGGCCGGGGGTGAGCTATTCCCTGCGAGCGACGCATTCCGCCCAGCAGGAGCGGAGCTTGTTCGCCATGATCGACGTCATCGACGACGATCCCGCAAACAGATGGCTCTCGGTCTGCTTTTTCGGAGACATGGTTTCCGATCCGGAGGAGAAGGGGGATCTGATCCCCGGAGGCCTCCTGGGCGGAGACGGCTATTGCTTCGACCTGGACACCGCAGAGGAAAGCGAAGTGGCCTACGTGGCGCAGAGAATACGCGAGGCTTTGGAAGCGGCTGCTCAGGGTTAAGAGGTTCCGCGTTCTGCGTTCCCAGTTCAGCGTTTCAGTGCGGTTGAAAGTCGAAAGTGAAAAGTTGAAAGCCCTTGAAGAAGTGGAAGAGCAAAGGCTTTGGTAAGTATTCAGAGGGTTAACCGTCCGTTCGCTCCCGCTCACTCGACATGGGGGACCCAGAGGGACGTGATTGGCAAGCGAAGCTTGCCTGGGCCTATCCCCGCGGCAACGGTCAGCCTTGGGCACTTGGCTCTGGGTACCCGGCTTTGGGAACCCAGCAGTCAGCACCGAGCGCCGAGCGCCCAGAACCCAGCGCCGAGCAATGAAGCGACCGAAGGGAGCAGCTTGCCCTGCACACACTTTATTGCACCGGTACAATTTCTAAATAATTTCAATTTATCTAGATAGATAGATCTAATCATAAATAGTGTTAAAGTGGGTGCATGGGGGCGGTTCAAAACTCTAACACTTCGGAGAGTGCAGATGAAGGGTCGTTTCGCGCATCTGTTCGGACCGGTGCCTTCCAGGAGGCTGGGGATGTCCCTCGGTGTGGACCTCGTCCCCTACAAGACCTGCACCCTGGATTGCGTCTATTGCGAGGTAGGGGCAACAACGGCTCCGACCCTGGAAGTGGGGGAATACATCTCCACCCGGGAAATCATTGACGAGCTCGACACCTACATGCAGAACCCGGACCGGCTGGATTTCATCACTTTCTCCGGCTCCGGGGAGCCGCTTCTTCACAGCGGGATCGGGACCATCCTGGATCATCTCAAAAGGCACTATCCCCAGTTCAAGACGGCCCTGTTGACCAACGCCACACTGCTCACGGGCTCCGAAGTCGCGGGAAAGCTTCGGGGGCTGGACCTCATACTCCCCTCTCTGGATGCGGCCTCCCAGGAGGTCTTTGAAAGCATCAACCGTCCCAGGCACGGAATCCGCATTGACGATGTCATCGAAGGTCTTCGCTCATTCAGGGCTGAAACCGGGATCGCCATGTGGCTCGAGCTCTTCGTGCTGCCCGGATACAACGATTCCCCTGAGGAGCTCCAATTGCTCAAACAGGCCCTGGAGACCATCGGTCCGGACAGGGTGCAGCTGAACACTCTGGACCGACCGGGAGTTTGTTCTGATCTGGAACCGGCTTCCCAGGAGACCCTGCAGCAGATAGCGGATTTTCTGTCTCCGCTTCAGTGCGAGGTTGTGAGCGGGTTCAGCGGTGGCGGAGAGCTCCCGGGAACTTCGGACAGGAGCCGGAACATTCTGCAGACCCTCAGTCGGCGGCCCTGCACGAGCCGGGATCTGGCCGAGGCCCTGGGGGTTCATCTCAATGAGATGAACAAGCAGCTCCGCACCCTGCACGAACAGAACCTCATATACCCCGTTCAGGGTGGCAGGGGTGTTTTCTGGAAGGCCCTGGAGCCGGATGGGCCCCAGAATAGCTGATTCGTAACTGGGGCGGGGAGGGGTGTCGGCCCTTTCATCCGAAGGTCCTGCAGCAGGTGGCCGCAGAGGAGGCGTCTTTTAGTCGAAGTACGCCTGGCGCCCGGGATCGCGCAGATGGGCAAGCACCTCCCGCAGGTGGCGGCTGTTGGTCCGGTTCGGGGACAGGGCCGGCGGGTCCTCCAGCTCGTGGAAGGCGGCGTCCAGCGTCTCCGTTCCCGGGGCGGGCTCTCCGGAGAGGAGCTCGCAGAGGAAGACGATCTTGTAGGCGTGAAAGAGCTCCAGGTGGCCTCCCTCCCGGTTGGCGTCGAACACGCCGACGATCCTGGTGGGCCGCACCTCGACCCCGCTCTCCTCGAGCACCTCGCGCTTGACCATGTCCGAGGGAATTTCCCCCACATCCGCCCAGCCACCGGGCATGCACCACAATCCGTCGATACGCTCCCGCACCAGAAGGATGTGCTCATCCCGGACCACCGCGCCGCGCACGTCGATCTTGGCTGTGGCGTATCCGGGCTGGGCGGAGAAGATCCGCTCCAGTCCTGACTCGCTCATTCCTGCGTTCTGGGCGATCATCTCCGCGGCAATCTCCTGCAGCCGCCGGTAGTTCGCCTCCTCGTGCTCGTTCTGGCTGAAATAGAGCCCGATCTGGCTCAGCGCCTGGATCTCCCTGGCCCATTCCAGCCACTGCGGGGCCTTGCTGTCGCTCATGGTTTGTGACTCGTGATTCGTGATTCGTAATTCGTGACTCATGACTGCTGTAGCCCGGATGTCGGATATCGGACGTCGGACATCGGAGGTCGGACGACGGACATCGGAGGTCGGACGTCGGATATCGGACGTCGGATGTCGGATGTCGGAGGTCGGACGTCGGATGTCGGATCCGCGAGAGAACAGGATTCCTTCCCCGATCCACTTATCCCTCCCTTTCATCACTTCTCAAACCCTAAATGGGAAACCCAGAACGCTGAACGCTGAACGAGGAACGGTCAACGGTGAACGGGGAACGCTGAACGGTGAACGGGGAACGCAGAACGGTCCATCACCCTTCACCACTTGCCACAGCCTCCCTGATCACGGTGTTGACGCCTTCCGCC
>JAZKRN010000104.1:0-9597 GCA_036628655.1 Desulfohalobiaceae bacterium | reverse complement strand
TCGGATGTCGGACGTCGGACATCGGACGTCGGACGTCGGGCATCGGACATCGGACGTCGGACATCGGACGTCGGACGTCCGATGGCCGAACGCTGAACCTTGAACGGGGAACGGTGAACGCAGAATGGGGAACCTATGAACCGTTCGAAACCAGATCCAGGCGCAGCTCGATGGTTTCCGGGTCGTCCGGGCTGGTCTGAATTTTGAAGCCGAATTTCTTGCCCAGGGCCTGCATGGCCCGATTCTCCCGCATGGTGTAGGCCACCATCTCCCTGGTGCCGCGATCCCGGCAAAAGCGGACCATCTTGTCCATGAGGGTGCTGCCCAGCCCCTTTTCCTTGATGTCGGTGCGGACCACAATGGCGAATTCCGCGCAGATGTTGTCCGGGTCGAAAAAGGCCCGGATCACGCCTATGGTTTCCTGTTCTCCGCTCTCTTTCTGCCGCGTAACCACGAAGGCCATCTCCCGGTCGTAGTCGATCTGGGTCAGCTGGGCCAGCTGGGAGTGGGTGAACTCGTGGACCAGCCCGAAGAAGCGCATCCGCAAATCCTCTTCGGACAGGCTGTTGATGAACTCCTGATGGATGTGCTCGTCCTCGGGACGGATGGGCCGCAGGAGGATCAAAAGGCCCGAGGGCAGGGTGATCTCTTCCTCGAGGTGTTCCGGATAGGGCTGGATGGCCAGCCTGGATGGACCGGACAGCTCTGTGGGCCTCACCTCGATCTGGGAGTCCACTGAGAGGGCGCCCTCGGAATCCGCCAACAAGGGGTTGATGTTCACCCCGCAGATTTCCGGCACATCGATGAGGAGCTGGGAGAGCTGAACCAGCACCAGCCTGAGGGGGTCCTGGTTGACCCCGCTCTGGCCCCCGTGCTCCTCGAGAAGCTTGTGGATACTCGTGCGCTGGATGAGCTCCTTGGCCAGGCTCATGTTCAGCGGCGGCAGGCCCACGGCGATATCCCTCCAGGCCTTGGCTGCGGCCCCGCCCTGCCCGAAGACGATTACCGGTCCGAAAAGGGGGTCTGTGGCTACTCCGGCGATCAGCTCCCTGGCCTCCGGCCGGCGGGCCATCTTCTGCAGGATAAATCCCTGGATGTTGGCCTCGGGACGTATCCTGTGGATCCGGCTCAGCATGCTGCGTCCGCTCTTGCGCAAATCTTCCGCGTTTTCCAGATCCAGGGCCACGCCTCCGAGCTGTTGCTTGTTGGGAATGTTCGGGGAGAGGATCTTGAGGGCCACGGGATAGCCGAGCTCACGGGCCAGAAGCTCCGCCTCTTCCAGATTTTCCGCGATCCGTGTGTCCACCACCGGGATGGCGTAGGAGGAGAGGACCTCCTTGGTCTCGGATTGCCCCAACAGGGTGCGCCCTTCTTCCATGGCGTTGCGCACGATGGCCCTGGCCGCGCGAGAGTCGGGAGTGAATTCCCTGGGCACGGAGTCGGGCGCTTCCATAAGGGCTTCCTGATTGCGGCGGTAGCGCACCATGTCCATGAAGAGCTGGGCCGCCTGGTCCGGGGTCTCGTAGGTGGGCAATCCCGCCAGACCGAAAATGCGCCTGGCCTGCTCCGGGTCTTCTTCGCCCAGCCACACGGTGAGGACGTTCTTCCGGCTCCTGCCGATGGAATTGACCACGGCCCCCGCTATATCCTGACTGGAGGCGAAGGCGGTGGGCACGTGAATGACCATGACCGCATCCACCCCGCGGTCCTTGAGCAGGGTTTCCAGACAGTGGGAGTAGGTGTCGCTGGTGGCGTGGTCCATGACCCGCACCGGATTGCTTCCCGGAAAGTTCTCTTCGTGCCATCCGCCGAGCTCGCCGATGGTTTCCTCGGACAGCTCGGCCATCCGCCCGCCCTGCCGAATGAGAATGTCCCTGGCCATCACCGCTGGACCTCCGCCGTTGCTCAGGATGGCCAGGCGGTCGCCGCGCAGCCTCCTGGAGCGGGCCATGGTCTCCACCGCATCGAAAAGCTCCGCCACGTCGGAGACTCGGAGCATTCCGGCGCGTCGGAAAATGGCGTCGTAGATGTCGTCCTCGAGGATCTCCGTGCCTCCGGGGAGCAGGTTAATGGCGGGGAGCTCTCTCATGGAGCCGCTCTTGATGGCCACCAGGGGTTTGTTCCGCGAGGCGGAGCGGGCGGCGGAAATGAACTTGCGCGGGTTGTTCACCTGCTCGATGTAGAGAAGGATGGAGGCCGTGTACGGGTCACCGCCCAGATAGTCGATTACGTCGGCGAAATCGATGTCCGCGCAGTCACCAAGGGAGATGAAGCTGGAGAAGCCGATGCCCTTGGCCTGGGCCCAATCCAGCACCGCGATTCCCAGGGAGTCGGACTGCGAGACGAAGGCGATCTGGCCCTTTTGACTGGGAACGTGGCCGAAACTGGCGTTCAGCCCGGAACGGGGCACGATCAGACCCAGGCAGTTGGGCCCCAGTAAGCGCATGGAGTAGCTGCGGGCCAAATCCATGGTGGCCTGGCGCAGGGTCCGGCCGTCCTCTGTGGTGTCCTTCTCCAGATCCGTGCTCATGATCAGAACGTTCATGGCTCCCTTGCGGCCGAGCTCCTCCATGAATCCGGGCACTGTCTGCGGCGGTGTGCAGATGATGGCCAAATCCGGGCTCAAGGGAAGCTCCGCCACACCGGAGTAGGCCAGAATGCCCGCTACCGCTCTGTGTTTGGGGTTCACCGGCAGGATAGGGCCGGAGAATTCCTCTCTGAGCAGATTGCGCATGACCACCGAGCCTATGCTCTTGGGACGGTTCGAGGCGCCGACTACGGCGACCGAACGGGGACGGAACAGGGCGTTGAGGTGTCTCAGGCTCATAGTCTCTCCATGCTGGGATGCTTCCTTCGGCCCGAGGGGCTCCGTACAGGAGGCGATTGCCGAATGAGTGTATCATTCCTCCTTTGTACCTGAGGCAGGACTCTGAATCAACTGCTCACGCAAAAGATGCGAAAAAAATGTGAATTTCGGTTGACATGATAAACCTTGTTTGTCATACAAAAGGTAAGGATCGAGAAGTAATAAAAAGTTTTCGTGACGAATTTGGTCAAACCGCGAGAAGGGGGGCCTATGGCAGAACAAGAATCCAAGTATTATGACGTCACCCTGCAGGAGGAAGAGTTATACTACCCTCCGGTTGAATTCATCGGGCAGGCCAACTGTACCGATCCAAGCATTTACGAGCGTTTTAGTCTGGAAAATTTTCCGGAGTGCTTTCAGGACCACGCGGAAATGCTGGATTGGGACAGGTACTGGCACACGATTCTGGACACCAGCGACGCGCCCTGCTGGAAGTGGTTCGTGGGAGGCCGTCTCAACGCGAGCTACAACTGCGTGGACCGGCATTTGAAGGAGCACAGCAACAAGACGGCCATCTATTTCGTTCCAGAGCTGGAAGAAGATCGAGTCCAGAAGATCACCTACCAGGAGCTCTACCGCAGGGTGAACGAGACAGCGGCTGTTCTCCGCGATTATGCGGGCCTCAAGGCGGGAGACCGGGTGACCCTGCATCTGCCCATGACCCCTGAGCTGCCCATCACCATGCTTGCCTGCGCCCGCCTGGGGGTGATCCATTCCGAGGTATTCTCCGGCTTCAGCGGCAAGGCCTGCGCCGACCGCATCTGGGACTCGGAAAGCGACGTCCTGATCACCATGGACGCCTACTATCGCGGCGGCAAGCTCCTGGACCACAAGGAGAAGGCGGACGAGGCGGTAGAAGCCGCGGACAAGCAGGGCCAGAAGGTGAACAAGGTCCTGATCTGGCAGCGCCATCCCGGAACCTACTCCGGAGAGCCCTCCACCGTCGAGGGGCGTGACTCCTTCATGAACGACCTCCTCAAGCAGTATCGCAACGCCGAGGTCGATCCCGAGTCCATGCCCGCGGAGGAGCCCCTCTTCCTTATGTACACCAGCGGCTCCACGGGCCGGCCCAAGGGCTGCGTGCACAGCACCGGAGGGTATCTCGCCTACGTGGCCTGGATGTCCAAGTACGTCCAGGACATCCATCCCGAGGACGTGTACTGGTGCATGGCGGATATCGGCTGGATCACAGGCCATTCCTTCATCGTCTACGGCCCGCTGGCCGTGGGCGGCAGCACGGTGATCTACGAGGGCGTGCCCACCTATCCGGACCCCGGCCGCCCCTGGCGCATCTCCGAGGAGCTGGGGGTGAACATCTTCCACACCTCGCCCACGGCCATTCGCGGCCTGCGCAAGGCCGGCGGGGATCTCCCCCTGCAGTACAACCATCAATTCAAGCACATGACCACTGTGGGCGAGCCCATCGAGCCCGAGGTCTGGCGCTGGTACTACAACGTCGTGGGCAAGGGCAAAGCGGTGGTCGTGGACACCTGGTGGATGACCGAGACAGGCGGCTTCCTCTGCTCCACCCTGCCCGCGGTGGATCCCATGAAGCCGGGGAGCGCCGGTCCCGGTCTGCCGGGGATCTATCCGGTTATTCTGGATGACGAGGGCAATGAGATCCAGCCCGGGCAGAACAGGGCCGGGAACCTCTGCATCCGCAACCCCTGGCCTGGTGGCATGATGACCATCTGGAAAAACCGGGAGCGCTACGTCAAGACCTACTATGCGCCGTACAACAAGGACCCCAACAGCACGGACTGGCGCGACTGGCCCTATATGGCCGGAGACGCGGCGATGATCGCCGCGGACAACTATGTCCGCATCCTGGGCCGCGTGGACGATGTGATCAATGTGGCCGGTCACAGGCTGGGGACCAAGGAGATCGAGTCCGCCGCCCTCACCGTGAGCGAGGTGGCAGAGGGTGCTGTGGTATCCGTGCATGACGAGGTTAAGGGCGAAGTCCCGGATCTCTACGTCTCCCTCAAGCCGGGAGAGGAGCCCAGCGAGGAGCTGGCCAGGAAGATTTCCGGCGCGGTTTCCGATGTGGTGGGCAAGATCGCTCGCCCGGCCCATGTCTACATCGTGGCGGACATGCCCAAGACCCGTTCCGGCAAGATCATGCGCCGGGTCCTGGCTTCGATCTCCAACCGCAAGGATGTGGGGGACGTGATGACCCTGGCCAACCCCCATATTGTGGAGGAGATCAGGCAGCAAGTGCAGGGCTAGCTGAAGCGGACACCCCCGAGGCAGGAGCCGCCGGCTCCGGCCTCGGGCTTTTGTGAGACCAAGCGGTCTCGCAGAAAATCATTCGAATCTCGAACAAGGGAGGGGGAAGATGACTGCTCGGACCGGATGCAGGGCACCTCCGAAACGATTTCGGCAGGCTCGGGAGTAGAGGCACGCACGCTTAAACGTCTAAGCAGGAAACAAGGAGGAGGCCAGGCAATCATCGAGCCGGGGCTATGATCTGGGAGCCCGGCGAAACACAAGGGAGGGGGTGCCTTATGGAAATGGAAACTGCCGGAAACACATGGGTCTGGATCTTTCTGGGCCTATACATAATCTACTGTTTCTACTGGGGTCTGCGGGGCTACTTTACGGAGAGGACCTCGTCCGGGTACAGCATCGGCGGTCGCGGAATTCCCATGATCGCCTTCATGATGGCCGCGACAGCGGCCTCCTTCAGCGGCTGGACCACGGTGGGCCATCCGGGCCTGATCTGGATGTCCGGTCTGGCCTATGCCTTCGCCTCGTTCTATGTGCTGACAATTCCCATTACCGGGACCTTCTTCGCCAAGCGGAACTGGATGCTGGGCAAGCGCTACGGCTTCGTCACCCCGGGTGACATGTATGCCTATTACTACAAAAACGAGGGCGTGCGCTGGCTGGTGGTGCTTACCGCCGTCCTCTACGGGATCTTCTACTCCGCGGTGCAGCTCATGGCCGCCGGCGCCCTGTTCCAGTGGGTCACCGGATATCCCAGCACCGCGGGGGCCATCTTCCTCGCGGCCATCGTCTGGTTCTACGTCATGACCGGAGGGCTCAAGGCGAGCACCTGGGTCGGGGTGATCCAGATGATCCTGCTGGTCTTCGCCATCATCATCATCGGCGGATACACCCTGCACCACTTCGGTGGCTGGAGCGAGTTCAGCATGAGGGTGTCGAACATGGACGAGAGCATGCTCCAGGTTCCCGGGTTTGCCAAGCTCACCCTGTTCGGGGGCTCCTGGACCTCGCTCATGATCCTGACCTACATGTTCGCTTTGATGGGGATTCAGTCCTCCCCGGCCTTCACCATGTGGAACTTCGGGAACAAGAACCCCAAGCCCTTCGCCTGGCAGCAGGTGTTCATGTCCACCTTCATCGTGGGCTTCTGCCTCTTCTTCTTCACCGCCTTCCAGGGGCTGGGCGCCGCCATGCTCGAGGGCAACGTCCTTCCGGAGATCGCTTCCGACGGGGACGTGGTCCCCATGCTCATGGCCAAGTTCCTGCCGCCCTTCGCCCTGGGCATCTGCTTCATCGGCCTGATCGCGGCCATGCACTCCACTGCCGCACCGTACATCGGCACTGCCGGCACCATACTCATGCGCGACGTGTGGTGGCTCAAGATCCGCAAGAAGCAGGGCGGCCACGCGGAGCAAATTTGGGTCAACCGCTTTTTTGTGACCATCATCACCATCCTGGCCCTTATCATAGGGCTCACCTCCAAGGCGGCCCTGGTCATGCTCGGCGGCCTGGCCACGGCCTTCGGGTTCATCATGTACATCCCGCAGCTCGGCGTGCTCTGGGGCCTGCGCTGGCCCGGCTGGGGCACCTTCGTGGGCATTCTGGTGGGCATGTTCATGGTCTATCTGACCTATAGCGTGTTCAAGTACCCCCTGACCATCCATTCCGCCGGCTGGGGCACAGGCGTGGGCCTGCTCTTCGCCTACCTGGTCCGGCTGCTGGGTGTGAAGGACGACGAGAGCGCCCTGGAGCGGCAGAATGAGCTCCGGAACTGGATTGACAGCGTGGAGGCGCCTTCGCCGAAGGGCCGGTCCTGGCGTAACGCCATGAAGATCGTGGTCCCGGTGTGGTACATCTTCGCCATCGGCCCGCTCTGCCTCATCGGCAACAACGCCTTCAGCTTTGCCGGATTCCCGCCGCTGTGGTCCTGGCAGATCGTGTGGTGGATCCTGGGCATCGTCATGATGTGGGCCCTTGCCTTCAAGGCGGAGATGTCCTCGGTGACCGACGAGGAGATCCGCCGCCCCGCGGAGGAGCCCTACACAGTGGTGGAAGAGACCACGTAACAGCAATCCAAGGGGAGGAAGCCTATGCAAATGGAAGATATATGGATGGTTGTCTGCGTCGTCTTCGCCATCCTGTGGGTCATCTTTATGGGCGCGGGTGGCTTGAGCTGAGGCCTCATCCGGTATAATCCGGGCAGATCCTTGCTGCCCGCAAAACAATGAACGCAGAGGAGCGGTGTCATGTGACCGCTCAAGGGCGTATCCGTCACGTGTATCGGGAGCTTCCCCTCGGCGGATACGCCCTTTTTACGTGACCGGTGTTCGTGGGGCAAAGATTTTTGCCATTTTGGCCGACACGCCAGTTGAAAAGGAGAGGAAACGGCGATGGCTGGGTTCCCGTTGTCCGTTCCCCGTTCCGGGTTTCCCGTTTTGGGTTTGGGGTGTTCGGTGCCGGTGGTGCATTTCCGGTTTCCGGTTTCTTGTGCCAGCGTCTGATAACTGACCTCTGACGTCTGATTTCTGGAGCTTACAGGTCACGAATCGCGAACAACCAATCACCAGTTACGAGACACCAGTCACGAACATGACGTTTCATGCGAGACAGGGTTGGGCAAGGACTGTCTCAACACCGGGCATTTCCAGAGAGGGACGTGAATTCCTCTAGCGAGGCGGGTGGATACGATGAACTTGAAAAAGAAATACTGGATCTTCTCCCTGGGCTTTGTGGTTTTGACCCTGGCCTTCCTGGCCGGAATGGGCGTGTATGTCTGGCAGGGGCTCCCCGGAGAGGTTCGGGAACAGTTGTCCCGGACGCCGGACGATCTCATCGCCCCTTTCTTTCTGGGGGGAAGCCTTCTGCTTATTATCCTGCTCTTTTTCCTGAACGAGATGTTCCACAGCTACATCCTGCCCCTGGATAGGCTCACCGAGGACAGCAGCCTGGTGACCGCGGTCAATCCGGAGCACGGCATTCACGTTCAGGGCTGCCGGGAGATCATGCAGCTTGCGGAGCGGATGAACGAAGCCGCGACCCAGATGCGGCAAATGCGGGATCGGCTGGAATACGGCTCCGGAGAGGAGAGCGCCCTGCTTGTGCGGGAAGAGGCCCTCATGCTGGAGGCTCTGAACCATTTGCCCCAAGGGGTTCTTCTAGTAAACGCCTGGGATCAGATCGTTTTTTTCAATATCCTGGCGCTGGATATCTGCTCGGACATCGTTGGCGAAGACGGGGAAGAGGCTTGCGTCCAGGCCTATGTGGGACAGGGCCGGAGCCTCGAGGATCTGCTGGGGCCGAAACTCGCGGAAAAAGCGAAAGAAGCGGCTTCTTCCGGCAGGACGGAAGATATGCCGTCCGGGTCAATTGGGGAACTGGATGCGGACTTTCTCCGGGAAAAGGGAATTCGTGCCGGTGTTGTGCCCTTGAGGAGCCAAGCGCAGGCAAATGGGGCCTTCTTCCTGTATCTCGAGCAACATCAGTGGGAGAGGGACGGGGCTCACGACGCAGAGCGGAGCTGCCGTTGCGCCTCGTCCGGTGTCTGCACGCTTCACGACGACATCCCCGAGGTGCTCCTCGCTTCCTCGCGGCTGGATCCCCACCTGTTGGAGGAACCCGCGCCGGGTCCGCCACTGGAGGATGTTTCTCTGCGCCAATTGCCCTGCACGATTTTCGACCTGGAGACCACGGGGCTGGATCCCAACGGAGGGGACGAGATCATCTCCGTGAGCGCGGTGCGGGTGATTCGTGGCAAAATTTGTGCCGAGGAGACCTTTCACCAGTTGATCCGTCCCTACGGAAGCATTTCCGCGGCATCCGAACGGGTCCACGGGATCAGCGCGGACATGGTCCGGGACAAGCCGCGTTCGGATCGGGTGCTCGCCGACTTTCGCTTCTACTGCCGGGATACGGTCCTCGTCTCCCACTGCGCGGAGTTTGACATGCTTTTTCTGCGGCAGCAGGGGCAAAAGGTGGGACTTGAGTTCAGCAATTCCGTCCTGGATACTCTTTTGCTCGCCGCAACCGTGCTTACCAGTCGCAAGGACCAGACCCTGGAGGCAACCGCCAGGAGGCTGGGTGCGGGCATCCACAGCAGGCACTCCTCTCTCGGGGACGCCCTGACAGCCGCGGAGATCTATCTCAAGCTGATTCCCTTATTGGAGCAACAGGGGGTGCATACCCTGGGGCAGGCCCGGGAGGCGAGCAGCAGAATGCAGCGCTGCGTGGACTATTCCCGGATCCCCAAGCTGTGCAATATGCAGGGGGGTTGAGCGTTCCCCGTTCTGCGTTCCCCGTTCCCCGTTCAGGGTTCTTCGTTCGAAGAGAAGTAGGGGCGTTCATCAGTTTTTCGCAGAGGCGTTTTCCGTCCTCTGGTCTTCCGACATCCGACATCCGACATCCGACGTCCGACATCCGACTTCCGTTCCCCGTTCTGCGTTCTGGGTTTCCCGTTCTGCGTTCCCCGTTCCCCGTTCAGGGTTCTTCGTTCGAAGAGAAGTAGG
>JAZKRN010000103.1:0-9622 GCA_036628655.1 Desulfohalobiaceae bacterium | reverse complement strand
GCCACATAGGGTTCGCCATCGTCGTCTGTGCCCGGCTTCTGGTTGAACCAGATGAAGCGGATCCCGCTCGCAGGCCCCCGCTCGTGCACTGTGTAGCCGTGCAGATCCGCGTTCTCCCGCACCCCGACCACGTCCCCCGGAGAAATGGTGGCAATATCCGTCTGCCCCGAGGCGAAGAGCACGGTCTGGGTGTTGGCGTCCTGGACGTAGCGGGTGATGAGGTAGTCGATATAGGGCAGCCGCTTGCCCTCGCTGTCCACGCGCCAGTAATGGGGGTTGGGCTCGAACACGATCCGCTGGCCGGGCTGGAAGGAGCGCACCCGGAAAGGACCGGTGCCCACCAGACGCTCCGGATGCCGGAGCCCGGTGCGCACGCTCCAGGCCTGCAGGAGATCGCCGCTTTCGTAGGCGTCCCGCAGCACGTGCTCGGGCAGGATCCCGATGAAGCCGATGACGTAGAGGAAGGAGGAATAGGGCTTTGCCGTGGTGAAGCGCACCGTGTGCCGGTCCACCTTTTCCACGCCGATGGGCTCGCCGCCGATAGTGTACTGTCCCTGATAGCGGTTGGGGTAGCGCTCATCGAAAAGGGCCTCGAAGGTGAAGACCACGTCCTCCGCTGTGAAGGGCTCCCCGTCGCTCCAGCGCACGCCCCGGCGCAGGCGCATGGTGATGGTCTTTTTGTCCTCGGAGATGTCCCAGGAGCGGGCCAGCTCCGGGACCACCTTCTGCTTGATTGGATGATAGGTGGTGAGCCCGTTCAGAAAGCGGCCGATGGCCTGGCTGGAGTAGGCGTCCTGGGCCACGAGGGGATTGAAGGTCTTGGGCTGCTGGGAGGCGGCCCGGACGAAGACCCCGCCGTATTCTCCCGGATCCGCCTCGCTCACCTCGGCGTCCCTGGGTAGGGGACGGTCCTCGCGCTCCAGGCGGGAGATTCCCTCGGAGGAGCAGCCGGCGAAAACGAGCCCGAGCAGAAGCAGCGAAAAAGCCAGCGAAAGCGCGGTCTTTTCCCGGTGGCCAGATCTCAAGAAAATCCCCCTTTCCTCTCCAGCTCCAGTTGTCTTCTTCAGCGCAAAACCCGGGCTCGTACCTGAACAAGCCCTCCGATCATTCATAGGACAGTTTGGCCGTGGTGAAAAGCACCGTTTTTTCGCCGCCGAAGAGATCGCATCAAGCAGAATCCAGCCTTGACCCCTGCTGCGGAGGTCTCGTATCCTTTTTGGAAATCGTCGAAGGATTATTCACCGCAGGGGCGCGTAGGGAACGGAGGAGAAAGAAGCGTTGCTGTCCGCAAAAAAACGGAGCCTTGAAGGTGTCATTGGACTTAGAGAAGCATATCAATTACTGGTCTTCCAGCGCTCAAGAGGATTTGGAGACAGCAGAGTTCCTTATTGCCTCTAACAGGCCGCGACATGGACTATTTTTCGCTCACCTAGCCCTGGAAAAAGCATTGAAGGCTCATATCTGCAAATCGACTCAAGATTTGGCACCTCGAATGCACAATCTGTTACGACTGATAGAAAAGACCAATCTGGTTTTCACTGATAAGCAAAAAGAGTTTCTCGCAATATTTGATCGGTATCAATTGGAAGGTCGATATCCGGAATTTTGGCCAGGAAAAATCGATTTGGAAAAAGCATGGGAACAATTCCATCAGGCTAAGGAGATATTTCAATGGTCAATGAATCAATTATAGACTCAATACGTAAATATGTTGAGGAAGCAAGCAAGTCTGGCCTGCACATTTCCGAAGCTGTGCTTTTCGGCTCCCATGCTCGAGGGGAGGCGGACCAGGAAAGCGATTTGGATGTTTTGATCGTGTGTGCAGAGTATCAAGAATCCAGCTCTGAACGTATCAAGGACCTGTTGTGGGCTTTGCGAACAAAGACGGACAGCAGAATCGAGCCAGTGCCGATTTCGGAAAAGGACTGGCTAAGCGGTGCCGGAGGCATTATTGCCGATATCGCCCGCAAGGAGGGGATACGGATTCCGGGCCAGATCAATATGGTCAAGTCCGGCGAAAAGCGCCCACATTGATGAAAAGAAACGGCTCACCACGGAGATCGCAGAGTTAATGCGGAGAACATTTCCTTCCCCGCCAAGGCTGAGCCCCTTTTGCTTTGCGGCATCTCGACGCAAAGCAAAAGAACTCGCCTCCGCGCCACCTCAGAGCCCTCCGCGCCTCTGCGGTGAAAAACAACTCCGTGCGCTTTTGCGGCGAGAACACAAAGGAGCAGCCTATGTTCGTGGAACAGATCAAGGCGGGGGAAATGGCCAACTTCAGCTACATCCTGGCCTGCGAGAGCTGCAGCCGAGCCGCGGTCATCGATCCCGACGGCGAGGCGGACCGCCTTCTCGCCCGGCTCGAGGAGCAGGGCCTGCAAGTGGAGTACATCCTCTGCACCCATTTCCATCCCGATCATACCCTCGAGGCTGGCGATCTGCGCGCAAAGACGGGCGCCGAGGTCGCCATGCACGAAGCGGATGCCCCCTATTACGAGGGCACAGTCGATCTCACCCTGCACGACGGGGACGATATCTATATCGGCGACGAAATCCGGATCCGGGTGATGCACACCCCGGGACATACTCCGGGAGGCGTCTGCTTCGCCACGGACGGACGGCTCTTCACCGGAGACACCCTCTTTGTGGGAGACAGCGGCCGCACGGATATGCCCTACGGCCACCGCCCCTCGCTGGGCGCCTCGATCAGAAAGCTCATGGGGCTGCCCGAGGAGACCCTCGTCCTGCCCGGACACGACTACGGCCCCACTCCCACCTCCACGCTGCGGCAGGAGATGCGCCACAACATCAACGCCACGGAATACGGGTTCTACAAGCCGTAGGGAACCATTCAGGGGGCAATAATTTTGAACCGCCAAGACGTAGAAGGACCCGGCACTCATGCCAGGAATGAGTGCCGGGTCCTTCGCGCCTTGGCGGTTTTCCATGCTTCATAACCAAGCAAGCATGTACCGGGAGAGAGGACAATCAGCTCCTTACTCCTCTTCCCACGCTCGCTCCTCGATCTCTTCCTCATCCTCCCCCTGCTCCTGTCCGAACTGCATCCGATACAGCTTGCGGTAGAGCTCGCATCGCTGCAGGAGATCGCTGTGCGGGCCCACGTCCACAATCCCGCCATCCTCCAGGACCACGATGCAGTCCGCGCTCAGAATGGTGGAGAGCCTGTGGGCGATGACGATGCTGGTCCTGTCCCGCATCAGGTTTTCCAGGGCTCTCTGCACAATGCGCTCCGACTCGGTGTCCAGGGCGCTCGTGGCCTCGTCCAGGATCAAGAGCGGCGGGTCCTTGAGCAGGGCCCTGGCGATGGTGATGCGCTGCTTCTCGCCTCCGGAGAGGACAACTCCCCTTTCGCCGACAACGGTATCGTATCCCTCGGGCAGCTGCAGGATCCGCTCGTGGATGGAGGCGATGCGACAGACCTCCTCCAGGTGCGTGGAGTCCACATTGTGCATGCCGTAGAGAATGTTGTCCCGGATGGACATATTGAAGAGCACGGTTTCCTGGGACACGATCCCGATGAACCGGCGTAGGCTGCTCAGCGTGTATTCGGACAGGGGCCGGTTGTTGATTTTCAGTGTTCCGTGCTGCGGATCGTAGAATCGCGGCAGGAGCTGGACCATGCTCGACTTGCCCGCCCCGCTGGGACCGACGATGGCCACCCGCTCCTTGGGTGCCACATCGAGGGAGATGTCCCGCAGGGCCCAGTCCGTGGTTTCCTGATAGGCGAACCAGACGCCATCATAGGAGAGCTGTTCCAGGGGGGAGGTAAGCTCCACGCTCCCGCTGTCCTCCTCGGTGATCTCCTTGGAGTCCAGAAGGCCAAAGATGCGCTCCGCCCCTGCCAGGGCCTTCTGGATCTTCACATTGGCCTTGCTGAGCCGCTTAAGGGGATCGTAGAGCATGAGCAGGGCGGTCAGAAAAGAGAAGAAATTGCCCGGAGTGGTCTCACCGGCAATAACCTGGGCTCCGCCGTACCAGATGACCAGGCTCACGCCCACGCCCCCGATCATCTCCATGGAGGGCGCGGACATGGCCTCTTTCAAGGCCGATCGAATACCGATGTGGGCCAGCCTCCGGTTGTGGGCCTGAAAGCCTCTGTCCTCGTGATCTTCCTTGGCAAAGGCCTTGATGACCTTGATCCCGCTGAAGCTCTCCTGAAGAAGTGTGGAAATGTCCGCGATCTTTTCCTGTTTCTTGCGGGTCAGCTTGCGCAGCTTGCGGCCGAAATAGATCAAGGGATACATCCCCAGGGGCAGCACCACAACAGCCCATGTCGCCAGAAAGGGATCACGGTAGAAGGCCACGCCTATCAGAGCGACCATGGTGAACGCATGCCTGAAGACCATGGCGATTTCCGGGACGCTCTGCCGCAGCAGATTGACATCGTTGACGATGCGGGACATGAGCATCCCCACCCGGCTGTACTCGAAAAAGGCCATGGGCAGGCGGACCATCTTGCCGAAGAGGTCGTTGCGTACCTGTTCCAGCACCCGCAGGGAGGCGTAGCGCATCTGGTACACCTGCTGGATCATGAAAACGCATTTCACCAGGTAGAGCACCAGGATGGCCAGGGGAAGCACCAACAAGGCCTGCTGGTTCTTGTTGATGAAGATCTCGTCCAGCACTGGCTTGACCAGATAGGCTGCGGCAGCGGTACACCCCGCTACCACGGCCATGGAGATCATCGCGACGATGATGCGGAACAGATAGGGCCGGAAATAGTTCCAGATCCGGCGTAGATAATACTCGCTTATGCGGATCCTTTCGCTGCCCAGGATCCTGCCGAGCAGCTTGATCAATAACCTTCTCACCACGTTTCTCCAGAGTCGCTCTTGTTCTTTCGCCCCACACGCAAAGGGGGCTCTTTTCGTTTCACAGCGCTTATCCTATCATACGGAAGTCGTCCCAGCACGCTGCAAGGCCTGGTCCAGCTTTTCTCGGACCTCCTCCACGCCGATCAGGCTCATGGCCTCGGGATTGCGCACCCGCTGGCCCCAGGGGAGGTCTTCAACCTCCTTGCCGAATTCCTCGCGAACCGCATCCGGATACCGGTTGACCGTGAGGTCGCGATTGAGGTAGGGACCTGTGCGCTCCGGATTGGAGGTGGCGTACAATCCGATAACAGGGACGCCCACCGCATTGGCGATGTGCAGCGGACCCGTGTCCGGGGCGATGACCGCAGCGGCGCGTTCCAGAACGGCGGCCAGCTGCTTCAAGTTCGTGCCGCCCACAAGATTGACAACCGGATGCTTGGTATTGGAAATGATCGCCTCGGCGTATTCCTTCTCCATCGCCGAGGGCCCTCCTGTCAACACGGTCCGCATGCCGTAGCGCGAGGCGGCGTAATCGATGACCTCGGTGTAGGAGTCCACGCTCCAGTTGCGGAAATTCCGGATCCGTACGCTGGAGCAGGGATTGATGACCAGATAGGGCGTGCCATCGGGCATGCATTCCCTGGCAAAATCCCGGGCAGACGCCGGTATTGGCAGATTCCAGCGCAATATGGTATCTGTCAGTCCCATGGCACCGGGGAAGGCCAGAAAGCCGTCCAGCACGTGCTGCCTGGGGTTGGAATCGATCGCCGCGTTTCGAAACATCCACTGCTGATTCCTGGCCCTGGCCCGATCGAAGCCCAGGCGAATCGGCGCCTTGACCGCAAGGCTGTACAGGTTGGCGCGCCATGTGGCCTGCATATGCAAAAAGACGTCAAAGCTGCGGCCGCCGAGCTTGCGGCGCAGCTCCCATAGGCTCCCGAGCCCCTTCTGCTTGTCCACCACGATGAGCTCCACCCCGTCGACATCCTCCACGAGCGGGGCCTCTGTCCTGCCGATAATCCAGGTCAGGGAGGTGTCCGGCCAGTGGTGCTGCAGCGTGCGCAGAACGGGCAGAACATGGGTGACATCCCCGATAGCGGAAAGGCGGAGAAGACAGATACTGGCCGGAGCACAGCGGAGAGGAAGCATTGCGGATCAATCCTTGCAAAGTGTTTGTGGGTCCAAAGCGGGTTCTGTTCGACGCCTCGCTCTTTCATGAGCCGCCGATTCATCTGTTCGACACGCGCAGTCTGGAGGCGAGCAACCTGCTCACCGGCACGGGAAGCGGCCGGGGAAAGGTCCGCTTCTTCCGCTACCAGGGCAGGGATCTGGTCCTGAGAAATTTCCGTCGCGGGGGCCTGGTGCAGAAGATTCTTTCGGACCGCTACATACGACTCGGTGTGGAAAATTCCAGATCCTGGAGGGAATGGGAGCTTCTCGCCCGCATGTACAACCAGGGGTTGCCCGTTCCGCGTCCTGTCGCGGCCATGGTCGAGGTCGGCCCCCTTCTCTACAGCGCGGACCTCATCACGGAACGGATTCCCGGCGCCCGCTCTTTGGCGGAAATTTTGCAACGAGAGCCGCTTCCCCCGGAAACCTGGCGCAACATCGGCGCAACCATCGCCTGGTTCCACAACCGCGGCATATGGCACTCCGACCTCAATGCCGAAAACATCCTGCTCGATGAGAGCTCCGTGGTCTACCTGCTCGACTTCGATCGCGGCAAGACCGGAGCCACGGAATTTTGGAAGCGCCGAAACCTGGCTCGCCTGTTGCGCTCACTGCGCAAGATACGGCGCGCAACACCCTTTTTTGCCTTCGAGGACGAGCTTTGGCAATCCCTTTTGCAAGGATATCGCGACGAGGCGCGGACGGGCTCCGTTTCCCGCAAACACGTCCCTTCCGCAATAAGAAGGGATGGAGAGCCCAAGTGAAAAAATGCCCAGTGAAGGCATAACATAAATACAGTGTATCCCTTCACGGGGCATTTTTGAACTTACCCAGCGGAGGTTCCGTCGATTTTCTTCGCTCGTCACGTGGGGGAAGCCCGACCGCGACAAGGCTCACCATAAGGGAAACAGCTCATGGTATCCTATTTCGGCAATACCAAGGGAATCCCCAACAAATGAGAGTCGGGAGGGGGCAGGAATGCCCCCGCGTGACGAGCGTTAGAAAATCCGGAGCCGGAGGTTTCAAGTGAAAAAATGCCCCGTGAAGGGTTCCAATACAGTCGCTGTATTCGTCTCCTTTTCCGGTGACGGCGGAGTGGAGAAAATGGTGAGCCATCTCGCCGCCGGCTTCCTTCAGGAAGGATACAAGGTGGACTTCGTCCTGATCAAGGCCAAGGGGGCCCATCTGGACTCCATCCCCACCGGGGCCAGGGTGATCAACCTGGGCTGCCGCACCTGGCTCACCAGCGTTCCGGGGCTGATCCGATACCTGCGCAGCGAGCGTCCCTCTTCCCTCCTGGCGGCCAAGGATCGCGCCGGCAGAGCGGCATTGCTCGCGCGCCGCATGGCGAAAGTCCCCACTCGGGTTGTCCTGCGCCTGGGAATGCATCTGAGCCAATCCCTGGAGGGCAAGACCCGTCTGGAAAAGGCCCTGCGCATCTATCCCATGCGCCTGCTCTATCCCTGGGCGGATGGCATCATTGCCGTATCCGACGGTGTCGCGGACGATCTGGCCGCAGTCACCCATATCCCCCGCTCCGGAATCAGCGTTCTGGCCAATCCAGTGATCACCCCGGAGCTTCATCATATGGCCGCCCGGGAGCCGGAGAGTGAATGGTTCTCCCGCGCGGAGCCTGCCCGGATTGTGGCCGTGGGGCGCCTGACCAGGCAGAAAGGCTTCGATGTGCTGCTCTCGGCCTTTGCCGAGCTCCTGCGGCACAGACGGGCCAGCCTGTTGATTCTCGGCGAGGGGCCGGAAAGGCAGAAACTGGAAAGACAGGCGGAGGAGCTGGGCCTGGGAGACCGGGTCCATCTCCCGGGATTCGATGCCAACCCCTATGCCTATCTGGCCCGAGCGGATCTTTTTGTCCTCTCCTCCAGATTTGAGGGATCGCCGAACGTCCTCAAGGAGGCCCTTGCCCTGGGAACACCCGTGGTGGCAACCGACTGCCGCAGCGGCCCCATGGAGATCCTGAAGGACGGCCGCTATGGCCCCCTGGTGCCGGTCGACGACCCGAAGTCCCTGGCCGAGGCCATGGAGCGCGTTCTTGCCGCGCCGCCGGACAGGGAGAGCTTGCCCCGCGCTGTTTCGGATTATACGCTCCGAGCCAGCGCTCGCGCCTATCTGCGCGAGCTGGGTCTGGAGCCCTCCGCTTCTGAAGATGACAAACACACAACGGATATCTGATACGATTTAAATGCTTATCTCCTACTCCCACAAATTCCTCTTCGTGCACATCGCCAAGACAGGCGGAACCAGCGTGCGGGCGGCCCTGCGCCGCTATCGCTGGGGCGGCTGGTACAGCCTGGTCATGCTGATGGCCAGCCAGGTGGATCAGCTCACCAGGCCCAGGCACAAGCTGGCGCTCAAGTTTCCGCGTCACACCAAGGCCGTAGCTGCCAAGGAAATATTGCCTGAGCCGGTCTTCGACTCCCTGTTCAAATTCGTGACCGTACGCAATCCCTTTGACCTGCAGGTGAGCTCCTATCATCACATCCTGCGCGAAAAGCCGGAAGTGCTGGAAGGAGTCCGCAATTTCGGGGACTTCCTGCGGCTCAAGTTCGATCCGGAAAGGCCGTACAACTACATGCTGGACATCTCCGCCGAATTGCAGCACGAATCCATTATCGATCTGCGGGGACGAGTGATTGTGGATTTCATCGCCCGCTACGAGAGCCTGCAGGAGGATTTCCGAACAGCCTGCGGACGTATCGGCATTCCCACTCCGCGCCTGCCCCACTTGCGCAAGGCACAGGACAGGGACGACCATCGCCGCTACTACACGGAGGGGCTGGCTGAGCTGGTTGCCGGGCACTACAATCGGGACCTGGAAGTGCTGGGGTACACCTTCGACGGCTCACCCGACGGAACAGAGGAATCGGAGCCAAGCCCATGAAGAGCGACCAGGAAACGCACCCCCGCGTCATTCTCCATATCGGGCTGCACAAAACGGGCACGCGCTTTCTCCAGCGCGAGGTCTTCGGGCAGCTGGATCCGGAGCAGTTCAATTACAACCCCGAGCCCCTCTGGCCAGAGCTGCGACAGGCAGTGCGGCGTCCCGGAGACGCGGAGCTGGCTGCCCGAGCCAGGGAGGCGGTGGCACAGTGGCGCGCCTCCGGGGACCATCGGACACTGGTCCTCTCCGAGCCGCACATATCCGGGGACATGTACGGCAACCACCACGACTACGCCAAGAATCTGGAGCTCGTGCGCGAGCTTTTTCCCGAGGCCCGGATCATCTTCTTCGTGCGCAAGCAGTCCGACTGGCTCCAGTCCGCCTACCGCCAGCACCTGGTCAAGGGCAAGCCCGTCCCCATCGAGGTTTTCCTCAACTTCTACCACGGCGAGTTCCGCCCCCGCGTGGCGCGGGAGGTCTACGGCGCCCGCAACGTGGAGGCCCTGAGCCTGCGCTTTTTGGAGATCTACCGGGCCTATGCCCGGACCTTCGGTCCGGACAGGGTCTGCCTGCTGCGCCAGGAGGACCTTCGGAAACGGTCCGCCGAGGTCAAGGCTCTGATTGCAGGGCTTCTGGGACTCAAGTCCCTGCCCGAGCCGCCGCGCGAACGAAGGCACAACCGCAGCTATTCCGCGCTTGCGATCCATCTCTTCCATCCGTC
>JAZKRN010000102.1:0-9753 GCA_036628655.1 Desulfohalobiaceae bacterium | reverse complement strand
TCCGGAAACAGGCCCGGCTCTTGCGCTCCATCCCCTTTTCCCGGAATCTGCCGCCGTAGCGGTACAGGACGCCGGGAGCGTCCTGCAGGGGCACGGAACTCTTCATGGCCCGGACCAGGAGCGGCTCGCCCAGGTCGGTCCGGTCCGCCCGCTCGAACAGGGCTGCCAGCCTGAGGGCAAGCTCAGGTTCCAGCACGATGCGCCGATCCCGGTGACAATAGTCCGCATACATCCGCTCCACTTCCCGATACGGCTCGCCCTCCCCGAGCAGGGCCCGCAGGGTGCGATTCGCCAATCCGGAAAGATCGTTCGCCTCCGGATCCTGCGCCTGGAGAAAGAAGAGCTGCTTCAGGGCCACGCTGTTGCCCGGGTCCATTTCCAGGACCTGCCGCAGCCGACTCTTTGCCGTAAAAAAATCCAGATCCCGAACCGCGGCCATGGCCTTCTCCAGCTCCGGCCCCACCCTGTCCGGCTCCCTTTCGAAAAGCGGAGCGGGATCGAAGCCCAGATAGCGCCTGTTGACCCACCCGAGCAGGGCCCCGCCGAGCAGGCCGCCTATATGGGCGGTGAAGGCCACGCTGCTCTCCGGTGAGCGGAGCAGGTGGTATCCCTCCTTGCCCAGCCACACCGGCAAAAGGGCCAGGGCCGGAAGGCTCACGTAGTGGAAGAAGAATCCCAGGTTGAGGAACACCTTGATCCGATAGAGGCCATACATCACGCTCATGGCCCCCATGGCACCGGATATCGCTCCCGAGGCTCCCACAAGCGGGACCGGCGCAAGCCGGTTGCAGGCCCAGAAGAGCACCGCGGCCAAAATCCCTCCCCCCATATAGATGCCCGCAAAGCGCAGGTGCCCCACACCGGATTCCAGAACGTATCCCGCCAGCCACAGAAAGAGCATATTGCCCAGGAGATGGCCCAGGCCGCCGTGCAGGAACATGTGTGTGAGCCAGCTCCAGGGCCGGGGCTGGCTGGGGATCAGGCCGTAGTTGCGGGAGACGATGCGGCTGCGCTTGTTGCGAAAGGTCTCCTGGAGGCTCGTCCATTCCTCGTGCCTCGGATCCCCGGGGCCGATGGTCTCGCCTTCCCGCAGGGCCCTGCGAAAACGCCCGTCCCCGAGTATCTCCCGCACTTTCGCCGGGGAGAGGCTTTGCTCCGGAGAATCCTTCACCCGCTCAAGGGCGTTCTCCACGGACTCCTCACCGTTGAACTGCCTGTAGTAGGCGTACTCGATTTGCCCCAGGCCGGACTCGAGATAGAATTGCATCGCCTCGCGCCGGTAGCGTGCCTCGTCCGCCTGAAGGGTAAAGAATAGCGCCAGATTGACGACAATAAGGACAAGAGTGACCCAGGGCACGTATTTGCGATTGAACTCCCCGACCACGGGAAAGAGCATGCCACTTCCCTTTAGCTCCGGCGTGTTTCGCGTTAAAGCGTCAGCTCAAAGCTTTGAATAGTCCGAATTCTGAATGAACCGCCCAGAGGCCAATCCGGCACGCATTTCAGGAATGAATGCCGGATTTCTCCGTGTCCTCCGCCACTTGGCTGTTTGCTTTCTTCACTGCGGTATGCGCTTTTCCCGAAGAGCCTGAGATGGCCCGAGAAAATCCGGGCTTGACGTTTTTCCGGAAGCGAGCCAATGAAGTCACTTGAACTCGACACCCCAAGGAGAGAGTATGCCTGACATAGGCTGGATACCGTCGGAGCTCATTCTGCCCCGCGAAGGCAGGGAGGTGCTCACCTGCTCCCGCCACAACTGGGGTCTGAAAAAGGGAGATCAAACCGAGGGCAAGGGGTACGACTCGGCCCACCGCAGGATCGAGGTCCACTCCTGGAAGCCGAGGGCTGAGAAATCCCCAGAGGAGGATGTTGCCACGATGCAGTACGGACCTGCCAGGGCCTGTTTGAGCCGCATCATCGACAGCTGCGCCAAGGGCGAACAGCCCTGATCACTCCCCGAATCCCAGCTCTCGCAGCACATTCTTGTCCGCCCGGAAGGGGTTGCCCGAAAGCGGGGGAACCTCCAGGCCGTCCTGCCGCGACCCCATCTGCTCCAGCTTCATGTTGTAGGCCAGATGCAGGAGCACTTCCAGGCTGAGCACGTCCTGGACATTGTAGGCCAAAAGCGTTTCCAAAACCTCCCGCCGCCCCGTGACCTCGAACGCCCGCCAGAGCAGGACCGCGGCATAGCCGTCCACCCCGCCCAAATCGCTGCGGCCCAGGCCAAAGCGGTCCTCGCAGCGCTTGAGACCGCCTTTCACCCCCAGACTCTTGAGCAGGAAGCGGACGTCGATGTGGGCCAGGGGCAGATCCGGGAGCAGCTGGCGCCGCAGGAAAGGCAGATCGAAAAGACTGCCGTTAAAGGTGGCCACGATCCTGTATGCCCCGATATCATCCTCGAATCGCTCCATATTGATGCCGTGGACGTAGGTCGCGACCCTTTGGCCATCGTACAGAGCGATGCTGGTAATATGGTCCAGTCCCTTCCCCAGCCCCGTGGTTTCGATATCCACGTATGCCACCCGGCCGCGGAAGGCGGGGAAAAGGCGCCACATCTCGCCCTGGGGCAGCCGCTGCGCGAAATACGCGCTATCCTCCCGGTGGAGGCAGTCTATCGATTCCTCGAGCTCCGCGCGGACGCGGGCCCCGCAGCGCAGCGGCCTTACCCCGCGGCGGAGATCGTGCAGCAGATCCTCCCAGTGGGCGTATCCCGCGGCCCAGAGCCGGCCCTCCGTCTTGGGACCGATACCGGTGAGATGGCAGAAGGTGTGCTCCAGCATGGACCTCTCGCGTGTTGGCGGTTGGAGGGAATGTCGGGCCTCAGTTGCCGTTTCAGCGGAGGCTGGTGTACCCCTCGGCCAGATCCTCCAGCATTCCGTCGTCCTTGATGGTGATCCGCTTCTGTTCCACTTCCAGAATCCCGGCCTCGGCCATGCGCCGCAGGACGCGGGAAAGGGTTTCCTGGCTCGTGCCCAGAATCTTGGCCAGGATTCCCTTGGAGACGTCCAGTGAAATCTCCGAGCCTCCTCCCTGTCCGTCCTGGAGGTGCATCAGATAGGCCCCCAGCCTGGCGGGGATCTCCTTGAGGGAGAGGTCCTCGATAAGGTCGGTAAAGCGGCGCAGCCTTTTGGAGAGGATGGCCAGCATGTTCAGGGCCAGGGAGGGATCGCGCGCGAAGAGATCGCGCAGGGATTCGCGGGGGAGGAACCAGAGCTCGGAGGATTCCATGGTCTCCGCGTGGGCCGGAAAGGTCTCCCCCGCGAAGACCGGGACTTCGCCGATGGGCTCGCCCGGTCCGAAGAGATGCAGGATCTGCTCCCGCCCCTCGGGAGAGAGCTTGTACACCTTTACCCTGCCGGAAAGTATCACGTAGAAGCCCCGCGCTGACTCGCCCTGGGAGAAGATCGCCCCGCCCGAAGGAAGGCTGATGCGCTGGCCCATGGGCTCCAGCCCGCGGAGCTGCTCCTCGCTGAGGCCCTGAAAGAGCTGCACGTTTTGCAGATTCCGGATCGTGTCCTCGCTCATAGCACGTCCCTTTCCGCCCCCGCTTCCCGCCGGTGGATATGCTCCCGGCGCACGGAGACGTCTTCAGCGGATGTCCGAATTGTCCATAGGTATCAGAAGAAACGCCACCATCTCTTCGTGTGCGGAGCAAAGGGCTCCGCGGCCAGAGCCGGGGAAACGTGCCGGTGCGCCGGCTTCCCCGGCCGTCGTCTTCACCGCAGGCGCGACGGGCTCAGCGCCTCTTGGAAAGGGCCACGCGCAGGCTGGCCACCAAGCGGTTGAAGGAGCGCGTGAGCAGGCCGATCTCGTCCTTGCGTTCCTCCGGCAGCTCCTCCAGATTGGTCTTGCCCTGGCTGATCTGATTGGCCATACGGGTCAGATCGTTGATGGGGCGCGTGATCCATCGCCCCACGTAGAGGCTGATCCATATGGTGATCAACAGGACCACCGCCCAGAGGGCCAGAACATTGGTGCGGATCCTCTTCACCGGATCCATGACCTCCGCCCGGGAGCTCACGATGGCCAAGCTTGCTTGTATGGTGGGAAGATAGGCGTAGGCGATGAACTTCTCGCCCCCTTCCCGGGAGAAGGTCTCGAACCCGGTGCGGCCCTGCACCATGTCCTCCACGATGCTGTTGAATTCGGGGTTCTCCGTCTCCCGGAGATTGTCCGTGGAATAGCGCTCGTCCCAGCTGAGCCCTTCGGCCACCATGCCGGGCTGCACCAGGGCCTCGCCCTCATGGTTCACCAGGAAGGCGTAGTCCGCGTATTCAAGGTCCAGGTTGAGCATGTCCCGCTCAATAGTCTGCAAAAGGACGTCGAAGCCGACCACGCCGTGCAGCTCGCCGTTTCCGCCCTGGACGGGGGCGGCGCAGGTCACCACCAGGTTCTTGCTGTTCGCGTCCACATAGGGATCGCTCCAGATAACCGTCCTCTGCTCCGCCGCCTTTGTATACCACGGTCTCTGGGTGGGAACGAATCCCTCCAGCTCCCTGATGTTTTGCAGAGCCGACTCTTCGTGCAGGACCAGCAGATCGTTGGCCGAGCCGTAGTAGGCCAGACTGAGGAACTGATTCTCCGTGGCCAGGCTCTGCAGGGTCTCGCCCACCCGCTGCATCAGGAGCCGCTCCACGCCGTAGCGCTGTCTGGATACGGGGTTGCCGTAGCTGTTCCCGTCCCAGGGCAAAAGGACCGGGAAGCCCAGTTCCTTGCCGACCGTTCCGCGGTCGTAGAGTCGGCTGACATAGTCGGCCACGCCTTTGGCCTCGTCGCTGATCCGATCGAATATCGCGGAATACTGGCTGGATTTCTCCGTGACAATGCGCCTCAGATGCGTTTCGGTCTGGCCGGTAAGCGTCGCCCGGCTGAAGTAGCTCACGATCAGCCCGGTCGCGCTCAGCGCCCCGACCATGAGCAGGACGATAATTGCGGTGAGCTTGCTCTTGAGGGACCATCCCTCTATCCGCATCCCCTCCTCGGATTCCCGACCGCCGGGCTCCTGGACCTCCTCGCCTTTCGAATCCTCTTCCGCCGCCGACTCCTCCCCCCCAGTGGGCCTGCTCACCGTGAACAACTGCCGGCAGTGCTTGCACCGAACCTTGACCCGGTTTCCCTGGATCATGGAAAAGTCCACCTTGAGCTTCTTCCCGCAGTGCTGGCAGCTCACGATCATAGGGCTCGCTCCGGCTCGTGTTGCGTTCCTGGCACTTCCCAGGGGGAAAAGACTCGGAAATGGGCGATAGGCGATGGGCCGTATACGAGGGGCTGCAGGTCCTAAGAGCCTTACTGCTTTGGGCTCGCAGGCTCACGATCTTCCAGCTATACATCTTCATCGCTGATTCCAGGATACTCACCGCCCGCTCCCTGCAGTCGCTCGACATATGGGACCTTCCCCGCGGCGAAGCCTTGCCGCAGGAGAAAGGCTCGCCAAGCTGCGCTTGGCAAAGCCGTGACGAGGCGAAGCCGAGGCTGGGCCTTGTGCCCTGCAATGGTCTGCAGGGCACAATCCGCGTCCCTCTTGTCCCCAAGGTCGAGTGAGCGCCAGTGAACGGGCGGTTCGCACAAGAGCTCTCCAAGAGCCTTCAGCTGGTAACACTCATGCACATAACGCCCCGTCAGAGAAGCTAGGTAAACTGCTCCACAATATCCTGCATGCTCTGGCGGAACCGTTTTTTCTTCTCCTGGGAAGAGATCTCCCCGGTCAGATTATCCACCAGCTCCGAGGCTCTGCGGCAGGGAAAGTGCTGCTTGGTCTCCCCCATGGCCTGGATGGTGTCATTGATGAGCATGGTGGTCACCGGGCCCATATATTCGGCGAGACGCTCCTCGAGGATGGCAAAAAAGCGGGAGCTCAGCGCCTGCTCCTTGTCCTTGGCCAAGCTGAGCAGGTTGTTCTCCTGGAGCTTGACCAGGTTCTGTCGGATCTCGCCCCATCCCATTCCGAGGACCTCGGCCACATCCGCCACATCGCGCTCCCCGTCCAGGGCGACCAGCACCTGAAGCATGCTGGAGCTCAGGCGCAGCTGGCCCATGTCCCTGTCGATATTGGGGCGCAGGATCATTCGGGAAATGTCCCCACGGGTTAAATCCATAGCACCTGCCTGACCCTCGTATTTCCCGTGCTTCAAGAAAAGTCCTGGATGGGGAGCCCGGGTGCTGCAAACGGTTCGTGTTAGGTCATGTTTTTATTATCGCCACGGATAAACGCAGGAATACCCGCACAGGAATACAAAATGAAACGAATTTTCACTTTTGACAAGACACGAGCTTTCCCCCCTGCCCTGCGTCCGGACACTGGCCGAAAACAAAGGGCATTATCCACGTATGGGGCGAATACCCCCGCATATAAAGGGATGTATGCTAATGAGCCATATCCCCCGTGTCAACCGAATCGTGGGCTGAGAACGGCCAGGTTCGGTCTCAACGAAAGTCGAGGACAGACGTTCCCCGAGCGTTTGGCGGGAGAGCCGGAACTCCGAACGGATGGTTTTTGTGGAGAAGGGAGGGGGGTGAAGTCACCCCCCTGCCGTTTTGTCGGTCCTTGAGAGGGGAGGGGAGGATTGAGCGAAAACGGCAGGGGAAATGCTTAGCTCAGAGAACCGCGCGCGATGCGTACAATTTCGGCTGGGCGAATACCGCGATAAGATAGATCTTTTCCAGATAGGCGAGCAGCTTGCGCATAAGTATCTCCTTCCAGCGCAGAACATCGTCGATGTCGACACTTTTCTTTCAATGAGCGTGCCACATTCCGTTGTGCCGTTCCTGCCCGCCATTCGGTCATCGGACCGGTCGGTCCAGAATCGGGAAGGACCACATTTTGAAACGCTGTGAAACTGCGTGGTTGCATATTGCAACAACATGAAACGTTAAAGTTGTGATGTCACCCATTGATGTTCTTGCTTTTTCTTGGGTTCAAAGAAGAAGCAAAACGATCTGCTGTCCGGAAAGGCCTCTTTCCGGACAGCAGATCGTGAGCCTGCGAGAGATCTTGAACGTTTTGAAGCAACGCAGCAGTTGGACGCTTTTGAGCACCCCGCTACTGGGTTTCCGTGAAGGGATTGTATCCCAGGGCGTTGATCTGGGCCACAAACCGGGCCAAACGCTCCAGTTCCGGCACTTCCTCTTTGTACTCCAGCAACTCGGGGTGGGAGTCCAGATAGGAGGTGTCGAAACGGTGGGCGATGAAATCGGGCTCGTCCATGATCCGGCGGTAAAAGGGAATGGTCGTGGTCACCCCGGCGATGATGAAGCCGCCCAGGGCGCGCCGGGTGCGGTCTACCGCCTCTTCCCAGGTGAATCCGTACACCGTCATCTTGACCAACATGGAGTCATAGTAGCGCGGGATCTCGTAGCCCTGGTACACCGCGCCGTCCAGGCGAATGCCGTGCCCTCCGGGGGACTGATAGACCTGGATCAGCCCGGGGCTGGCCATGAACTGGTTCTTGGGATCCTCGGCGTTGATCCTCAGCTCGATGGCGTATCCCCGGAACTGGATCTCGCTCTGGGACACGGACAGCGTTTCCCCAGAGGCGACGCGCAGCTGCTCCCGGACAATGTCCAGTCCGGTGATCATCTCCGTGACCGTGTGCTCCACCTGGATCCGGGTGTTGATCTCCAGGAAGTAGTAGTTGCCCTTCTCGTCGAGCAGGAACTCCACCGTCCCGGCGCTCACGTATTCCGTGGCGCGGGCGGCCTGGACCGCGGTTTCGCAGATCTCGTTGGCCAGATCGTCCGGCAGCCCGGAGGGGGCGAACTCGATCATCTTCTGGTGCCGCCGCTGGATGGAGCAGTTCCGCGTGCCCAGGTGGATCACACGGCCCTGGTTGTCCGCCAGGACCTGCACCTCCACGTGACGGGGCCTGCTGATCGCCTTTTCCAGATAGATGTCCGGATTGCCGAATGTGGTCCGCGCCTCGGAGCGGGCGGCCCTAAGCCCCTTGAGCAGCTCGTCCCTGGTCCTGGCCATGCGGATGCCGCGTCCGCCACCGCCGGCCACCGCCTTGATCATGACCGGAAAGTCATGCTTCGCGACGAAGTCCAGGGCCTGGGCCTCGCCGGACTCGCCCTCGTCCAGAACGCCGGACCCCGGGATAACCGGAACCCCCGCCTCGATCATCTTGCTCCGGGAGATCACCTTGCTCCCCATGTCGATGATCGTCTGTTGCGAGGGGCCGACGAAGGTCAGGCCCTCCTCGCGGCACCGGCGGGGCAGATCCGGATTCTCCGAGAGGAATCCGTACCCGGGGTGTACCGCGTCCGCCCCGGTCTCATGGGCCGCCTGAATGATATGGTCGATGTTCAGATAGTCCTTCCGCGGACCGGCGCCGATGCGCACTGCCTCGTCCGCGAGGATGATGTGCAGGGCGTCCTTGTCCGTCTCTTCGTACACGGACACGGTGGAAATGCCCAGCTCCTTGGCCGACCGGATGATCCGGACCGCGATCTCGCCCCTGTTGGCCACCAAGAGCTTGTTGATCATAATGTCCTCCTCCTCTCCAAGAATAGCTCCCGCATCGGTAAAGGCGAAAGCATTGCTGTCAACGACAAAAAAACTGAATAACACAGCACCTCGGCAATGCAACCCCTCTTGCCACAGAGTGGCACCTGTTCTAAAATTCCTTTCTGGCGGTGGGCTTTTGAAAACGCCGCTGCCCCCCGTCCGGCGGCAACTCGGCCGCCGCGAAGCGAAAACCCCGATCGGGAAGCACCATGAGCTCCACCATCCGCAGACAGAAGTATTCGCGCAGGGACTTTCTCTTCGGAATGCTCAACCGTTTCCGAAGAGACGACGCCTGGGGGGAGGATCCCGGATTCGACCCCTCCTCCAGGGATGCCGACCCCCTCATCCGGGAAGGTCGCTACCACGAGGCCGTGGAAATCCTGCACAAACAGCTGGACAAAAGCCCGGACAATCTCCAGGCTCGGCAGAAGCTGGCCTACTGCTATCTCCGGCAGGGGGAGCTCGAGGCGTGCGTGCGGGAGTTCCGCATCGTGCTCCGGGAACGAAGGCAGGACAACTTCACCAACCTCCACCTCGGTCTCGCCTTCGCCAAACAGGGGTTGGCGGACCAGGCCATAGCCTGCTGGCGGGAGTATTTCAACATCAATCACCCCATCATCCAACGGGCGGTGAATCTGCAGATCTCGCTGCACGAGGTGGGGTCCGCGGACCCGCAGGACATGGATAAAAGCGTCGAGGAAGCCATTCAGGAGCAGTCAGAGCTCAATCGGCGGGAGGGCAACGAGGACCAGTCCTATTGACCTTCCCCGGAACACCATAAACTATTTGCAGGACAAATCCCTATGAGCCAAAGATCCAAATCCGTCCAAAGCCTGGAAAAACTGAAAAACGTGGCCCGTCACATCGCCGGGCTCGACGAGCGCGTGCTGGAAGTCTTTATCCACTCCGACGTGCCGCGGGATCCGCTGGAAAACGACGAGATCTACCTGGTCTGCCACCTTGCGGATCACGGCATCAGCAACGATATGGACCGCTACGACGACGAGGGCTATCTCTGGGGCCTGGACATCCAGGAACGCATCGGCCAGGTCCTGTCCGAGAAGGGCATCGAGAACGAGGTCATCGTCACCCCGTTCAATTTCCGCCTGCATGAAGAGGGGGAATACGGGACCTACTACCACACCCTCTTTCTCAGGGAAGGATTCACTCCAGTGATCGAACTCGCGGATCAGAAAAAGCAGAGCAAGGACCAGGAGATCCTGGAGGACTCGGAGCGCACCGAATAAAGG
>JAZKRN010000101.1:0-9864 GCA_036628655.1 Desulfohalobiaceae bacterium | reverse complement strand
TGATCCAGTCCCAGATTGGCCCTGTCCACATTGGGGACGCCCACTGCCTGGCCCATGCCTCGGAATCCCACAGCGAAGTGGCCAGCCCGGACTCCCGTGCCGGCATTGAAGTCCCCGCTTACCGCGTTGCCCGGCTTGTCCAGTCCGCCCAGGTTGCTCGTCAGGCGGACCAGCTCCTCGGCGTCAGATTGGTTGTCGATTCCGTCGCTCAGGGCGTTGAGATCGGCATCGTTCAGCTCGTCGGTGTAGGTCCCCAGGTCGCCCTGAACACGGGCGCCGGCGCCAGCGTCCAGTCCGGCTCCCCAGGTCCGCTGACCCATGTCGTCGTACACCGCCTCCTTATCTCCGGATTGGGAGCGGGAGAAAAAGCCGAACGCCGCAGGATTGTAGTACTGGGCGGTGTAGTCGTTGACCGAGGCCGTGTTCGCACCGGCCATGGCCTGGCCACGCGCTCCCACGAAGAAGGTGTCCATGGCGAAAGAGCTTCCGCCCCACAGGAGAAAGATGCAGCAAAAGACGGCAACTGCCGTGGTTGCCCGCAGAACCGGTCCCTTGATCCCCTTGGTGTGCATATGACCTCCCTGGATTCCGGGTTGCTGGACTCTGATTTTCCCATTCCGAAGGCATTTGTGGGATCTACACAAATTGATCCAGTCGAGATGTTGCAGAATTCACCGGAGAAATCAATAAGTAAGGGTGAATTCAAAAGATTTCGAGCGTTATCCCCGGAAGGAGTTTTGCGGAAACAATTCCGGATGCGGCAGCGATAAAGCGCCTCAAGATTTTCTCTATTTTTCGGACAGTGTTTTAGTTGGTTTATCCCTTGTTGTGGGAATGTGAAAACGCTGATTACGGACTCGGTAAAAGGCGTTCTCCTGCTAGCCCGAAAGGCAAACGAACAGCCCTGTTTACGGCAAATCAGGCTGCCGGGTGCGGACGTTCGCGCTACATGCGGCGATATTTGGGCATTTTTCTGCGTACTTTCCGGATATAGTTCCGGGTCTCCTCATAGGGAAGGTTGCGGCGCAGGTAGCGAAAGACCTCCTCGCTGCCCATGCTGTTGATTTTTCGAATCGCAGCGGATTTGTCCTGTGCGGAAAAGGTCCTGAAGAGATTGCCCGGACCTGTGTTGTAGCTGGCCACGGCGCACCACAAACGGGCCTCCGTGTCCCGGATGTCCTTCATGGCGGTGAAATAGAGGTAGTGGAAATAAGCCGTCCCCAGCTGGACATTGTCCCTTGGCTGATACAGGAGCTCTTCGCTGGGCTTTCGGTCCACTCCGTGAACCAGGCGATAGGCGTGCCTGCCTCCGGATACGGGAACGAGCTGCATCAGGCCGAAAGCCGGAACAGGGGAGCGGGCCCGGGGATTGAAAAAGCTCTCCGTTTCGATGATGGCGAACACGAGTTCCGGCCGGAGGGACTTCGCCTGTGCGTGCTCCTTGACGATAGGTTCGTATTTTTCGGCGCGCTTGCGGATGTGGTTGGGGATCATGGGGATTTCCACGCTGGCCACGGAACGCTTGCGGTTGTCCTCGCCGCGTATCTCCGACTTGTGAAGGCGGCTTTCAACGGCGTCCCGGGCAAATTCCCCGGCATTGTTTCCGTCCACGGGCTCGCCGGAAGAGGTTTCCAACAGCCCGGCCAGGAGAGGGTCGTCTCCGTGCTCCCTCCGATCCGGATGCCGGGCGATGTCCAGTATGGTACGTGTGTCCGGCCCCTGGGTGATGGATTCGACAATGGCCTCGGCCAGCCGGTCTTTTACGGATTCCGTGATCTCTTCCTGTCCGGAGGGCAGGGCGATTTCGAAGCTGGCCGTGCCCTGTTTAAAATCCACTATTTTGCGTTCGCGCATTCCGTCCCGGTAGGAAACCCATTTCTCTCTGTCCGGAATCGCGGCGTTGTCTCCTCCCCATACTTCTGCCGCCTTTTCCCTGTATTCGGAAAAGGCCCTGCGGATTTCCAGACGATACTCCTTCAGGGACCGGGTGAGCTCCTCGCGGAACTCTTCCGCAGCTTCCCGCTGCTCTTTCTGGAAGGATTCGAAGTCCTCCTGGGCGTTGAGGCCGAGCGGGGCGGCGCACAACGCAATCAAGCAGAGGAGAGAAACGATGCGGGGAACGCTTCTGCGGAGTGAAGAACCACAGAAGCGAATCCGAAAAGGGCGGCCGGAAAACCGTGGGCCAAGCTGGGTGGAGCCATTCACAGCGGCTTCTCCTTTGAGGGCGCTCGAAAGAGATCGGGCCCCGTCTCATCGCCATGGACCCGGGGATCGCGGCGATCGGGCTCGGGTTAGTTGTTCGATCCGCTCAAATCTTCCTCCATCTCTTCCTGGGCCTGCTTGGCCTTGAATTCCTGATACAGGATCTCCTCGTCCCGCGCGCCGATTTCCCTGTCGGACTGCTCCACCAAGCGGTTGAAGAACTCCTGCATCTCGTTGCCGCCCATGGTCAACATGACACAGAAATGCTTCTGGTTCTTGAACTTCTCATACCCCATTTTTTCCAAATTCGTCTCTTGAAGGGTTTCCTCGGTAAGCTGCTTGGAGAGGCTTTCAAAGGTGGATCCGCTTGTGGATTGGTCCTCCGCTTTAACCCTGCGCTGATAGGTTTTGTCCATGGCCTGTACCTTGGTCCGTATCTGCTGGGCAAGACTCTGCCGGGCATTGGCAACGGCCTCCTTGCGATCCATGGAAAAATCCTTCGAGGCGGGCACGCATTCAGTCACGGCAATTCCCTGTTCTACCTGGGGCTGGGCCACCCACTCGGGGATTTCCCACATGCCGACGGTGGGTTTCTTGGAAGCTCCTCCGCAGGCCGCCACAAGAGCCAATCCTGCAAAGAGGATGGGCAAGAGGTGTTTCCATTTCATGCCTGTTTTTCCCTTATATTGGAGTTCGGAATATATGATGCTTTATGGATCATACTCCAGCATCATTTTCCGGGACCGACCGCAACCCTTCGAGGAGGATTGTGCGCACTTGCTCGAGTCAAGCGTGCCCCTGGATGTTTCATAGGGTTCAGCAATTTTTTCGCAGGGGTCAAAAAGCGGAGAGCCGCGGCCTATCCCACGGGCGCCTCTCGCGCCGAAGAAACGGAGCTATTTCTCGATCCCGTTCCTGGCCTGGACCCCCTGCTGGTAGAAGTGCTTGACCTCCCGCATTTCCGTGATCAGGTCCGCGATCTCCAGGATCTCCTCCGGGGCCTTGCGCCCGGTGAGGATGAGCTCGACATCGGGATGCCTCTCCCGGATCAGGCTCAATACGTCCTGCAGGTCCACGAGCTTGTACAGGATGGCGATGCTGATCTCGTCCAGGATGACCATCTGATACTCCCCGGAGCGGGCGATCTGCCTTACCTCCTCCAGGGCGCTGCAGGCCAGGTCGCAGTCCTCCTGGGTCGGGTTCCCGTGGATGAAGCAGTCCCTGCCGTACTGCTTGATCTGGATCAGGTCGGAGTAGCGCGAAAGGCTCTCCAGCTCGCTATAGTGCATGCCCTTGACGAACTGGGCGATATACACCTTCCAGCCTGCTCCGGCCGCCCGGAGGGCCTGGCCCATGGCCGCGGTGGTCTTGCCCTTGCCGTTTCCGGTGTAGACCTGGACGTATCCCTGCATGGTCAGCTCCTTTCGTATTTGGCCATGTACCCCCGCGGGGTGAGCATGGTCCGGTTCAATCGCCTCGTCTGGGAGTTTCCTATGATCACTGTGGTGAACATATCCACCTCTTCCGGGTCAAGGGCGTCCACTGTGGTCAAGTGCACCGTCTCTCCCTCCCTGGCGGCGCTTTTGACCCAGCCGGCGGGATGCCCGCCCGCTCCGCGGGAACGATAGATCTCCAGGACCCGTGGCAGCTGCCAGTCCCGTTTTTTGGAGCGAGGGTTGTACAGGGCCAGGACGAAATCCCCGTCCAGGGCGGCGCGCACGCGTTTTTCGATGGTTTCCCAGGGGGTAAGCAGATCGCTCAGGCTGACCACGGCGAAGTCGTGCATGAGCGGAGCGCCCAGAAGGGACGCAGCTGCGCAGAAAGCCGGAATGCCGGGGATGATCCGGAAAGGGACCGTATCCAGGACCTCGCGCTCCTGCAGGATTTCCAGGAGCAGGCCGGCCAGGGCGTACACGCCCGGATCGCCGCTGCAGACCATGGCCGTGTTCGAGCCGTCCAGGGCCCGCTGCACAGCGGTGCGGCAGCGTTCGATCTCCCCGGTCATGCCCGTGCTGACCACGTCTTTGTCCCGGAGCAGCTCCCGGGGCAAGAGGTTGATGTACGTGGTATAGCCCGCGATGCAGTCAGCCTGCTCAAGGGTTTCCCGCGCTTCCGGGGTCAGGTGATCCTCCCCGCCGGGTCCCAGTCCCACCGCCACGAGCCAGCCAAGGCCAGGGCCAGGGTCACGTTCGTGCTCTTGCGCTTGGTTTGAAGCAGGCTTGTTGTCCGGGCCTGATGCAGGGCTGCCGCTTCGCATACGCTGGCCACTCCCATATGTTTGCTGACGGTTTCCGAAGGGTTGGGGACCGCGACCGCTTTCAGATCCTCGTCCTCCAGGCAGACCAGGGGCAGGTTCAGGGACCGCGCGGCCCGGATAAGGCCGGTCTCGTCCCGCTTGGCCGCGGTGCTGGCCAGACAGGCCAGACTTTCCCGGGCCAGTCCGAGCTCGCTGAAGACGGAGCGGATGAGCTCCAGGATTTCCTCTTCGTCTGTGCCGCGATTGCAGCCGACTCCGGCGACCACACGGCGCGGGTGGAGCACCAGGGCGCCGCGCTCCGCCGCGTGCGCGGCGCGGCGTCGATCCACCCAGACCGCGGCGTGAGCTGGATGGATCTCCTCCACCGCATCGATGCGCCGCAGGGGAAACTCCGGTCCCAGCGCCGCAGCCAGGCCCAGGTCATCCTGGGGATCATACAGCTGCAGGGTGCGGCCATTGGCCAGGGCGGCGTTGACCGGTGTGGCGGACCGGATGTCCGCGATTTCCAGTCCCGCCTCCCGGGCCAGCTCTTCCACTGCGGGCAGGCCGAGGGTGTCCGTGGCCGTGGTGATCACCGCCCGTCCGTTCAGGATTGCCGCCACCTCCCGGGCAAGGCGGTTGCCTCCGCCAAGGTGGCCGGAGAGCAGGCTCACCGCGTGTTCCCCCTTCTGGTCCAGAACCACGACAGCCGGGTCCCGCTCCTTGCCCTGCAAAAGAGGGGCGATGCTCCGCACGGCGATTCCCGCGGCGGTCACGAAAATGTGGCCTCCGTAGCGGGGAAAGGTTTCCGGCAAGAGGTCCTTGAGCCGGGAAAAGTCGTGTCCGCCGAATTCGTGGGCCAGGAAGGAGGGGAGATAGAGGTCCGTTCCCCGTTCACCGTTCAGGGTTCCCCGTTCTGCGTTGTCCGTTAGTCGTTCATCGTTCAGGGTTCCCTGTTCAGGGTTCCCCGTTTGGGGTTCCCCATTCCCTGTTCCCAGTTCGTGGATCAGGGACTCGGCGAGCCGAGCGGCAAGCTCGGCTCCCGGCCGGGTCAGGGCGTAAATAGCTATATGTAAGCATTCACGGGGCATTTTTTATCTTGCACCTCCGGCTCTGGATTTTCTAATGCTCGCCACGCGGGGGCATCCCTGCCCCCACCCGACTCTCGGTTGTTGCTCGCGTTCCAAAGCTTGGCACCATATCGGGTCCATATATCTTTTGGACAGTAAAAGCAGGTCCCACGGTCGGGTTTCCCCCACCTGGCGAGCGAAGAAAATCAGACAGAGCCTCCGGTGAATTGATTCAAAAATACCCCGTGAATGCTTACAGCAACTCTATCCGCGGTAGCCATGGGCGAAATCCGGGCTGTAGAGCCTGGAGAATACGGGCTCCTCCTCCTGGCCGGGCAGGATCAAAAACAGGGCCTGCCGGGTGATTTCCTCCCGCTCAGCAGTTTCCGCCATATCCTCCAGGCGGACTTTGAGGATGCGTTCCTCGGGCCAGCCCACGCGGTAGGCGATGACCACGGGCGTGTCCGCGGAATAGCCCCCATCCAGCAATTGGCGCTGCACCTTGCCGGCGTTGCCCGCGGAGAGATAGATGGCCATGGCGGCTTCGTGCTCCGCGAGGCGATTCAGGGCCTCCTTGTCCGGAACCGGGGTCCGGCCCTCGGCCCGGGTCAGGATCAGGCTCTGGGTCCGCTCCGGCAGGGTGTAGGAGACTCCCGCCTTGGCCGCGGCCGCGAAGGCCGCGGTGATTCCGGGCACGATCTCGTAGGGCAGGCCCTCCTCCTCCAGGAGGTGGATCTGTTCCCGGATCGCCCCGTACAGGGCGGGGTCGCCGGTGTGGACCCTGGCCACGAGCCGGCCGCTTTGCTGGTGATCCCTGAGAAAGGCGTGGGTCTGGTCCAGGGTCATGCTCGCGGAGTCGACGATTTCCGCGTCGGAGCGGCACCACTGCAGGATATCCAGCGGGACCAGGGAGCCGGCGTAGAGCACCGCGTCCGCCCGTGCCAGGATCCGCTGCGCCTTGACCGTGATCAGCTCCGGATCGCCAGGGCCGGCTCCGATGAAGAATATGGCATGGGAATGAGGGCTCATGGGGTGTCGCCTTCGCGGGGTTTGTCCAGGCTCAGCAAAAAGACCGGGTTCTGAGAGGCGAGCCTGATATCCTCCTGAATGGGCGCGGATCGGCTGACCTGGATCTGGGTCAGCTCCGTCTCGAGGCCCATGCTTTTGGCCCAGTCGAGCACGGTCTGCAGGGAGCCCAGAAGCACCAGGCTGGCCACGAGACGCCCTCCCGGCCTGAGCCGGGACCAGGCGTGGTCCAGGAGCTCAGCCCCCTGTCCGGCGCCTCCGCCGAGGAATATGCGGTCCGGGTCGGGCAAATGCGGGAAGCAGTCCGGGGCGGCTCCCCGAATCGACTCCACGCCAAAGGCCCCGGTGTTGGCGATGTTGGCCCGGATCTGGGCCGTGCGGTTCTGGTCCCGCTCCACCGCCAGGATGCGGCCGCTGCGGATGAAGAGCGAGGCCTCCAGGGCCAGGGAGCCGGAGCCGGCCCCGATGTCCCACAGGGTGTGGTCCGTCTCGGGCCGCAGTCGGCCCAGGGCGGCCAGGCGCACCTCGGGTTTGCTGATCAGGCCGCGCTCTCGCTCCAGGGACTCCTCGGGCATCCCCGGGGTGAGGGTAACCCGCGGAGGGCAGGTGCGCTCGAGCAGGACGAAATTGGGGTCATCAAAGGAGTGTTCCGCCGCCTGCTCCGGGCTGAGAGCGGATATGCGCTCCTGGTCCCGGAAGAGGTTCTCCAGGACGTGCACGCGGAAGTCTGTGGCCCCGATCTCCGTAAGGAATGCGGCAATGCGGGCCGGGGTGTTCTCCGGATCGGTATAGACCCCGACCCGTTCGCTTTGGGCCAGGGCCCGCCGCAGGGGGAGCAGGTCCTTGCGGCCGTGCAGGGAGACCGTGGCGATGTCCCGCCAGGGAAGGCAGAGCCGGGCTGCGGCCGCCTGTAAAAGGGACACCCCGGGGTGAACCCGGACCGCGCTAGGGCCGAGCTCCCGGCAGAGGCGCGTGCCGATGCCGTAGAACAACGGGTCCCCGTCCGCGAGGACCGCGACGCGGCTGCCCTGTTCCAGGCGGCTGAGGATTTCCCCGATCCATTCGGACAGAGGGGTCCGCAGGGGCAGGAATTCGGTCGCGGTGTCGGAGAAGGGTTTCAGCAGGTCCTGTCCGCCGGCCAAAACGTCTGCCTGTCCTATGATCTCCAGCTCCCGCGAACCGAGCCTATCCGGCGCCGGGCCGAGCCCGACAATATATACTGGGTTGTCCTGCATGACGTCTGAATCCCGGGGCTAGGCTTCCAACCTTTCACTTTTGACTTTTGACTTTTTCACCACTTCTGTACAACAGCCCGCCGTCGAAGTCGAACACGTAGTACGCGATAGCCGCGTTTTCACCGGCAAATGCCTCAGCCTGTTCCCGCGCCCTGCGGGCGACATCTGCCACCACCCCGTCCCGGTAGGGGCTTTGATCGAGGATTTGCAGGGCGTGGCGTGCGGTGTTCGCCTGTTCCACTTCTCGGGCCAGGCTGTCGTCCACTCCCGCCTGGAGGCACCAGTCCGCCAGGAGGGAGAAGTCGATGCGGCTCACCTTGGCGTGGGTATAGCTGTGTCCCTGGGCCATCTTGACCAGCTTGCCCCAGAAGACGCTCAGGGAAATGACCCGGAAGTCCCGTGCCACTGCCTGCTCCAGGGAAAAGGCGAAAAAGTCGGCGATCTGGACAAAACCGTGCTCCGGCAAATCGGGCAGATGGGCCGCCAGAAGCCGCTCGCTGCGGCCGCCAGTGGAAAGCGCGATCTCCCGCAGCCCCTTTGTGCTGGCCACATCCAGGCCCATGCGGATGGTCTCGCGATAGGACTCCTTGGAGTAGGGCAACACCGTGCCCCGGGTGCCCAGGATGGAGACGCCGTCCACGATGCCCAGCCTGGGGTTCATGGTCCTTTGCGCCAGCTCCTGGCCCCGGTCCACCTCCAGGATCACCTCTACTCCAGAGGAAAAACCGGTCTCGCGCATGGCCTCGACGACCGCTTCGCGGATCTGGCGGCGGGGCTCGGGATTGATCGCGGCCTCGCCCACGGCCACGGGGAGCCCGGGCTGTGTCACTCTGCCCACGCCGCTGCCGCCCACAAGCTCCACTTCGCCATTGCCGCCGTCCGGCAGAAAGCGGAGCCTGGCCCGGATGCGGGCCCTGTGGGTGACGTCCGGATCGCTTCCCGCGTCCTTGACCACCTCCGCAACGCCCTCCCCGTTGTCCCAATTCGCCCCGTCCACTTGGACGGTGAGCCTCTTTCCGTCCGGCAGGGAAATGTCCATGCTTTGAGGAACATCCGCACCCGCCAGCACAAAGAACGCCGCCTTGGCGGCGGCCGCGGAGCAGGAACCGGTGCTGACGCCGATGCGATCGTCGCTGCGGCTCATTAGGACTCAGGCCTCCCGTTCCTGCCGGAGCAGCTCGGCCAGGGCGTTGAGGCAGGAGGCGGCGAGAGCCGATCCCCCTTTGCGGCCGCTCACTGTGATGTACGGGACCCCGCTTTGGGCCTGCAGGCGCTCCTTGGCCTCGCTCGCGCCCACGAAACCAACGGGCATGCCGATAATGAGAGCGGGCGCGACCTCTCCTGTGGCGACGCGATCCAGCAGGGCCTCCAGGGCGGTGGGCGCGTTGCCGATGACGAAGACGGCCTCCCCGCAGTCGCGGACCGCCACCTCCATGGCCACATCGGAGCGGGTCCGTCCCGAGGAGCCGGCCCGTTCCGCAACCTCGGAAGCGTTCAGGTAGCAGGCGGTCTCGCATCCAAGGCCCTTGATCCGGGCCCCTGTCAGTCCGGCGCGGGTCATCTCCGTGTCCGCGACAATGGGACATCCTCCGGACAGGGCCTTCTTGCCCGCCTCAACCGCCCCGGGATGGAAGCGGACCAGGGAGAGCATGTCGAAGTCCGCGGAGGCGTGGATCATGCGCCGCACCACCTGCCACTGTTCCCCCTGAAAAGGGCGCGGTTCCTCGACTTCCGCCTCGATGCGGCGGAAGGACTCCTCCTCGATCCATTGGCCTGTTGAAGGCGATTGATTTAAGCTCATGGATTTTCCTGTGTTGGTGTGTAAGTGTATGGGGCAAGCTGAGGCCATATAAGAGTTATGTTCGAGCTGTTATTCTCCTCCCTGGGTGAGCCCTTGTCCAGGGTTGCAGCCTGTTGAAAGATTTTTTATCAGGCAGGGCGTTCAAAAATTTCAAGTGCAAGGCGCGACCCGGCACTCACTTTTCCCCCGAAGTTCAATATATTACGAGCAAACATAAAAAAAGTGAGTGCCGGGCAAGCTCGTAGCGTAGTGAGCCTACGTGAGAGTTTGAATCCGGCACCTATTTGTGAAGCC
>JAZKRN010000100.1:0-9867 GCA_036628655.1 Desulfohalobiaceae bacterium | reverse complement strand
CGCGCCGTATCTCCTGTTCATTCAAACTGTTGGACACATTTTCATATAAAAAAAATACGCCCGCGAACGTATTCCTCCCTTCGACGGGACAGTGCCGTGTTCCAATCTTGAATCTCCCGGAAAAAAACTATTTTGATATATCTTTTTATTTCATCGAGTTAAGCAGTGAACTATCCAAAAATCTCTTGGCAAACACCTTGCATTGGATAAATGGCTCCACATTCACGAACCAAAGCAAGGACTCCTTCCACTGAAAAAACAAACTCCCCGAGCCCTATGCCCAACACGCCGCGGAACGCCGAGGCCGGAGAAAACTCCACCTATGCACCCAATACTCATCCTCAAGACCGGATGCACCTTTGCCGAAACTGCCGCCAGGCAAGGCGATTTCGAGGACTGGATTATCCAGGGGCTGGATCTGCCCTCCGCTCCTTACATTGTGCTTTACCCTTGCCGAGCTGACCGCTTGCCGCCTCCGGACCATTTCTCCGGGATCATCATCACCGGATCGCACGCCATGCTCACCCGCAGCCTGCCCTGGATGCGGCAAACAGCGGACTGGCTTGCACAGCTGCCTCAGTCCCCGGTTCCAGTGCTCGGAATCTGTTTCGGCCACCATCTGCTAGCCCGCGCCCTGGGCGGCAAAGTCCGGGACCATCCCCTGGGGGAGGAGATCGGTCCCGTACGTGTGCAAACGACGCGGGCGGCCAGGAGCGATCCGCTGCTTCACGGGTTCTGTCCCTGTTTTTCAGCTTATGCGGCCCACTCGCAGAGCGCGAGCGTTTTACCTCCCGGCGCCGTGCTTCTGGCTCGAAACAATTGGGAGCCGCACCACGCCTTTCGCTATGGAGACCGCATCTGGGGGCTGCAATTCCACCCCGAGTTCTCCAGGGAAACGATCCGGGACTACAGAGCCGGGAGCTCAAGCGGTACGCCCAACGGCGCGGACCGTTTCCCCGGCGATCCTGTTGAAGCGGAGGTGAACGGGCGTGCCATTCTGTGTCGCTATGCGGAAGTCGTTCTGCGGGTAGAGCGGGCTCGCGAGAAGGGAGAGCATCCGTGACGGGTAAGAAGACCGACTCGTTTCGGTCGGGGAGTGGGATATTTCCCTCAATTATCCATTCTAAGGAGGACTTCGTGCCCAATCAAGCACGAAAATGCTACGACTCGCTAACATTCTCCTACGGCACCCCTTATCACTTTCGTATATTCCTCAAAAAACGTATGCTCGCGGTACATTTTTTTTTCCGGTTCCGACAAGCACTGGCACGGGAAGCACATCGCTTCCCTCCTCTCACTCGAGGGGTGGGGCGATCCGGGTAAAAGCCGCCACAGCAGGCCCTTCACAGGGAATCCATCAAAGGAAGCGCCCCATGCAATTCGCGCAAAACCCCTTTTCCGTGCTGGTGGAGCTGTCCAAGATCATCGCCGAGTCCGGCGATCCGGGGGAGACGCTCCAGCGCACTGCCGAGTTCATCGCGGAGCGGTTCGCCACGGACGTCTGCTCCGTGTACACCCTGGAACCGGACGGCCACAGGGTGCGCCTCGCCGCAACCGCGGGACTGACTCCGGAGAGCGTGGGCCGTATCCGGCTGCACTCCGGCCAGGGTCTGACCGGAATGGTCCTGGAGCAGAAGAGCCCCGTCTTCGTCTCCCGACCGTGGGAGCATCCCCGCTTCACCTACTTCCGGGACAGCGGGGAGGAGCGTCTCTCCACCTTTCTGGGCGTGCCGCTCGTATACCAAAAGGAGCTTCTGGGCGTTCTGGTGGTCCAGACCGAGGCCGAGGACGGGCTCACTCCGGATCAAACGGAACTCTTCCAGGCCATAGCCTCCCAGATTTCCGCTCTAGTGGCTTACACCGGGCTTTTACGCCCTGTTTCTTCCGGACCCGGAACAACACGGGAACAAGCCGACAGGCAGGAAACCGCCCTGCGGCAGGAGGAAAAGGGCCTCATTCGAGGCCATCCCGTATCACCGGGCTTCGGATGGGGCTATGCCCATTTTTTGGAGGGCGGAGTCGGTTTTGACTCCGTATCAGAGCACCCGGTCGAGGACCCTGATCATGAGGTGCGCCGCTTTGAACGGGACGCCGAAAGAGCTCGAAGGGACATGGAGCGCCTGGCTACGGAGACTCCCGATCTGGCGGACGGTGACCGGGCCATCCTCCAGGCCCAGAGCGCCATCCTCCAGGATCGCAAATTCCGCTCCAAGGTGCGCCGGACCATCGAGGAAGGCATCAACGCGGAATACGCCCTCAAGAACGCGGTTGCCGAATACATCCGGCTCCTGCACGGAGTGAGCGATCCCTATCTCCAGGCCCGGGGCAAGGACGTGGAAGACGCCGGGAGGATGATCCTGTCTCATCTGCTCGATGCGGAGCACTCCCTGACAGCCGATACGGATGGGGAGACGGTGCTCATCGCCTCGGACATCTCTCCGGCGGAGCTTATTCGTCTCGCGCGACAGGGTTTGCAGGCCCTGGTCCTCCTTCACGGCGGCCGAACCACCCACACCGTGCTCTTGGCCAAGGCCTTTCAAATCCCCACGGTCATCCGGGCCGAATCCATCCTCGAGGCCGCCCGTAACGAGGACTTCCTGATCGTGGACGGCAGCTCAGGGATCATTTTCGTCAATCCCTCTGCCGAAATCGTGGAGGAATACAACAGGCTGCACCAAGAGGAAAAGCGGCTCGAGAGCCATCTCCTTCCCGAGGCGGGCAAGCCCGCTGAGACCCTGGACGGATTGCGCGTCGAGGTCGGGGCCAATATCGGGCTCCTGTCCGATCTGGAGCAGCTGGAACCCTACGGGGCCGAGCTCATAGGCCTCTACCGCAGCGAATTTCCCTTTCTGGCCCGAGAGACTTTTCCGGACGAACAGGAGCAGCTGGACATCTACAGCGCGATCGTTCGCGGGGCAGAGGGCAGGCAAGTAACCATCCGGACCCTGGACGTGGGAGGGGACAAGATCCTGCCCTATCTGGACGCCCCCCAGGAAGCCAATCCCGCCCTTGGCTGGCGTTCCATCCGCATATCTCTGGAGCTGGAATCCGTTTTTCGCCAGCAGATCCGGGCCATTCTCCGGGCAAGCCGTCTCGGCGGGGTGCGTATGCTCTTCCCCATGGTCACCGCTGTGTGGGAAATGCGAACCATCCGCTCCCTGCTGGACGAGGAAATGGAGCGCCTCCGAAGCAGCGGTGAGGCCCCTTCCGGGATTCCGGACCTGGGGATCATGCTCGAGGTCCCTGCCGCGGTGAAGATCCTGGACAAGCTCCTGCCCTGGGTGGACTTCGTGAGCATCGGCACCAACGACCTGATCCAGTACATTCTTGCCGCGGATCGAAACAACGCCCGGGTCGAGCCCTGGTCCTCGCCCTTCCATCCAGCGGTCATCCGCACCCTGGAGGAGGCACGGACCACCTGTAACGCCAGCAAAACGCCGATTTCGGTCTGCGGCGAAGCCGCGTCCAACCCCGCCTTTGCCCGACTCCTTGTGGGCATGGGATTTACCCGGCTCAGCATGAGCCCCACAGCCATTCCCTCCATCAAACACACCATCCGACAGGTTCGGGCCCAGGAAGCCGCCCGGGATCTGGAACACGTCCGTGGCCTGGAGGAGCCGGAGCAGGTCCGGGAATATCTCGGCTCCAGGCTGGAGAAGGAGATGGATGCTTCCGACGCTTCCTGCCTTCATTAGCCATTTTCTGTCCTGCGGAATCCTTGATCGAGCCGGCTCGCGTTCGAACGCCGGGGAACCATCCAGGTGAAGGGCACCGGAGAGATGACGACCTTCTTTCTGCGACGCTAAGAGAAGGCCGTTACACTACCGGCCGACGCACGGTGTACTTCGCCACTCGCGCCGCTTCGTCTGCTACAGCGTCCCCGCCTGCGCCCGGCGGCGCACCTCGTTCTCCCGCTCGCGGATGGCCTGCATGTCTTCGTCGCTTTTCCGCTGGAGGTTCTTGATCTGGAACTGCATGCGTCGGTTATTGCTGAAGCGCTCGGCATGGCGGGAGAGAAAGCTCCAGTAGAGGGTGGTGAAGGGACAGGCTTGCTCCCCGCTGCTTTGCTGTGGGTCGAAGCGGCAATGGCGGCAGTAGTTGCTCATACGAGCGATGTACTTCCCCGACGCACTGTACGGTTTGGTGCCGACGACGCCGCCGTCTGCATGCAGCGTCATGCCGATGGTATTGGGGACGCTCACCCAATCGAAGGCGTCGATGTACATGGCCAGATGCCAGGCGTTGAACTCGCTGGGCTCGACCCCGTAGAGCAGCGCGAAAAGCCCGGCCACCATGAGCCGTTGAATATGATGGGCATAGCCGTGGCGCCGTAGCCCCGTGACCACCTCCCGGAGACATCGCATGTCGGTCTCGCCGCTCCAGTACAGCGGCGGCAGCGCCTCCCGCGCCCCGAGCGCGTTGGCGTGCGCATAGTCCGGCATGTAGTGGAAGTAGACCCCACGGACGAACTCACGCCACCCGAGCAGCTGACGTACGAAACCTTCCACGGCGTTCAGCGGCGCCACTCCGTCGCGATATGCGGTCTCCGCGGCGGACACGGCCTCGCGCGGATCGAGGAGCTTGAGGTTCAGCGGCGCCGAGAGCCGCGAGTGGTAGAGGAAGGGCTCGCCGGTCCGCATGGCGTCCTGCACGTCACCGAAGCGGTGCAGGCGCCGCTCTACGAAGTCTCGGAGGCCCTCGCGAGCCTGCTCTGGAGTCACGGGCAGGTCGAAGGAGGCGCCATCGCCTGGATGATCCGGAAACAGGCGCTCGGTGAGGGCGATCGCCTCAGCGGTTATCTGATCGTGGGGGAAGCTCGGCTGTGGCGGCAGCTCGCCGGGGCCCTCCCGCGAGAAGGCGCGCCGGTTGGCCTTGTCGTAGTTCCAGGAGCCGCCGACCGGTTTTCCGGATTCGGTCATCAGGACTCCGAATCTTCGGCGCTGCCCTCGATAAAACGCCTCCATGAACGGGGAGCTCCTGCCCTCCATGAAGGCGGCAAAGTCCTCGGGGCTCGAGAAGAAATGGGTATCCGGCTGCACCTCGAGCGGCACCGACAAGCGGCTGCACAGCGAGCGGAGCTCCTCCTCCACCTGGAGATCGCCGGGCTTCGTGGCCAGCACCCGCCGCGGGCGAAGGCGCGCGACATCCGCCTCCAGGGCTTCCTGCCAGGAAGCCCCGCCGTTCGTCCCGTCGATCTCATGGTAGCAGAGTTCGACCGCGGACTCGGCCAGCTCTCGGTGGAGGTGGCGCATGGAGGCCAGAACGAGGGCAATCCGCTGCTTGTGCACGGGCGGACCTGCCGGGCGAAGCGCCCGCTCGACGCCCCGTTCGCACATCCAGACGACGTCGTTTTGCCGGTCGAAACCCTCGAGAACGCTCGAGCGTCGATTGAGGTCATCGGGCCACACGACCCGGATGGTCTCTACACGGTTGATGCTGTCTACACGGCCAGTGTCGCTGTCACCATACGTATTCACCGGCTCATGCTCCCGCGCCCCTGTGGCATTCCCGGATTCATAACGCATCCATCCCGCGGGCTTCCGCCGTTACGTTGCGTAGCTCCGCGCGGTCGACTGTTTGATTGCTCACGTACCCATCATCGAACAGTAGCCTCCGGTCTCCAGAGTGTCAATCAAGGATCGGTGCGCGGCTCATGCTCCACGGCTGGAGTCTCGTGCCGCTTCCGGCATATCCGGGCCGTACCCCACTCTCGTGTTGGGACCACCACCATGACGTGAGGAAAACGCGAGCGGTTTTGGAGTAGCGAGCGAATAGAGATGCTTCTGCAGCCTTCGGGGCATCCCATTGTGCACTTTGAGACGATCCCGCCGACGAGGTGTGCTACAAAAGAAAGTAACCTAAGCCAAGGAGGCCTCGATGGGACGATCAGTGTTTCTCACGGCAATGACGGTGATCATGATGGCATGCGTGCTGCTCTGCCGTGCTGGATGGGAGGATATGCTCGGTGGCGCCACCTCCGACGATGACGACAGTGATGACAACGGCAGCAGCACAGAGGATGATGCTGCGAGTGACGGCACCGTGAACGTGCTCCTCTCTGGCGCCGCTCCCGCGAACGGCGATCTCTGCGTCGCCTATGCCTACGAGCCCGGCGTTACCACTCTGGGTGATCCAAGCAGTGTCTTGGCAATCGGCAGTGGAGAGATCAGCAACGGAGCTGTCTCCCTCACACTGAAGGAAACGGATGCAAGCGGAATGCCCACACAGACTGATTGGATCGCGACCGGCGGGAATAGCTAGGACCTCTTCGTTGACACCCCCGCGCACAGTGACTGGGACTATGATGACAGCACGCGTGTGGCGAGTGAATACCCGAATACGATCACCGTGGACAGGAACCAGACTATCGACCTCCTAGAGCACTATGGCCTCACGGTTTGTCTCCGTGTACATAACCGAAGCCGCGGATCATAATGACGAGCTCTTTGTCGTAGGGGTCTTCCCCGAGGGTGCGGATCCGAGCGCTAGCCCCAATCCGATCCTGGCGTATGGAGAGGCGCTGATTGCCGAGGGTGCGGCCTACATCATTCCCCTGACTTTTGGGATGAAAGCACATGGGAAGGTAACGACGGTAGCAGTTATGATGTGTACATCTTCGTGGACAAAGACGCCAACGCACAACCGAGTGCGGGTGATTGGGGCTATGTTGGTGATCCCGGCTCGAGTGGCCTTGATCCCTACACGTACACCCAGAATGGAAACGAGCGAAAGGTGACCGACTCCAGTAGCGGCAATTACATGCAGCTGGATTCCTGACCTCACGTCCACGGTCGTGGCGGGGCTCGGTGCAATACAAGGCATCCTCTTGCTTGTACTGATCGGGTCCCGCAGACTCAATGCGCAGGGTCTTCCGCTTGCACTGCTCCTTCTGGTGTTCTCGCTCAGACTCGGTTCGATACCTTCGTGATAACGCGTGGTTGTTTCCCGTGACCACGCCGCTTCCCTTCCTTTTCGGTCCGCTGTTGTGGTGGTTCTTGCGTGAGCACCCTGGGAGCCGGCCCGGGCGACCTGTGACGCCAACGGCACGCCGATTTCGGTCTGCGGCGAAGCTGCATCGAACCCCGCCTTTGCCCACCTCCTTTTGGGCATGGGATTTACCCGGCTCAGTATGAGCCCCACCGCCATTTCCTCCATCAAGCACACCATCCGTCGGGTTCGGGCCCAGGAAGCCACCCGGGACCTGGAACAGGTTCGTGGCCTGGAGGAACCGGACAAGGTCCGGGAGTATCTCAGCTCCAGGCTGGAGAACGAAATGGGGGCTCCCGACGCTTCCTGCCTTCATTAGCCATTTTCTGTCCTGCGGAATCCTTGATCGAGCCGGCTCGACAACCCTTTCCCGGCGTATTGGGAACGGCCTGTACCGGGATTCGCCTTTTCGGAACGGATCCGATCCGGCCCGCCCTATCCGAATCGCCGCAGCCGGAAAACGAACAAGCAACGGACCGCGGAAAGGCGGACCCGGGCTGAGAGACGCCTTTAATCGTTCGATCGGCACAAAAACGTAGCCTTTGCCGCAGGCAGTCGCGTTTCGCATTTCCGACGTCTTCCGCCCCGCCCTTCCTGGCATAACCCAACCCTTGTCCACGCACACTCCGCTCGGAGCTCCTTTTCTGCCCCCCTCTACGATACAAAAATGTAGCATTAATGGAACGCAATGCAGATTCAGTGCCTGGTTTGGAAGCAATATGTTCAGCAAAAACAGTAGCTTGTTTCAAAAAATTTATTTGGCAAGCAAATTGCTTTTCTAGTCCTACGGAGGCAACGCGTTTTTCTCAATCGCATCCTTAAAAGGGGGCAGTATGAAAAGGATCGAGGCAATCATCAAGCCGTTCAAGCTGGACGACGTGCGCGACGCCCTTGTGGAGATGGGAGTCACCGGGATGACCATCACCGAGTGCAAGGGATTCGGACGCCAGAAGGGCCACACCGAGATCTACCGGGGAGCGGAATACGTGGTGGACTTTCTCCCCAAGATCGCCATTCAGTTGGTCGTTCCCCAGGAGCATGCCGAGGAGGTTGTGGATACCATACGAAACAAGGCCAACACTGGCTCCATCGGGGACGGCAAGATATTCGTCTCCACCGTGGAGCGGGCTGTACGTATCCGCACCGGGGAGACAGGAGAGGATTCCCTGTAGGATCGTATCTATTAAAACACCAGCTCTGCGCCATCTGTCATTGAAGTCTAAATGGCCTTTTGCGGGCATGAGCTGTGACGAGACACAGATACGGACACAATCGAGAGAAAAAGAGAGCAGGACTGAAGATCAAACATTGAGGAGAAAAGCGCTCGCCGCTTTGCAGAAAGGGGAAAAGCGAGCAAAAGGAGTTTGAAGACATGGAAGAGATTGCAAAACTGAGTTATGCCCTGGACACCTTCTATTTTCTGATGTCCGGACTATTGGTTATGTGGATGGCCGCAGGATTCACCATGCTGGAATCCGGGCTGGTCCGCTCCAAAAACACCGTGGAGATTCTGACCAAGAATGTAGGGCTCTACTCCATATCCTGCATTATGTACATGCTCGTGGGGTACAACATCATGTACGGTAACGGCGGATCGGTCATCCCCGGCATCGGTTTCCTGGTCGGCGGGGACAACACCCTTTCCCAGGTTGTTGCCGGCGGAGCGGACGCCCCATATTATTCGGACATTTCCGACTTCTTCTTCCAGGTGGTTTTCGTGGCCACTGCCATGTCCATTATCTCCGGTGCCGTGGCCGAGCGCATGAAACTGTGGTCCTTTTTCCTGTTCACAGTGATCTTAACTGGAGTGCTCTATCCCGTACACGGCTACTGGACCTGGGGCGGCGGCTTTCTGGATCAGATCGGATTCGCCGATTACGCAGGCTCCGGGATTGTTCACATGGCCGGAGCCGCAGCAGCCTTAGCCGGTGTGCTCTTATTGGGGCCGAGAAGCGGAAAGTACGGGCCCCGGGGGAAAATCAATGCCATTCCCGGAGCAAACTTGCCACTGGCCACCTTGGGCACCTTTATCCTCTGGATGGGCTGGTTTGGTTTCAACGGCGGGTCAGAGCTTAAGCTTTCCGACGTGGAATCTGCCAATGCGGTGGCACAGGTGTTTGCGAACACGAATATTGCGGCTGCTGCCGGCTTGGTTTTGGCGCTGATCGTGTCCAAGCTCTGGTTCGGCAAGGCGGATCTGAGCATGGCCCTCAACGGGGCCCTGGCCGGGTTGGTGGCCATTACCGCTGAACCGAGCATGCCGTCCATGATCCTTGCTTCAGGAATAGGCGCTGTAGGAGGAGGGATCGTGGTCTTCTCCATAGTCGCCCTGGACCGGGCCGGAATAGACGATCCAGTGGGCGCCATTTCCGTGCACGGGGTGATAGGTGTATGGGGATTACTGGCAGTCCTGTTCTCCAATCCGGACGCCACTCTTCTGGGACAGCTTGCCGGTATCGTGGTGATCTTTGCCTGGATGTTCGGAACGGGACTCGTGGTGTGGCTTGCCATCAAAAGCGTGATGGGTATCAGAGTCAGCGAGGAAATGGAGTATGAAGGCCTGGATCTGATGGATTGCGGCATGAGCGCCTATCCCGAGTTTGTGGACAGCGAGGGTACCAAGTAGGATCTTTGATCCGCGCTTTCGCTTTAAAGAAAATTCTTCTTACGTTGTATACGGCCTCTCTCTATGGCCCCTTCCTGAGGCCGGACAAAGTGAACACGTTTGACGAAAGAGCACGAAATGGCACGAAAAAGCCCCCTGCCTGACCGGAAGCGATCAGACAGGGGGCTTTCTTTTGTTCGCGGGCGGCACTCTCCAGTCATTAACCAAGAACGCCCAACCCGTAACCTTTAACGAGGAACGAACAACGAGGAACG
>JAZKRN010000099.1:0-9988 GCA_036628655.1 Desulfohalobiaceae bacterium | reverse complement strand
ACTATGGTTTGATTTTGATTAACATGTTCTATAACCCTCATTCCCGGGCCGACCCTGGGCACAACCAAGCATGAAAATGTCGCGAGGCTCGCCCTGTTGAATCCTGCCTCCGGCAGGGCAGCTATGCTGCATTCAACAGGGCGAGTCGGGGATTACGCTGATGCCTGTGTTTCATCCCGGCGTCCAGTACTGGGACCAGCTTCAAACGAGCGATTTCTGCGCACGGGACAACGTATATTTTTATCGTACCCTTGGCATCGCGGATATCATCGTCGCTACCGGCAAGATCCCCATATCGCGAACAACAAGGGCTCGCCTGTTTATGAAACACGGCTTCAGCGCACATCCCCGTCTCCTCGCGCCCGATAATTTCACCAAATAATTCGACAGCTTGGCCACATTTTCATACAAAAACCACCTCCCTGGGCGCACTTACGCCTGAAGATGTTCAAGGTGCCTGGCTCGGCGAAACGTTTCGCTCTGCTCTTTCCGCAAACGTCAATACGGGACAGGGAAGACGAAGAAGGGACAAACCTGGAGCTGATCAGCTGGCGGAGGCAAGCCTTTCTCCTGTGGAGGGCACCAGTGCTGGCGCTGGGCCGGCCTATTGCGATGTCGCCCCCACTTTTTTGAGCAGAAACATTCCTTCTCGAATCGCAAGCAAACAGTTAGGAGGGCCTTACAATTGTGTATCTCTCATTGCTACCAATTTGTTAGGCAATCCATATTTATCGCATCGTGAGCATTCACGGGAAATTTTTTTTGCACCTTCAGGCAGGAGCAAACAGGAAAGGACGGGAAGGATGAGTCGATAAAAAGGGATGAAACGATCAGGGGCAGTGTGTGGAAATCAGATTATCGTTCCCACGCTCTGCGTGGGAACAAACGTGCTCCGACTGCTCCAGCGCTCATTCTGGACGCGGAGCGTCCCTGACATGTCCCCACGCAGAGCCTGGGGACAATAAAGTGTGTTTTCGAGGGCCGCGCATCCAGGACACACCTCCCTGAAATCGTTCAAAAATAGCTGCGGCTGGCCACCAGTTCACAAAAAGGTTTCACCGCGAGTTATTTCGCCCCACATTGGCCATTGACAAGCATGTGACCGGTCAGTCTTCGGTTTCGGTTGAACCGCCGAGCTCATGCAGGGCGTCCTGCAGACGCTGGCGTTCTTCCGGGAGTGATGCGGAGCGCAGTTTCTCCACTTTGTAGGGCATGCCGTAGATGACCCTGCACCGCGCACCGGGCAGCGGGAGCTGGAATTTATCCCAGGCCTTGTGGAAGCGCTTGACCATGCTGGAACGGACCCGGACGGGCACGATCCAGGCCCCGGATTTGTAGGCCAGATAAAGCACACCATCCTTGACCTGGTGCCTGGGCCCCTTGGGGCCGTCCACGGTAACCGCCGCATCCTTATCCAGACGGTCCATAAGGTCCACTGCCCCCTTCAGGGCCCTGACTCCTGAACGTGTGCTGCTGCCCCTGGAAAGATTGCATCCCATGCGTGCCATGATCTGGGCCAGGAACTCACCGTCCCTGCTTGCGCTGACCAGGGCGATGATGCCCTCGTTGAGATGCAGATAACACGGGGCGAACAACTCGTCGTGCCACAGAGCGAAAACGACCCGGTCTCTGTTCCTCAACGCCCCGATTGGGCCATAGCCGACCTGCTCATAGCGGAGAGTCCTTGCCCACACCCTGTAGAGCTGAAAGGTCAGCGCAGCGAGTCTTTCCGTATTTGCGATACTGGCCATAAACAGGGCTCACTCTTGAAAATTAAAGTTGTTCTTGAACGTTCAACCCAGCTCCAGCAGCTCCCGTATGTTATGGTGCAGGATTTTTTCCCTGGTGCTCTCCGGGATATCCAGATCCAGGATCTTGTCCAGCTCCCTGCGTGGATGCCCGAAGGGAAAGTCGGACCCGAAAACAAGCCGATCCTCCCCAAAGCGCTGCAGGTAGTCCAGGATCTCCGCCCTGGATGCGAGGCTGGTGTCGGCGAACACCCGCGGGAGATCCCACAGACCGGTGGAGGCGATGGCCCTGTATCCGCCGTTGAGCCCGCCCAGATGGGGAATGATGACAATAGCCCCAGGCGCAAGCTCCTTGATGAAATAGACAGTATTTTCGAGCTCCTCCTCAAGCACCACCGGAAGCCGCCTGTCCTGGATCAGGTCCAGCATCTGCCGGCAGCGGGGATGATCGTACAGATAGCGCGGCTCGTCGGCGTGCCTGTGCCACTTGATTCCCTTGTGCTCCGGCTGCAGCTCCTCCATGGCGAAGTCGTTCCAGACGAAAAAGTAGGGAATCACCTCCAGCTCGGAATTGCCCGCTCTCAGGAGATACTCGTTCGCCCTTGCTCTTCGCTCCCGCCACTCCGGGCTGTCCCGGAAATGGGGATCGAAGCGGTCGTAGATCTCCATCACCGGGGGAAACATGACCGTCTTGGCGATGCCGCTTCCCTGTGCAAGGGCGAAATAGTCCTCAAAGGACTGAGGGGGGCTCCTGTCCTGGATTCCACAATGGGCATGGCCGTCAATGGCATAGGGTGTCACGGCTGTTCCTCCCCTCTCCGGAAGTCACTGCGGCCGAAGCGTTTTTGATCGGAACATCTCTTCTTCCAGGCAGGTTAAATAAATAACCAAGAGCCCGCAACCCTCCTCGGGCTGCGGGCTCTCTCAAGGGCCGTTCCGGAACGCCGGAAGGGCATGACCACCGCAAGGCTAGAACAGGCCGGTGACCTTGCCAGTGTCGGGTTCCACGTCAACCTTGGTGTAGGCCGGATCGGAGCTCGTTCCGGGCATGAAGGGAATGGTGCCGGCCACTGGCACGAGGAACTTGGCTCCGGAATAGATATAGATATCCCGGACAGGCAGGCGCCAGCCCTTGGGCACGCCCTTCCAGGTGGGCTCGTGGGACAGGGAGAGATGAGTCTTGGCCATCATGGTGGCGTAGTCCTGGAACTGCGGGTCGTCTTCGAGCATCTTGGCCTTGCGCTCCGCCTCTGGGGACCAGTCCGCGCCCTCGCCGCCGTAGACCTCGCGGGCAATGGTGTCCACCCGCTCGCGCAGCGGCATGTCCATGGAATAGAGGAACTCGAACTTGGACTCTTCCTCGCAGGCGTCGATCACAGCGTCCGCGAGCTCCAGAGCGCCGTCGCCGCCGTCCATGAAGTGGGTGGAGGCGGCACACCTGGCTCCGGCCTCCTGGGCCCGCTTCTTGATCAGATCGACCTCCTCCTTGGTGTCCGAGGGGAAGCAGTTGACGCAGACCACGGGATTCATCCCGGACTTGCGGATGACGTTGATCATGTGGATCAGGTTGTCCATGCCCTTTTCCAGCAGGTCCAGGTTCTCCTTGGTGTATTCCTCAGGCAGGGGCCGCCCGGGGGTAACCTTGGGGCCGCCGCCGTGCATCTTCAGGGCACGAATGGTGGCGGTCAGCACGGAGACATGGGGCTTGAGGCCACTGTTGCGGCACTTGACGTTCCAGAACTTTTCGAAGCCGATGTCCGCGGCAAAGCCGCTCTCGGTGACGTGGTAGTCGAACATCTTCAGCCCCATCCGGTCCGAAATAACGGAGGACTGACCCACGGCGATGTTGGCGAAGGGACCGGCGTGGACCATGCAGGGCTGATACTCCGCGGTGCACATCAGTGTGGGATTGATGGTGTTCCGCATCCAGGCGGTCATGGCACCGCCGACATTGAGATCGCCGGTGGTGACGCGATCGCCGTTCAGATTGTAGGCCACGGTCATGTTGTTCAGGCGGTTGCGCAGATCCGCCAGATCCGTGGCGATGGAGAGGATGGCCATGCACTCGGAGCTGACCGCGATGTTGAACCCGGACTCCATGGTGTATCCATTCGCCCTGCCTCCCAGGCCAATGACCGATTTGCGCAAGGCCTGGGCGCAGTAATCGATGATCCAGTTCATCTCCACCCGGTTGGGATCGATGTTCAGGGGCGGGATCCCGGAGAGCTGCTCGATCTTTTCCGGGCCGTAGTTGCGCTCGTGCTGCATGCGCGAGGTAAGCGCCACCATGGCCAGGTTGTGCGCGTTCATGATGTCGTTGATGTCACCGGTAAGGCCCAGGGAGAACTCGGTCATGGGGATCAGGATGGAGTTGCCGCCGCCGGCTGCGGAGCCCTTGATGTTCATCGTCGGGCCGCCCGAGGGCTGGCGCAGGGCGCCGCCAACATTCTTCCCCCGTTTGCCCAGGCCTTCCATGAGCCCCACTGAGGTGGTGCTCTTGCCCTCGCCGAGCGGAGTGGGCGTGATGGCGGTGACCTCAATGTACTTCCCGTCCGGCTTGTCCTGCATCCGGTTCATGACCTTGAGGAAGTCGAGCTTGGACAGCCGGCCCATGGGGATCATCTCTTCCTTGGAAAGGCCGAGCTTGTCCCGCCACTCGTCGGGCATGGGCATATTCTGCTCAGCGGCCTCGGAAATCTGCCAGTCCTTCATTTTTGAAACGTCGTACGCCATCTCCCTCTCTCCTTGTTAAAGGGTTCAGGGGGAATCCCCGGTAAAGCCCTGTTCGCGGAGAGCCCACTTTTCCCGTGCGGCGCACCTGAAGGCGCAAGACGCTCTCCTCAGGAAGGGGAGCGCCAAGGCACACTCACCCTATTCCCGCAGCCCGGGATCTCTCAAAAAGAACGGACACCCCGCTTTTCCGCCTTATATAATTGAGAATCTTGTTTCATGTCAAAGGGTTCCGAAAAAAAATTCCACTTTTATCTCTGCGGCTCCAGGCTCCTCACCCAGATGGCTTCCGAGGCTGTGAATGATTTGCCCCACGAGCCCGGACAAAGGACACCATCTTTGAAGTATCACCCAACAAATTTTTTTAAAGCAATTCAAAGAAAATCAAAAGTTAACTTGTGGAATTTGGCGAGGACTATTGTGGATTTCAATGTCGAAAACTCAATGATCCCTCGCCCGGTCTCTATTCAGCGCTCATCGGTTAAAGACTCGGAATGCTCCGGGTTAAAGTATATACTCTTTCAAATCAAGCGGTTACAAAAGACATACAACAAGGGTCCTACCCTGCTGTCATTCCATCTCAATTCGCTTGAAAAATTCCGGTCAATAAGTAATCTTGCCAGCGTATGGCAAGCCAATGGCAAGAAATAAAAATAATTCTCAATGAGCGGCTGAGACCGGGAATATTCAAGGTCTGGATCAAGCCTCTCCAGGGCGAAGTCCAGGATGGGCGACTGATTCTGACTGCTCCCAATGAGTTCGTCGTCTCCTGGGTCCGGGACCGCCTCGCGGATCAGATCAGGTCTGCAGCCGCGTCTCATCTCGGATTCGAGCCGGAGCTGGTCCTGCGTGCTGAGAAAAAAGATACCGGGACCGAGGCCAATGCCCCATTGATCAAGTCCCGGACCCGCTCGGAAATGGAGCTTCCGGTACAGACGCCGGGCCCCAAAACCAGAAAGGTCAACTGGCGGCACTCCTTCAACGATTTTGTGGTGGGCTCCAGCAATCAGCTGGCCTATGCGGCCTGCACGAGCCTGTGCCGGACAAACTTCGAGCAGGACAACCTCTTTCTCTGCTCCGGGCCGGGCCTGGGCAAGACCCACCTTGCGCAGGCCATCGGGAACGAGCTGTGCGAACAGAAGCAACAGGCCTTCATCAACGTGGTCTATGCCTCATCGGAACAGTTCGCCAATCAAATGGTCCGGGCCCTGAAATCCAAGGACCTGGACTCCTTTAAGAAACGCTACCGGGAAAACGTCGATCTGCTCCTTCTGGAAGATATCCATTTCTTTCAGAGCAAGGAAAAGATGCAGGAGGAGCTCCTCTCTCTGATCAAGGCCCTTGAGGAAAACGGGAGCAAGGTGGTCTTCACCAGCTCCTTTCTGCCCCGGGAGCTCAAGGAGGTGGACAACCAGCTCGCCTCCTACTTCTGTTCCGGCCTTTTGGCGCCCATAGAAAAGCCGGACTATGATGTCCGGATGCGGGTTTTGCAGAACAAGGCCAGGAATTACCAGATCGACATCCCCGAGGACATATCCCATCTCGTTGCCTCCAGCATCACCCAGGATATCCGCCAACTGGAGAGCTGCGTCCGAAATATGGCCATGAAGGCCAGACTCCTGAATCAAAAAATCTGCCAGGATCTGGTTCAGGATGTGCTCCAGCACTATGCCCTCGAATGCACCTCGCTGGATCTGGAGAAAATCACGGAGTGCATCTGCAGAACATTTGAGCTGTCCCGGAATAAGCTGTGCTCCCGAAGCCGGAAAAAACAGATCGTGCTCGCCAGAAATGCCGCCTTTTATATGGCCAGGCAGTTTACGACCCTTTCCCTGAAGGACATCGGGAAACAGTTCAATCGAAGGCACTCCACTGTGCTGAAAGGGATTGCCAATATCGAGCGGGAAATATCCCTGGATACAACAGTGGGCCGCCAGGTTACCCGGATTGCGGAGCAGGCCAAACAGGCCTGATCCGCCCCGCCCCAAAACGGTCTCCATGAAGCTCCTTACTGCTCCAACTGAGCGCATTGGCCCAGTGGCTGATCGCATTTGTCAGACACGACACGAGCTTGAACGGAGACTCGCTCAAGAGCGGAAGGATATTACGGCGGGCTCAGGGGAAGGGAGCCGGCCCGCGGGAAAAGAGCCCGGGACCGGCTTGATTACGACCTACAGCCGAAGCTCAAAGGCGCTGTGCTCCTTGTCGTAGTCGATCCACTCGCATTGCACGTCTTCCACACGGCTCATGGTCGGTCCGTTGAAAAGCCTTTTCTTCAGCTCCTCCAAGGAATCCTCGCTACCCTGGGCCAGCACCTCCACGCGCCCGTCGCTCAGATTGCGCACCCAGCCCTTGATATTCAGGTTTTCCGCCTGCGACTTGGTCCAGGACCGGAAGTTCACTCCCTGGACAACTCCGGAAACCGTGCACTGCAGCGATTGCATATTCCTCCTCCTTAGTCCTTCGTGATTACGAGACGGCTCGCGTTTCTGGGTCTACCTCACCTCACAGGCCATTTCCTCAAGAGATGATCCTACCATGTTTGCGGAAACAGGATAAGGCTTTCTGTGCCCCTACTCGCCCAGTATAGCCTTGGCCGGAATAAGGCCAGTGGCGCTCGCGGAGACGATGTTGCCCGCGACACCCGCCCCGTCCCCAGCTACATAGAGGCCGGTGATGCCGGTTTGCAACTGATTGTCCGTCTTCACCTGGGTTGCGAAGAACTTGATTTCCGGGGCATAGAGCAGGGTTTCGTCGTTCGCAACGCCGGGCACCACTTTATTCAGCTTTTCCAATCCCTCGGACAGATTGGTCAACAGGCGTTCCGGCAGGGCCATGGCGATGTCCCCGCAAACCACATTCTGCAGGGTGGGCTCGATATAGCCCTTGCTTATCCTGTGCCAGGTGCTCCGCCTTCCCCGCTTCAGATCCCCGAGGCGCTGCAGGATGGGATGGCCCCCTCCTATAAGCGTGGCCAGGCGGCCGATGGACTCGCCGTAGGATCGATTGTCCGTCACCGGCTCCGTCAGGACCACCTTGGAGAGGAAGGCAAAATTGGCGTTGTCCGATTTTCGATCCTGGTAGGCGTGGCCGTTGACGCAGACAAAGTCCTGGTAGTTCTCCTGGGAGACGAAACCGCCGAAGTTGGTGCAGAAGGTGCGGGTCTGATCGTCGTATTTCCGGGTTTGGATAAAGAAGGCGGGGTCGTAGATAATATCGGTGATATCCTGAAGAATGTCGTTGGGCACCTCCACCCGAACGCCCACTTCGATGCCGCGTTGGGTGACGCCGATTCCGTTCCGCTGGGCCAGGGACCCCATCCATTCCGAGCCCAAACGGCCTGGAGCCAGGATGACACGCGGTGCGCGCAATTCCCCTTCGGAAGTGACCACTCCCCGTACCTGACCCTGGTCCAGAATCACATCAGTGACTTCGGTACCGGACAAGACGTCCACACCGCGTTCCTGGATCCGTCGGAGCATCTCCGCGATATGCTCCGGAAGATTGTCGCTGCCCAGATGCTTCTGTCTGATCAAGAGCAGCTCGATTCCCTCCCGACGGGCCTCTTTGCGGATCTTCCTGGCTGTCTCCTCATGGGTGGGATATGCTGGACCGTCCATGCCGTGGGCGCTGAAGATGGCCTCTGTTTCCTCGATAAGGGCACTGGCTTTCTCCTGGCTCATGAACTGGGTCAGGTCGGTCTGTCCCAGCTTGGGGACGAAGTTCAGCTTGCCGTCGGAGAAGAGACCCGCCCCGCCGATACCGGACAGGATATGGCACGGATCGCAGGCAATGCATTGCTGGTTCTGATTCACAGGGCATCTGCGCTGTCGAGGCAAAGGGCCCCGATCGATCAGGGCGATCCGCAGCCCGGAATGGCTCGCCAGGTAATGGGCGGCAAAGAGCCCTGCGGGTCCCGCGCCCACGATAATCACGTCGTATTGCTGCGTCATATCTTTTTCCTCTGGATCAGACGGTTTCCCCTTCCTGATCCAACACGCGCCTGGCCAGGCTTATTCGCTGCCAGACCGTGACAAACACCAGAATCAGGTACGGAAGGAGCCCGATCCAGAGTATCGCGATGCGGGCCGGAGGGATCAGGGCGAGCACAAGGCCCCAGACCAAGAGATAGATCGTGCGCGCCGTGCGATCCATGAGACCGATGTCGCATCTGCCTCCGAGGGCTTCCAGGCGGGCCTTGCTGTAGCTGACCAGAAAGGAGGCAAGCAGGGCCAACAAGAGCCCGAGGTGGATCCAGAAGGTGTCCAGGCCGAGAGTGCCAACATAGACCCAGAATCCCATAAGGTAGAAAAAGTCCGCGAACCGGTCCAGGGTGGAGTCCAGAAAGGCGCCGAATCGGGTCTGTTCACCCCGTTGGCGGGCCAGATATCCGTCCAGGCCGTCAGAGACCGCTGAGAGGGCCATGAGCAAAACCCCGAGAAAAGCCGCCAGGGAGAATCCCAGGGGAACCAGGACAGCGAGGCCCAGTCCGATCAGGCTCGCCTGATCCGGGCTGATTTTCTCGGCATACGGGGCTATGTATTGGTCCAGTGTCTGATAGTAGATCTGTGCCGCCTTGGTCTCTCTCCAGTCCATGCCTCCTCCGCAGTGGTGGTCCGTACAGGGATTATTCCGGCCGAGGGCCCACACCGGTGCAATAGATCATGCTTTCCTCCTCACCGTCCAGGCCGAACAGGGAGTTGACCTGATCGTCGAAGAAGGCCGCCACGGGGCAGGCCGACAACTCCAGGGCTTCCGCGGCCAGGAGGAGGTTTTGGCAGATATGCCCCGCATCCATCAGGATATAGCGCATGCCGCGGTGACCGTATTTGCTCATGGAGCGCCGGAAGACTGCGCTCCAGCAGACATTGATCGCAGATTGCCCCATGAATTGCTGATTAATGCAGGCCGTGGACATCTCCTTGCCGAAATGGCCCTCCCGAAGCAGATCAAGGCTGAACTGGCCCACATTGAAATGATACGCCCCAGGTGGAAGATCCTCCACCCCGAAAAGAAGAAGATAGGTCTCCACCGGATAAAGGCCTCCGGCCGAGGGGGCCGTGCGGAGATCCAGGCTTCCTGCGCGGGCGGTTATGCCCTGACAGGCCCAGAGCAGATCGGCCAGCTCCTGCCTGCTGATCTCCCTGCCCCCGTAGCGGCGTCTGGAGCGCCTCGTTGCCAGAACCTCGCTAAGCGGAGACTGCAGGGATTGCGGCTGGGGGAGCTCGTAGCGGGAGACTCCCTTGTAGACCTTGTACAAGGCAGCGGGGGACACTTGGGGCTTGGAGCGGAACAGGGAGTTCTTGTCGAACTTGGTTTCCTGCAGGTAGCGCCACCCCTGCAAGGACTTGAGATCGGGCATGGCCGGCACCTCGTTTCTTTTTGAGTGTGAAAGATGAATTGGTTTTTTTGTATGAAAATGTGTTTAACTTGCTGATTTATTGGGGGGAATTATCGCGAGGCGAAGGCGGGTGGAGCGCTTCGCTGGGTTTCATAATACACCTTGGCTT
>JAZKRN010000098.1:0-10212 GCA_036628655.1 Desulfohalobiaceae bacterium | reverse complement strand
ACAAGAAGAGGCTCATATTTGGTCTGTGAGGACTTCTGGAGAAGTTCCGCGTAGGGCATATCCCTAGCAAGCGGAAAAATGGAAATTTGATGCTGTATAACAATTTGATATTGAAGGAGATAGTTCTACTATTACTATTTGCCCCACTCCTCCCTCTTTCAAGAGCACCCATTCCTCAATGATGAGAGCAGCTTGCCTATGGGGGTAGATTTGGGGGGTATTTTTTATATAGTTACAAAATAAATATATAAATTACAGTAAGTTGATATGCTAATGTGATGGACATCGTCTCCACCATGATAAAAGGGGTTACGGGTAAGCCGTAACCCCTTTTTTGTGGCCTGCCAATAAGCCCTCAGGAGTAGTATGTGCTCTCAGTACACTGTTATACACATTTTTTTAATCTTTATCTATTATCTTGAGCAAATTGTATTGTACTCCCATTGCATAACTTTATATAGTGATAATCTTCCTCATCATAAATCTCTGTTAATAACGGACATTTATCAGTACAATCATCATGATTAAATGGACATTTCATAGGCTTCGTTTCATTGTTACGAAGTATAAATACTTGACCATTTCCATCTAGAACCACTCTATTTGGTGTATACATTGCCATAACACTCTCCTTTTTTATTGGTAATGACTATGTAAATTGATCAGGTGTGATAACCTAAAATGGATTACCCTTGGTTTATTCTATCAGTGTATGCCACTCCAAACCAGCCATATCTTTTTAAACTATGGGGACATACCCTGGATCCAAGGAGGTTCCCAGCGGAGCTACAGTGTCTACACACCCGAGATATAATGAAATTTTACTCGCTTGAATGCCTGGCTTCAAAATTAAGCCATCGAATGGGATGTGTGGTTTCTATTTTTTGAGGTGGACTAAAGCATGACTCACAGATCAATGCCACTTCAAAGAAGCGCGTATAACCCTGGCCTGCAATCTTGTTTACTGACCTTTTTAAGGACTGATTGCAGCTTTCGCTCCCATGGCAGGCCTCCCACTGAAAATCTATGGTCTGACTATACCAACAGTATTGGTTTTCGTATACTACCGATCAGGACCAGCAGAAAAAGGGAAGTGCCAAACCTTTATCCAGGCGGTATAGTTTTTTGAGCTTACTGACTGGGTTGTGTGTACCCAGCGGGTATTCAAGACAGACTATGTCTGCTTGATCGAAAGATTCCCGTTGAACAGGGATTGGATAGACTCGATGCTTCCCAGGATCCCGGTCGCTTCGTAGGGCACGATGACCCGTTCGCCGTCCTTGGCGATGGAGGGCAGTTTCTCCAGATACTTCTGGGCGATGAGGTAGTTCACCACCATTGACTGATCCAGGGTGACATTCAATTCCCTGCCGGCCTGGAGCACGTTCTCGATGGCGCCCTTTTCGCCCTCCGCCAGCTTGACGGCGGCCTCCTTTTCGCCCTGGGCCCGTTCGATGGCCGCTCTCTTGTCCCCTTCCGCCTGCTGGATCTGGGCTTCCTTGTATCCGTTCGCCTCGGTGACCGTGGCCCGGCGCTTCCGTTCCGCGGTCATCTGCTGGCGCATGGCCTCCTCGACCTCCTCCGGAAGCTGGATATCCTGGATTTCGACCCGGTTCACCTTCACGCCCCATTTATCCCCGGCCTCGTCCATGACCTTCTGGAGCTCGTTGTTGATCTCGTCCCTGGAGGAGAACAGAACGTCCAGCTCCCGCGCGCCGACCACGGCGCGCAGGGTGGTCTTGGTCAGGACCTCGATGGCCTGGACCAGGTTCTCCACCTCGTAGACCGACTTCTTCGGTGACTGGATCTGGAAATACAGCGCTCCGTCCATTTGCACGGAGACGTTGTCGTTGGTCACCACCGGCTGGGCGGGAAAGTTCAGCACCGTCTCCCGGGTATCGATCTTGGTCTCCTCGATCACCCGCTCCTGGAGCTCCTTGGAGCCCATGCTCGATTCATAGCGCCGTATCTTGATGGGCCTGGGACGATCCAGCACCGGAATGATGAAATTGATTCCAGGGCCAAGGGTTTTCTTGTAGCTTCCCAAGCGCTCCACAACCACGGCCTCGCTCTGTTGGACGATGAACAGCCCCTTCGCGATGAACGCGATCACTCCGGTTCCGACGATGATCGCCGCAATCAGCCCCACACCCAAAAGGTCGAATACTCCGGTCATAAGCAATCCTTTGCGTTTACCTGTTTTCCTGTCGGAACACGATCAGGGTGATTCCTTCCATCCGGTCCACGATCAGCCGCTCCCCTTCCCGGGGCTGGCTGTCGTCGGCAAGTCGTATGGGGAAGGAGTCGCTTTTCAGCTTGCCCACCAGACGGTCCCCCTGCCGCACCACTTCCACCTCGGCGCCCTTTTCCCAGCCCTGTTCCCGGGGCCCGGGCTTCTTTTTGAAAAACCCGGAGCGCGAAAGAAAGATCCACACCGGGACCAGCACCAGCACGCCCAGAACAAAGGCCCAGATCTGTCCGGTGAAACCGAGGCCGGCTACGGAGACTGCCCCCGCAATCAGGGCGGCGATGCCGGTGACGACCAGGATGAACTGCAGCCCCAACACGAAGATGTCCACCAGGACCAGGGCGATCGCAACAATGAGCCAGACGAGCCATATAGGGATCGCTGCCATTCTTCCTCCTTTTCTCCTGAATCGGACGGCCTGTTGGAAGGGTTCAGTCTGTGTCCGCGCCTTTGGGGTCAATACCCTTCTCCAGAACCAGACGCAAGCCTGACCTATAGGGGCCGGGAATCCTGAAGCGTGTGTACTGGGACATAAGGATCACGTGGCATTGCACACGCTCAGATGTGGAGAAGGTGACGTATCCTGTCACCAAAGACCAATTTTTTGGAACGACTGATTCAAAGATTTCGACAAGCAACGAATGGCCCATGGGACAGAAACTGAGATATACCGGCAAAGAGATTATTCATTTCAAGCTGAAGAATCGATTCTTTCAAAGTCAAGATTGAAGGAACAGCAATTGCATTGGTGAAGACTAGAGCCTGCAATCATGAATCATGTTCTCATACATGGGGGAAATAAGGAGGCAGGATGCAAAAAAGGGCACTAAGCACGCAAATCTTGCGGCAGATGGGATTCGAGCTGATCGAATTGATAATTGGAGTTGCCATCATCGCCATTCTGGCCTCAATCGCGGTCTCGCTCTATTCGCAACACAGGGCATCGGCAATGAATACAGCTGCACAGAGCGAGTTAAAAACGACCAAAACCAGTTTAGAAGGACACTCTGTTCCACAAGGAGATTCCTATTTCAATGGAGGGAGCCCAACTGAAATCGACACTTTAGCTCTTGATTTTGAGTCCTCAGACAATGTGGAAATTGGATATTCCGGTTCCAACGATACTTTTGAGATATGTGCATGGCATCATAATGGTGATAAATACTATTCAGTCAACTCTTCCGCAAAAGCCATAAGCGAGGACGAATGCAGTGGATCCCTCTGTAAAGGCAAGGGAATGTTCTGGTTGTTGTTTTCCCAGCGGTAGCGGAGTGTCTACACAGCTCCATAGCGGATGAAATCCCGTGATCAGTTGCAATATGAATGTGCACCTGTTTTACAGTTCTTTTTCGAGGCCGGATTAATTGAGAATCCCTGTTTGGTGATCAAGGCCAGAGCCTTATCCGAATAACGAATAACTCATCACTCGTCACTATTCAGAGAACCGCCCGTTCGCTGGCGCTCACTCGACTTGGGGGACAAGAGGGACATGGATTGTGCCCTGCAGACCGTTGCAGGGCACAGGGCCCAGCCTCGGGTCTGCCTCGGCGGGCCTGCGGCAAGCGAAGCTTGCCTGCGCCCTTCCCCGCGGCAACGGTCCGCCGCGGGGAATGTCCCGCACGTCGAGCGACCGAAGGGAGCGGGCGGTGAACGCATTTTTCTTTACCCATTCCCCAATTCTCCAATTCTCCAATAACCGATAACGTTATTAGCGCACTTGCTTCGAATGCAACTGCTGCTTTCCATGATGTCCATTGAATCCGAGAGCTCAAAAAAAGCCCCCGGAGCTCCTCCAAGGGCCATAGCGAGCTGCCCGTCCTGAATCCAGCTGGTCTGCTTTCCTACCGCAACTGCTCCCTCAGAAGCTTGCGAGCCGGTGTTCGGCACTGAACGCACCAGGCCCGCTCGATGGTCTTATTCGGCAGCCGGCGTTTTCTGGTAAAAGTGAGCCCGCAGGAGGGGCAAGTGTAGCGCCACTTGGGGGGAGTGGTTAGATACTCTGTTGTGGCGTTGGCGGATGCCCGCTTCCCGGCCTGGTCGGGATTCATCGTGCCGCCGAACAGCTCGCAGAACCGTTTGAAGTTCCTGGTGTGCCCAGGCTCCCGATAAAAGACCCAGGCCGCCACATGGGCGAGCTCGTGCCTGTAGGTCCCGATCACCCGCTCCAGGCCGTATGTCGCATAGTATTTGGGATTGAGCTCGATCCGCCAGCAGTGCCGGTTGTTCCGGTCCTGGATTGCCCGCCCGGCAGAGGTGCGCAAGCGGTTGTTGAAGCACACGTGCTTGCGCGCGGAGTCGAAGGCCTTGGAATCCGGCACGAGGGAGCGGATCGCGGCGTATTCATCCTCGAAGCGCTGCCTGATCTCGTGGGGGATGCCGGAGTCGACGGTGAGCACGGGATCTCCACTTTTGATAAAATGAGGCTATGGGCTGGCCAGAAGACAGGGTACAGAGGAAAAATGACACATAGCGGGTAACTATTCACCATCTTCCGAAACCGACATGTTCGCGGGGCCTTTTTGAATCTTGAACCTCCGACTCTGGATTTTCTAACGCTCGCCACGTGGGGGCATCCCTGCCCCCACCCGACTCTCCTTCGCTGCTCTTGTTCCAAGGCTCGGCAAAACACCTTCAGTAATGAGCTTGAGTCCATGATGAGCATTTTCACGGTCGGGTTTCCCCCACGTGGCGAGCGAAGAAAATCGAACAGAGTCTACGCTGGATAGATTCAAAAAACCCCGCGAACATTCAGGCTGAATCCAGGGAGGTGCTGAATAGTTACCATAGCGGAAGCAATGGTTCGTAAACAGCCCTGTCGGATGCACCACACAACGAGTTGACGAAGAGCCGGGTTTGTTAGAGCCCATTGGTCTTCAGAAAAAAACCAGCACGCCGGACAGACCAATCAGACCTCCATCGCCTTTTGGGGATCTTCGGAGGGGATTTCCACCCCCGGAATCAGATCGATCACCCAGGCGATCGCATCGACCACCCAGTGACCGATTGTCCGCAACAGTCCCCAAATCGTGTCCCAGATCCCGGTATCCTCCTCGTCCTCCAACCCGGAGCGGAGCTGCTCCTTCACCTTCTCGGCCCTCGCCTTCGGGGCGGGGTGGCTGGAGAGGAGGGAGCTCCCTGCGCTCATGGCCCCAAGCTTCTTCAGGGCGGAGACGCTCTTGTGGGGATTGTACCCCTCCTGTTGCATGAAGCGCACAGCGTATCGGTCCGCTTCCTCTTCCTCCTCCCGGGAGAACCGTGCCTGGATGAGCTTGTTGACCAGCCCGCCCAGCTGCGACTCCGCAAGCTCGCCGATCACGTTCTCCTGGGAGGCGATCCCCTTGCGGAGGGCGCTGCCCGCAAGGGCCACCCGCATTTTCTTCATAATGTGGTTCTCCACCACGTGCCCCATTTCGTGCCCGAGCACGAACAGAAGCTCCTGATCGCTCATCTTGTCCATCAGCCCGCTGTAGATCCGTATGGAGCCGTCAGCCATGGCAAAGGCGTTCACCTTGGAGGAGAGATAGACCCTGTATTCGTAGGAATGGCCCTCCTCCTCGCCGTGTTCCCGGACCAGGCGCTCGAGGCGTCCAGAGTAGCTGCTTTCGGGCGGGGCGAGCTCGTGCTCCTCGTCCGCCCTCTCCGCGGCCCGCCGGGCCAGCTCCCGGACCTGTTCCTCGGACAGGGTGACCGCCTTGACCGCGTCCTCGCCGGCCTCCTTGGCCTGTCGCAGATTGACGCCCTCGCAGCCGAGCAGCAGCACGAGGAGGCAAATCCCGAGCAGGGGAATTGGGTGGATCGCTTTGCGCATTACCGCTTTCATTCTTTCCTTCGCAGGGTGGCGTTTCGTGTGTTCCTGCATACGTCATCGCAACAATTTTGATATGTCAAGACAACCACCCGCGTCCGTGCACAATGGTTTCGAGTGGAGAAAAGGCAGGGGCGGGACAAGGTGCCCCAAAGAGCAAAGACCCCGCTCAACGCGGGGCCTTTTAAACACAAAAAAAGGGAGGGGGCATTGCAGCTGCGGCCCGAGAAAGCCGCGCCGCTTCAAGCCTTTATTCCAGGAAAGAGGGCACCCGACCTACGCCTTAACGACCCCGCGCCGCTTCCAGAGCTCCATCTCCTGCATCTTCTGCCTGCGCTTCCTGGAGAGGGACTTCGCAACAAGGGCCTGATTGCTCTTGAAGCCCCATTTCTCCTTGTACTCCTGCGGAGTAAGTTCGTGCTGGGCGAGATGCTTCTTGGAGAGGAGCTTGAAGGACGCACCGCACTCCAGGCAGATGACCGATTTTTCACGAATAGCCTTCTTGGGATCCACAGCCGGCTCCTGATGCTGCCTGGATCCTTCTGCCGGCTTGCCCGCCTCCAGATTCCTGAGGCTGTTCGCCAGGTTCTGCACCAGCGAAGCGATCTCGTCCTCGGTCATATTCCGGACTTTCGCCTGTGCCTTGGCGATCTCAAGGGATTCTTTCATGTACTCGTCCATGCCTGCCCTCCTTATTGATCAGAGATATATGGATGAATGACGCCTCCCGAATCTTTGCTTCCATTCCGCGCGGATTCCCGTAATCGAACCGCCGCTGCGTGGGCTGTCTCCATGACGAGGAGGTACACATTCATTCATTTTGAGTATACCATTTCAAGCCAAATCGACAAACCAATAACAGGGAACGAAGAACGCTTACCCGGCCAAGGCCCCTCAGACAAAAAAAAGGGGGATACGGATCACCGCATCCCCCAGATTTCCTGCGCAGGCTTTCTCATCAGCCCTTCCTGGGAGCCGATTGCTGCCATCGTGGCCAGCTTTCGTCCCAAAAAGGGGCACGGCCCAAGCTCAGGGGCACAAAAACGGCAGGGCTGTACAAGTGGTCCGATTGTCAAAGGAATCCTTGTGATTCGCTTTTCGCGATACGTTTTCAAACAATCAATCTCCGGAGCTCATTCTTCGCTGCGGCCCTGCATGAAATACGTTTTGGCCGCTATTATCCGGATTGGCTATCCGGAAAGGTGGTGGTCGTACGTATACCTGTTTACGGACTTAGTGTGCCATCGCGGTCACGCATGTCCTTGCGGAGCGGCCAATGCATTCGGATCAACCCGAAGGAGTACGTCTCGATACTGGCCAGAGCGGATACAGCCTGTGCGCTGAAACAACTGCACCCTATCAGGGCGTTGAAAATCGTACACGTGCTACGCTGCTTCTAAAAGTTCAAGCTCTCATGGAGGCTCACTACGCCCCAGTGAAACAAAAGAAGGTTTCACCCCGGTAGCATCACAAGGCTGAGCTACGGGGCAGGCGGGGTAAACTACGACCTTGCCCGGCACTCACTTTTTTTATGTTTGCTCGTAATATATTGAACTTCGGGGGCGAAAGTGAGTGCCGGGTCGCGCTTGACCCACGAGATTTTTGAACGCTTTGCCTGATAAGGACTTTTTCAACAGGCTGCTATTCGTCAAATCTTTGCATGAGAGTATCCGTTCAGTACCTGGGCCAAAATGCATTCGGAGCTCTGACACAGCCGCTCCGCTCTGGGGATATCATCCCGCTCAGCTGCATCGCAAACACCGCGATGGGGACACCACTGACAGAGCTTGACCACGCCGCCTTCAACGACGCCGCCATAGATTGTCCCACAGCTCGGGCACTCCCACACAATGCGGCATGTTCCTGTGAACATAATGGCGCCTTTCACGTATTTTTAGAGGTTTCCTAAAAACGCATACGCACTTTCATTTCAAGTTCCTCGCCTGTTTGAGCTTAGTTTTCCAAAAGATGAGGCGCTCGACATCTTTCTCTGTATGATTATTCCCGAACAACTCCTACACCCTCATGCGTCTGCAAAAAAATATTCAGTATCTGTGATCTACAGAACACTCTAATGAGTTTTGATTGAACCTGCTTAACCACATATGTTCCTTCACCAAAACATATACACATTCATCAGTTCAACTATGAAGTAACTCCTGAGTTCCGTTCATGTGTGCAACAGCTTTACATGTATGATCTCAGCTTCAGCCAAAAGAAAAACGCTTTCAATCATTGCAACTTAATGAGTGTTGTGTTTCCAATTAAACCATGTCTATATTAAAGCTGCACTATAGCTGCAAGTCTATAACTTTGAAAGAATTGAAAGCCTTATCCCTTGCGACAAAACGCAATGCATCCCCTCACAAATTTCATAATAATCAAGTCGACAATCATGTCAACCCTTTGTCCTCCAATTTACCATAACAAAATGATAAAAAAGTGCGTCAAACAAAATCATTCCCTATCCTTTTCTGAAGCTCTAGCCTTCCAAAACCACCTTCAAGGAAATAAGATTCACGTACAGTGGTTATCGGCAATATGGACACAATCTTTAATGCAAATTCTCTTACAAATTAATACAGCAAAATTGCAAACAAATAGTACAAATCATCGCTCATCAATTATTTGTTATATACATTCTTGTAACAAAATCTCTTTATCTTATCTCAATCTCAAACATGTTTGAGTAAATTTGTTCACAAATTTTCTTTATAATTGCCTACACTGCCAACTTTTAAAAGTACCCACGTTAATGTTTGAGTTACGCGCTGTCTCTTTTCTCCAGTATTGATATGTAATGCAACAAGATCAAAAGCTTATGTATTTCTTCCCGCTTCAACTTAAGTATTGTCCCAATCACGTTTTTATTTGGTAAGACGAGACACGTGCTTGACATCACAAAAAAATCTTCATTCTAAATAATAATATTTACTATTTAATAAACATTACTAATGCACATATTGGGTCCTTTTTTGCGTTCTCCGTCTCCGCTCGGAATTCAACCTACTGCGTTCACAGTTCAGCGTTTTTTCCTCCGATTTTGCCGCTCCGATTCCAGTCAAAGAACGCATATGATGAGAAGGATACCCCTGAGTGCCAGCAATTTGGGGACCGGAGGTCGGAGATCGGTGATCGGAAGTCGGATGTCGGAGATGGAAACGCCGGCTTCCTAGCAGGAAACAGCGTGAGCAGGATAACTAGGTCAGCGCTGGAACAAAGGGGCGGGCGCGATGATGGCTCAGACTCGAGCACCTAATAAGCAACCGCCTTGACCCGACATTGTTTTTCCCTCACCATAGTATACGATTCCTGTACTTAGGGGTATTTTTCACCGTCGCGCGAAACGGGTGCACATGGTTCCACTCCAAGAATATCAAAACCCCCATAGCAAAAGGGAGGTATTATGACTGAAATCACACGCATTTCACCCCAATACGCCTGGGAAGAAACCCGGTCCGGACGGGCCAAGCTGGTCTGCGCCTACGGGGACGAGAGCAAGTGCGCCAATCTGCTTTTGGAAGGCTCCGTGAGCTGGCCTTCCTTCCGCAACCATCTGGGCAGCATTGATGCAAATCAGGAAATCATCCTTTATTGCAACTGACCCCAGGAAAACACTTCGGCCGGTCTGGCCAAGAGATTAATGGATGAAGGCTATCTGAACGTGAAGGTCATTGAGGGGGGTGTAAAGGCCTGGCAGGACGCCGGCTTTCCCATGCAGAGCTAAAACCCGCGGGGTGCACGTTTCCCGTTCCGGGGAGAGGGTTCGGCACGAGGTAAGAATGAAAACAGGAGAGCTCGACACGAATAGGAAGGGGGAGGGCTGAGGCTAACAGCGCAATTTCGTGATAAGGCTCATCAGGAATCCGTTGCATGCATTCGTGTAAAAAGGGGCAATCCACAGAGGGTTGCCCCTGAACATGCAACCAAGGACCGCCGCCCGCCATTGTCTGAGGTCGGACAGCCGCGGTCACCCGGCCGAGCCTCGGGGACACGCCGGGGTCATCCGGAACAGCGGTGTCTTGTAAATGATGGCCTCCGCCCTCGCCCGAGACCACCAATTCTTTAGCTCCGGATCACCGGTTCCGGCTCAGGTCCCCGATATCCGACCTCCGATATCCGACCCCCAACTCCCTACTCGCCCTGCATCAGTCCCCCG
>JAZKRN010000097.1:0-10231 GCA_036628655.1 Desulfohalobiaceae bacterium | reverse complement strand
GTTTGGCCCGATTGTTGCTTATTGGAAAAAGGACCGTTTCGGCGGGAATAGCGGTTCAGCGCAGCGCGCTATGCGGGAAGAATCAATCGGGGAGAGAGATGTGGCCGAGCCCAAGGTGGTCACCCTCGGTATGGATGAAAGCAGCAGCACCTCTGTCGACGCCCTGGTGCGGGATCTCGGGTTCCGCAAGCAGGACGTCGACCACGAGGAGGCCTGCCTGAGCGCGCTGGCAGAAGAGAAGGACGCGCTCCTTCTCCTGGACCTCGATGCCAGGCCGATGGACGAGGTCTTTTTTCATAGGCTGGAGCGGGCCGGGATGGACTGCTCGGTCATCCTTCTTTCCAGCCGCACTTTCCATCCGGAGCTGCGGCAGGCGATGCGGGCCCATATTTTCGCGAGCCTGCACAAGCCCTTGCAGGAGCTGGAGCTGCGCATTCTGCTGCAGGCTTTTCTGGAAAGCAGGAATTTGTCCTGACCGCTGCTTCCAGCGACGGCAGAGGGAGGCGGTGACTGGAATGCAGGGCAAGGCAGGGCGAAAACCATAAGGAGGATCTATGAATCTCCCGTACGAGGAAAGCTGCGCGACAACACAGGACAGGGGCATTACCCGCAGGAGCTTCGTGAAGGGGACTCTCGCGACAGGGGCGCTTCTCAGCGGGATGCCCGCCCTGCGGGCTTTTGTCCGGACCAATTCGGCCCGGGCGGCCGAAGCAGGGGAGGCCGGGCAGTGGCTCCCCGCCAACTGCCAGGGCTGCACTTCCTGGTGCTCCAAGCAGGTCTACGTGGTGAACGGCAGGGCGGTGAAGGTCCGGGGCAACCCCCATTCCAAGGTGAACGGGGAGGCCAGCTGTCCCAGGGCGCACCTCGGTCTGCAGCAGGTCTACGACCCGGACCGGATCAAGGTCCCCATGAAGCGGACCAATTCCAAGAAGGGACGGGACCAGGATCCCGGCTTCGTCCCCATCTCCTGGGACGAGGCCCTGGACACCATCGCGGACAGGATCCTGGAGCTGCGCGAGAACGATGAAACTCACAAGTACGCGCTCTTCCGCGGCCGCTACACCTACATGCGCGGGGTCCTGTACAAGTCCATGACCCGGATCATCGGCTCGCCGAACAACATCTCCCACAGCACCCTCTGCGCGGAGGGGGAGAAGTTCGGCCCCTATTACACTGAGGGGCTCTGGGCCTACCGGCAGTACGACGTGGAGAACACCCGCTATATGCTGCTCTGGGGCGCCGATCCCCTGGCCGCCAACCGCCAGGTCTCCTATTACAGCAATGCCTGGGGCAAGGCCCTGGACCGGGCCAAGGTGGCCATCTCCGAGCCCAGGCTTTCGGCAACCGCGGCCAAGGCTGACGAGTGGCTCCCTGTGGAGCCGGGATACGACGGGGCCCTCGCCGTGGCCATGGCCCATGTCATCCTCGCGGAAGGGCTGTGGTACCGGGATTTCGTGGGCGATTTCACCGACGGGAAGAACCGCTTTGTCCCCGGAGAGACAGTGGACGAGGGCCAATTCGAGGAAAAATACACCCACGGCCTGGTCCGGTGGTGGAACCTCGAGCTCAAGGACAAGACTCCGGAATGGGCCGCGGAGAAATCCGGCGTATCCGCGGAGCAGATCCGCAGAGTGGCGAAGGAGTTCGCCCAATCCGCCCCGAATGTCCTGTCCTGGGTCGGGGGCGGGCCGAGCATGCAGGTCCGCAGCGCCTACGCCTGCATGGCCTGCCACGCCCTGAATGGCCTCACCGGCGGCGTGGACAACGTGGGAGGGAGCCTCAAGGCCAACACGGTGTATCTGCAGGACTTTCCGGACTATTCCGACTACTTGGACAAGACCGCCAAGAAGGGCAAGGACCACGAGAAGATCGATCAGCGCGGTCGCCTGGAGTATCCCTGCCTCAAGAAGGGCAAGTCCGGCGGCGGGGTGAACACGAACAGGGCCGCGGACGCCATCAATGACGAGGACCCCTACGAGATCAAGGTGGCCATGGGCTACATGAACAACTTCAACTTCTCCGCCCCGCAGGGACAGCGCTGGGACCAGGCCCTGGCCAAGATCCCCTTCCTGGTGCATATCACCACCAACGCCTCCGAGTTCTCCTGGTTCGCGGACATCGTCCTGCCGGACACCCACCATCAGTTCGAGAAATGGGGCTACACCAAGTCCCACGGCAATACCTACCGCCACGTGGTGCTGCAGCAGCCCATCGTGGACAAGCCCTTTGAGTACAAGATCGACGAGACAGAAGTTCCCTTCCTGATCGGCAAGAAACTGGCGGAAAAGGGCTTCGACAAGCTGCATCGCTATCATGTGGAGACCTTTCGCGATCCGGAGACCGGAAAGGCCCCGGAGAACGAATCGGAGTTCGCGGAATACGCCCTCAAGATCGCCACCGAGCCGCTGTGGAATCCGGCCAAGTGGAAGGGCGGGGACAAGATCGAGGGCTGGGAGGAGTTCAAGAGGATCGGGGTCTGGAACTCGGATCCCTATCCCTTCAGGGAGCGTTGGGGGAACATGGCCACGGAGACGGGCCAGTTCGAGTTCTACTCCCAGACCCTCAAGCACGCCCTGGAAAAGCACGCCAAGAAGCACGGGACCACTGTGGATCGTGTCCTGGAGGTCTGCAAATACCAGGCCCGCGGAGAGAGGGGGTTTGTCCCCCACTCCGAGGACCCCTATGTGCACGGGAACCCCGAGGAATACCCCTTCGTGTTTGTGGATCACAAGGCCAGGCTGAATCGGGAGGGACGCACGGCCAACTGTTCCTGGTACTACGAGCTCAAGGATCTGGATCCCGGAGAGCGCCAGAATGCCGACGTGGCCAAGATCAATCCCGCGGACGCAAAAAAACTGGGTCTCGAGGACGGCGATTCCGTGAAGATCGCCTCACCCACTGGGGAGATCAGCTGCACTGCCAGGCTCTGGGAGGGTGTCCGGCCCGGGACCGTTGCCAAGTGCTACGGTCAGGGGCACTGGGCCTACGGCCGCCTCGCGGCCAAGGTCTTTGGCAGGCAGCCCCGCGGCGGGAACAACAACTACATCATCCCCGCGGACTACGACCGATTGAGTGGGGGATCCGCCTACTACGGTACCGTTCGGGTCCGGATGGACAAAGCGTAAGGAGGCCAGGACATGACACGATGGGCAATGGTTATCGATCACCAGAAATGCGTGGGATGCGGGGGATGCATCATCGGCTGCAAGACGGAGAACAATACACCGGAGGGCATCTACTGGTCCTACAAGATTACGGAAACGGTGGGGACCTTCCCCAATGTGCGCTATCACTACATCCCCACCCTGTGCAATCACTGCGCTAACGCGCCCTGTGTTCGGGGATGCCCCACCCAGGCGCTGCACAAGACGGAGACCGGGATCACCATGCACAATCCGGACAAGTGCATCGGGTGCAAGTACTGCATGTTCAACTGCCCCTACGGGGTGATTTATTTCAACTGGCGCAAGCCGCATCCACAGTGGCGGGAGAACGAGACCCTGATCGAGGGGGCGACCAGCACGGCCCAGGAAATGGTCTCCCAGGTGGATGGGTACTACACCCCGTACTACAATCCGGAGCGGGAGAGCACGCTGGACGGGATCCGGCCCAAGGGGGTGGTGGAGAAGTGCACCTTCTGCGACCACCGCCTGCAGAAGGGGCTGATGCCCGCCTGCGTGGAGGCCTGCCCAGCGGAGGCGCGCATCTTCGGTGATCTGGACAATCCGTCCAGTTCCGTCTCCAGGCTGCTGGGCAAGTACAGATCCTACAGGCTCAGGGAGCATCTGGGCACACAGCCCAAGATCTACTACATCCGCAGCTTCAACCCCGGAACATACGGTCAGACCAAAGGAGAGGTGTCATGAATGAAGCCAGAAAACTCTACCTCCCCTGGATGATCATCCTCTTGGCCGGCATCGGCATCGGGCTGGTCGCGGCGGTTATATTGTTCGTGCAGGGGCACTATCTGTTCAACGCCAACGACGTGATCATCTGGACCCTGCCCCTGGGGGTGTATGTTTTTCTCGCCCTGGCCAGCTCAGGCATGTCCATGGTGGCCTCCCTGCCGCTTGTGTTCAACATGGAGCAGTACGAGCCCCTGGCCAAGAGGACGGTCTATCTGGCCATCGCCACCCTGATAGGGGGATTCATTTCCCTCGGGCTGGAACTGGGCTCCCCTCTGCACATGATCTACTTTCTGTTCTCACCGAATCTCACCTCCCCCATCTGGTACATGGGTCTCTTGTACAGCCTTGAGCTCCTCCTTCTCCTGGTCAAGCTGTGGCGTATGCACACCGGTGACTGGCATTCCACCTTGAGCCGCTATGCGGGCATGGCCTCCATGGTGGTCGCGATATTCGCGGCTCTGATGCTCGGATCCGTCTTCGGCCTGACCGAGGCCAGGCCCACCTACTTCGGGCCCTTCATTTCGGTCTTCTCCCTGGTCATCGCCCTGCTTTCCGGAATGGCCCTGCTCATCTTCTACGTCAGCGCCTGCTCCCTGGTCAAAGCGAGCTGCTCCCAGCTCGCGGACACGGCCATGAACATGCTGGCCCGCAAGTTCTCCTTCGTCATCGGTGTGGCCCTGCTCTTCTATTTCCTCAAGCTGGCTCTGGGGGCGGGATATACCATTCCGGACTTCGCCACCGCGATCAATTTCAGTCTCATCCTCTTTCTGATCATCCCCTATCTGCTCATGATCAGCCAGACCCTGCGGCAAACCGCCTGGGCCAAGACAGTGGCCTCGGCCATCACCCTGATCGGCATCTTCGCCGTACACATGCAGATCCTTATCGGGGGCCAGGTCAGGCCGGTGGGCCCCAAGGGAGAAGGGCTGCCCGAGGTCCTGTCCTATTTTCCCAGCGTCTTTGAAATCCTGGTGGGGATCTTGGGCCTGTGCGTGATGCTCCTTCTGTACACCCTGGGCGAGAAGTTCCTGAGGCTGGACGAAACCTCCCACGGAGAAGCCCGATCTTCCGGGACCGTGTGACAATCAACGTGATCTGGGGCTTTTCCTGACATCAAGGCGGAATCCCGGACAGGGCCTTCCCCGGGAACGGGGAGGTCCTGTCTCCGGGTCCCGCTCCTCCAGCGCTTCGAGCCGCCTCGTCGGATTCCGGGATGATGCCGGCCCTCTTTCGGGGCATTCCTCATCCAGGGGAGGCAACCCCGCGGCTTTGTGCGCCGCACAGAAAAAAGGCGGAGCAGTATTATGAAGGAATACACTTGTCTCTCGGAAAGCGGTCCGGCTTTGTCTCGGGCCCTGTCCCTGGTCGCGGGATGCTTTTACCAGCCGGGACCGGAGCTGTCGGAAAATGTCCGGGCCCTGTATGAGGCGGTGCGTCCCTTGGGATCCGAAGCCGTCGCCCAAGCCGGACGGATGCTGAACGAGCTCCAGTATCAGAGCCGTGAGGAGCTGCTCAAGGAGTACTCCAGACTGTTCCTGGGTCCCTTCCAGCTCGAGGCCCCGCCCTTCGGATCAGTCTATCTGGAGGACGAGGGCCGGATGATGGGAGAGTCCACAACCGAGGCCCAACGCATCTACCGGGAATGCGGCCTGGACATGTCCCCGGATTTCACCAGCCCTCCGGACCACGTGGCCGCGGAGCTGGAATTTCTGGCCTACCTCGGGTTTCAGGAGAGTAACAGCCGGGATGCGGACCAGGAGACGTTCTTCCGGGAGCAGCGCGCGTGGTTCTTGGATCGCCACATCGGTCGGTGGTTTCCGATGTTCGCGGAAAATGTGGAAAACAACACGGAGATGGGCTTTTATCTGGAGCTCACCCGGTTGACCTGGAGGCTTCTGGAGAGTGAGAGGCGACAGGTGACATCGGAGCCGGTGGAATGAGCCGCAACCCCGCGCCCTTTTCGGCGAATGCGGGGCGCGGCCCCGACAAATGGAGGTATGTATGAGAATTGTCATACTGGGAGCGGGCACAGCCGGGACCATGATCTCCAACAGGCTGTGCGACAGCCTGCGTCATGAAATCGAAAACAACGAGCACTCCGTTACAGTTGTGGATCAGAACAGGGAGCACGTGTATCAGCCCGGTCTGCTCTTCATTCCCTTTGGGATGTACAAGGACAAAAAGGACCTGGTGAAGCCCAGGGAGAGCTTCCTGCCGAGAGAGGCCAAGTTCGTCGTCTCGCCCATCGAAAGGGTGGACCCGGAAAAGAACAAGGTCCATCTGCAAAACGGGGAGCTTACCTACGACCTGTTGATCATCGCCAGCGGAGGCAACGTCGATCCCTCGGAGCAGGAGGGGCTGACCGGCGAGCTCTGGCAGAAGAAAATCTTTGACTTCTACACCATAGACGGGGCCACGAAGCTGCAGAAGGCCATGCGCAATTTCCAGGGGGGGAATATCGTGCTGAATGTGGCGGAGATGCCTGTCAAGTGCCCCGTGGCTCCGCCGGAATTCGTCATGCTGACGGACTGGTTCTTCCACGAGCGGGAAATGCGGGACAAGGTCAAGATCTTTTTCGCCACCCCCTTGGATGGTCCCTTCACCAAGCCCATCGCCTCGAGGACCCTGCAGTACATGTGCGATGAAAAGGGCATTGAGATTGTCCCGGAGTTTGCCTTGAGCCATGTGGACAACGAAAAGCAGCGGATTGTCTCCTATGACGGCAGGGAGGTGGATTTCGACCTGCTGGTGTCCATACCCACCAACAAAGGGGCCTCCTTCCTCGAGGAATCCGGCCTGGGGGACGAGCTGAACTGGGTGCCCACGAACAACCACACCCTGCAGAGCGAGGCATTCGACAACATCTTCATTCTGGGGGACGCCACCAACGTGCCCACCTCCAAGGCGGGATCGGTGGCCCATTTCGAGAGCGAGCTCCTCGTGGAAAACGTACTGCGCTGGATGGACGGGCTGGAGCCCTTGCCCACATACGACGGCCACTCCAACTGTTTCATCGAGTCCGGCTTTGGAAGGGCCCTGCTCATTGACTTCAACTATACCACCGAGCCCTTGCCCGGGCAGTTCCCCATGCCCGGCCTCGGTCCCTTCAGCCTGCTTCGGGACACCAGCATGAATCATTACGGCAAGATGATGTTCCGCTGGGCCTACTGGCATCTGCTCCTCAAGGGTCAGGATCTGCCCATCTCGCCCTATATGTCCTTTGCCGGAAAACACAGAGCCTGATCGTGGTCAGGCCAAGGGAGAAGGCTTATGACAGAGGAAAGCACTCTCACCCTCCAGGAGCTGAGCCAAAAGCTGGACACGGTTGTGGATATCTCCCGCGAAGCCAGGAAGCAGGGGGAGGTTCTACAGGACCTGGTTCGCGACCTGAATCTTGTGAGCAATACAGCACTGGAGTCCCTGCAGGAGGAGCTTGAGCTGGAGAATGTCCAATTGGACGGTCGGGACGTGCGGGAGCTCTTGGTGCTGATCCTGAAGAACATCCACAACTTCAACTACACCCTTCGGCAACTGGAAAGCGTCAAGGATCTGGTGCAAGAGCTGAACAAGGTGAGCAACTCGGCTATTATGAAGCTCCAAGAGGAGCTGGATGCCTGGAATCTGGATGTGGACGGGCAGGATGTGCGCGAGATGCTTGCGCTGATGCTGCAGAACGGCAAAAGCTTCAAGCAGATGGCGGTAGCCATGGATCAGTTCCTCCGAAATCTGCCGGAGGGGAGCTTAGAGCGCTTTCAATCCGCTGCACCGGAGCTGGCGGAGATGACAGCGGAAATCGCCTCACCCGAAAACGTGTCCGGCCTGCGGGGGCTGGTGAAAAAGCGCAAGCTCCTGGTCCCGGCGCTGGCGATTGCCTGGATTATCCCTGTGGCCCTTTTGCTGATCAATCTGGCGGTCTAGACACTACGCGGCACAAATCCAATGCATCAAACCCGGGAGACAGACATGGATACAGAGGCAGGCACGGTGAAAACGGCCCGGCCAGTGGGACAATACGATTTCCAGGAGTTCAGGGAGCTGGTGCGCTGGTTCCACAGCTATCCCGCCCCGGGGGTGCTCATCGGCGGGTACATAGTGGAGCGGGCCCGCTGCGGCCTGCCTGAAGGGACACTGTTCGAGGCGGTGGTGGAGACCCCCAAGTGCCTCCCGGATGCGGTTCAGCTCCTCACTCCCTGCAGCACGGGCAACGGCTGGATGCGGATCGTTCATCTGGGCCGCTACGCCCTGAGCCTGTACGACAAGTACACCGGCCAGGGCCGGCGCGTGGCGGTGGATCCGGACAAGCTGGAGGAGTGGCCGGAGATCGCGGCCTGGCTCTTCAAGCGCAAGTCCAAACAGGAGCAGGATTCCGATCTTTTGTTGGAGCAGATCGCCAGGGCGGGAGATGCCTACATGAAGGAGGAGTCCGTCCAAGTGGATCCGGGGCTGCTGGGCAAGCAGAGCTCCGGACGGATCGCCCGCTGCCCCGTCTGCGGCGAACCCTATCCCGAGCAGCAGGGCCGCATCTGCCCCGGGTGCCGGGGAGAGGCCCCGTATTCTTCCCTCGGCTCCGCTCCCGAATCCAGAGAAGGGCGCCCGCGCTCAGTGCCCGTGGAACGGGCGGTGGGCAAGCACGCCCTACACGACATGACCCGGATCGTTCCCGGCAAGAGCAAGGGGCCTGCCTTCTCCGCGGGCCAACAGATCGGGAGCGCGGATGTCTGCCGCCTGCAGCAGATGGGCCGCACCTCGGTCTACGTGCGGGAAATGGCCCGCGACTCCCGGGAATGGGCCCACGAGGACGAGGCGGTCCTGGAATTCGCGAAGAGAATGGCCGGACCCGGTGTCACCTATGTCACTCCGCCCAGGGAGGGAAAGATCAATTTCCGGGCCGACCAGGACGGCCTGTTCTGCCTGGACCGGGAGAAGCTCGAGGCCTTCAATCTGGTCCCCGAGGTCATGTGCGCGGCGCGCCAGCACCGCGTTCCGGTGCAGGAGGGCAAGGTGCTGGCCGGATGCCGGGCCCTGCCTTTGTATCTGTCCAGAGAGCAGTTGGATAAAGCCCTGAATGTTCTCGGCCAGGAGCCCCTGTTCCGGGTCCTGCAGCTCAAGCGGGCGCGAGTCGGGATCATCGTGAGTGGAACGGAGGTCTTCCGGGGCCTGGTCCAGGATCGATTCGCTCCCATTATCCGGGAAAAGGTGGCCCCATTCGGCTGTTCCGTGGTTCACTCCCAGGTCGTTCCCGACGAGAGACAGGCCATCGCGGACAGCGTGCGGGATATGCTCCAGCACGGAGCGGAGCTCATCATCACCACAGCCGGGCTATCCGTGGACCCGGACGACGTGACCCGGCAGGGCCTTATCCAGGCTGGGCTCACGGACATGCTCTACGGAGCGCCCTTTTTGCCCGGAGCCATGACCCTTCTGGGAAGGATCGGGGAGGCAAAAGTGATGGGAGTCCCGGCCTGCGCCCTTTTCCACGAGGCAACGAGCCTGGATGTTCTGCTGCCCCTGCTCCTGGCGGACGTGGAAGTAACCAGAAAGGACCTGGCGGGTATGGCCGAAGGCGGGCTCTGCCTGGGCTGCAAGGCCTGCACCTTCCCCAAGTGCCCCTTCGGCAAGTAGGGCGCAGTGGCTCGCGCCGGAATGGATCAGTGCCCGGCACGGGAAAAATGAGGAGCTCAGGCTCGCCGTCGACCATTCGCGGTGGCGACTTTGAGATCGTCCAAAAAAAGAGAAGGACAGGATGAACAGGATTTACGGGATTGATGCGAGGCCGGGAAAAAGAACGAGTTCTTTTCCCGGCAACATCCTGTTTATCACGTAGATTCTACAAACTCTTCTCGCGTTCAGGTAAAGAAATTGGTTCGAGACCCAATCAGCCTGCCCTGCATCAGCTATCCCGCTTGCGGTCACCAAGCATTTTTCTCCCAGTATCGACCCCCCAAAGGAACGGGACATCACGTGATTTTGTCTCTTGGCTGCCAGAATCGGCCAGGCTTATCTTCTTTGCGTCATCTTGGCTTATGGGAGGAGGCCTGATGGTGTCGATGGGCTCCTTCGCCTCAGTGGCATGTCTTAAGGTGGCGCAGAGGAGAAAGGAAATGGTCAGCGAGCAGGCCGAGGGGATCAGCCTGAAGAAGCCAAGCGCATCTCCAAGCGTGTTAAGCCCCTAGCATAAAACCTTGGTGGCTTCATCGCGCTAGGGCCTGAACTTCTTGATGTCAAGACCTTTCAGGGCCCGGTAGTGCTTGTCGTTGGCGGTGAGCACAGGGAGTGCATGCACCTGGGCAGTCGCTGCGATGAGGGCATCCGCCAACTGGATG